>JAJBTX010000045.1 GCA_020860645.1 Lachnospiraceae bacterium | reverse complement strand
CTTTAGAACCAACTATTGCATTAATAATATCGCTATTAGTTTAATTAGTACTTGAAATATGTGAATCTGCATGATACAATTCTAAATAATAGGTTTACTCTACAAATTTTTAGACAAAACTGTAACGTTATACGGATGAAGCAGCAGATAAAGAACCGAGTAGGAGGACATTCAGAATGAAAGCATTGACCAGATTTAGAAGATTCTTGTCGATTATGTTGACGCTGGCGATCGTGTTCAATTCCGTGGACCTGTCCACGATCAACGCGAGCGCGACGGAAGTAAAGGAAGCGGAGGAGCTCCAGGAGGACGCAGGAGAGGCGTCGGACGAAGACTTCACCGAGGAAGATGAAAATACGGGAGAGGAAAACGAAACCGAGGCAGACGGCGAGCAGAGCTCGCAGGACGCGGACAGTTCGGCGACAGACGAGGCCGCCGCGAATGAGTCGGCGGACGCCGCCGATTCTTCGGGAGAGGAAAGCGAGACAGAAGAGGATGGCGACGCGGAAGCTGAGGAAGCAGCCGAGGCTGACGTCCTGGAGACAGAGAGCATCGATAATCTGTCCGTCCTTTACGGTTCTGTGACGGTGAGCGCGGAGCTCTCCGGGGGAATCCCGGAGGACGTCGATCTGGTCGTGGAATCCGCGGATAAAACAGCCGTACTGAGTGCGATCGATCTGGAGGGCGCGACGACCACGCTCTACTTTGCCATGTCCGCGCATCTTGAAGAGGACGGCGAGGAATACGAGCTCCAGGACGGTGAGAGCGTGACCCTGACCCTCGAGGGCGTGGAGCTCGACGAGGACGCGCTGGGCGACATGTGGTTCCTCCATATCTCGGACGGCGAGGTGGTGGATGACGCCTCCTTCGCAAACACGGAATATGACTCAGATTTCTCCTATACCGATAATGGCGACGGGACCTATGATGTGAGCTATACCACGTCGTCGTTCTCGGACTTCGCGATTGCGAGCCAGACGTATATGTTGATGACGCTGGAGGAGGAAGAGACATCCTATGTAATCAATCTTCAGGGCTCCAGTCTTGCTACAGTAGATGGTATATATGAAGTTCCTACTTCTTCGAAAGGTACTCTTGAGATTACCGGAAGTAATCAGACAATCACCATAATAAACGAATTAGATTCAGGTCAGGCAAGTAAAACTATTAATGCAATATTGATAAGCGGTTCGAATAATAAAATTACATTTGGCAACAGCAATAGTGGTTTCAGCTTTTCAACATCAAACGCTAGCCTTACTATAAGCGGCTCTGGAAATACCTTGTATACCAGCGGGGATGTGTCATTAAGTAGTACAGGTTCATATGCTGCTATTTCTGTGACCGGTTCTGGAAATAATTTTTCTGTTAGCAATAAATTGTCGCTATCTTCCAGTAGGGGAAATGGTTTTGCAATTTCGGGTTCAGGAAATGCATTTACTTTTTCAGGCGTTGGAACGGTTGAAATTAATAGTGCTGTAAGCATAGGAACAGGCGCAACATTAAATTTGGCGGGTAGTGCCAATGTTGTCTTCAATAATGCACAGGTGAGTGGAGCAGGAACCATGGCCATATCCGGGGCGACGGTGACAGGTACTCCGTATTTTGCCAGTGGCGTAGGATTAAGCTACACCAGCGGAGTCTTCTTTGCATACTCGTCAAATGTTGGGGATTTTAACCAGGTTAATTTCTCTTCATCCTCTGCAGGCTTTTTTGTGGGACAGCTGGAGGATGACGCAACCGGTGACACGACTTTTGAATTTGGCACCTCTGAGGCCGGTAAAAATGATGAATATGTATTGGAAGCAGGATATAATACGTTTGCTGTGATCCTGAGCCCGCAATCGAATTTCTCCTTATATGGAACGATTGCTTCCAGGGCGATATACTCCTATACATCATCTTCCAATACTGAAGAAACTGGAGGCACTACATATAGTATAAGCAGCAATGCAATAAAAACCTATTATGGATTGAAACGTGTTGCGGAGCCGGAATTTTCCCGGGCTTACTTTGAAAATCTGGAAAATAATAGTGGATCCTACAGTGCTGATTTGGTGACCGCCGTCAGACTTGACAGTGAAGAAGAAAGCTTGGAGACTGTCGGTTTTAAACTGCTTGGCATTTATGAGATCACGGATGATTACTATAGCAATAACAGCATTTCCATCAAACTGAGTAACAGCGGCGCGATATCCTCTCCGGCGAACAAGAGTAAGCTGACATCAGATGAAATCAGTGCAGCAGGATTGGGTGAAGTACCAACTTCATTGACAGCTACAATGGGAGACACTTTTGATGAAGAAAATGTAACGTATACAATATATACAGCATCGTTAACAGGGTTAAAAGCGGGATATATTTATGTCTATGTACCATATGCCACAACGAGCGCAGGTATTGATGTATATGTTGCTAATGATGAGGATGGCTATGCGACATCCTATTATGGAGAAACTCGTTACAAAACATTAACCACTGGTGAAAACGCCAGCTTCGCGATCTCCATCGTCAGCAGGGTATGGCCCTCGTCTATAGAGATGACCTATGGAGATACGCTGTCCGATATTGCTGTCTCATCGGGAAGCAGTCTGCTGGATGCCAATGGGTATATCAGCTACTACGATGCAGACAGTGAAGCAATGACCACTGCCGTGTCGATCCTGCGCGACAGTAGTCTGGTAGGCACATTCCGTTTTGAAATTTATGATTTGGACTATGAAACGGTTACTGTTGCTGCGGGAGACTATCTGGATGCGGGGGACTACTATGTAAAAATGACCTTTGCGCCAGATACTAATGACAGCTATTCCAAGAGTTTTGCGGATGAGACCAGCGATTATATTCCGTTGAAGGTCAATCCCATGCCCGTCACGGTAAAGACAAACGGAAACACGCTGACAGATGACAATAAAAACACTTCCTATGTGAAGGTGTATGATGGGACAGACAGCATCACTCTTAAGGAGAGTGACATCACTCTGGTTGGTCTGCGCGGAAATTCGACGGACGGTTACACGGAGGACAGTGTCCTTACAACTCTTGCGGAAAGTGAGAAAGTAGCAGATAAAACGGTAGAGGCGACAGCCTCCGGATCTGATGCCAACACCTGGTATGACAGATCTGCGTTGATTTCTTCGACGGGATCTTCATATACGCTGACGCTGACCGAAGCGGAGGTGGAGAGCAGCGGCATCATTACAGGCAACTATACTTTTGTGGAGTCAAATTCGACATCTGCGTATACCAGTGATGGCGTTTCTACCAGCAGTACTCTCTATGGCTGGATTGCGCAGCGGAAGGTGACGACGACCGTACAGATCAACGAAAAAACGTCTTCGTCCACGTATGTAATAGCAGATGGAATGGTTGAGACCGGTCAGTACTTCTATATCACCGTAGGAGCGGAGACGGTGTCAGGATCAGAGGACAGCACGGGACTGATTACAGCGGATGATACCGTATCCGAGTTTTCAAGCCTGAAGTTCAAGCTGACCAGCTCTGCTGGCAATGGCGTAGACGAGCTGGCATATGGCTCAGGTAATACGACCCGTCTTCTCTATGAGGAGGACAGCGTCGCAATCGCCACGACGAACACCTTAAAGGAAATATTCACCGGAAATTATTATCCGGTGGATGCGGATGGTAAGGTTTTAGAGAAAATCACAGGCTCCGTAAAGGTAAATCAGGTTGAGCCGGAGCAGGTGACTTATTACACAGTAGATGGTGAACAGTCCGGGATCTATTATACATCTGAGGTAAACTATGCGGCAACAGGCGGCTATACCTCTGTGGCGGTAGGAACATCTGATACGAAAGTAAGTGACGACAGTAAATTTCCAACCAGCGGAACAACAGCGACTGTAACTGAATCAGGAGAATATTACTTACAGCTGTTAAATAATGATACAGGTGCCTTTACCTCAGTGCTTCCTCTTGGAAATCTGATCGTGGATACAGGAACGCCGGAGGTTACGAATATAAGTCTGTCGCCGCTTAACGAGAGCAGTGCAGCAAAAACAATAAATAAGCTGACCTTTGGTATCTTCTTTAATGAAGCCATTAAGGTAACTGTAACCGGATTTGCGGGCGACAGCGGCCTGTATTCGCTGGTGTATGACCTTGGTGATGGCAATGGCCCGATAACGATCACAGGCTGGGTGTCCAGTGGAAATGATGACGGAAAAGGGACCATTACCTTCAATGTCGATTTGGATGCAATCACGGGTTCTAATACTGGTGAGGTTTACTTCTATATAACGAATAATGCAGGCGCTACGAGTATCCAATATACGATCAGTACTGACACAACGATCGAAAATGGTGTAGCGACTATCGAAGCCAGTGGCAAGACCATCGTCGTGGCGGAGAGTGACGCGCCCACGGTTGTCTATGATGTGTCTGGCGAAAATGGGACGCAGCTGAATACAGCTGGCACCAGCGGCTGGTTTACAAAAGACGCGACTCTGACCGCCACCATCGCGGATAATGAAGAAAATAATGGTAGTGAAAAGTCTTCCATAGAGAGCGGTATCGCTTACTATGAGGTGACCATCACTGCGTATGACAAGAATGATACGGAAGTTGCCAGTGCCTCGACACCAGAAGCAACAATTTCAACCATACAGGACAGCAGCAGCGCTGATGCGGGCAAAAAGTTTGAAGATGTCCAGACCTATCTTGACAAGTACACGGCCACTGCGAGTGAGACGAAGGACGTCTATTACTTCATGTACACGATCACTGCGTACGATCACGCCGGAAATGATTCCGGGGAGCAGACGCGCAAGGTGTATGTGGACTCTACTGCGCCCACGCTGACCGGTAAAGTAGAAGCCACGGACGCGTCAGAAAATGTTGTGACTACTGATATCGAGGATAACAATACCTCGACCGAAGGAACAACGACAGAATACTACACGATCGACACATATACCAGTCAGACGATTATCGTGAGCCTGTCTTCTTATGATGCTACGAGCGGCGTGTCGTCGATCAAGGTGGAAAAAGACGGTACAGTAATTACAGGGCCGACTACGAAGACGAACTCTGATGGAACCGTGGAATACGACGACTATGAAATCACGAGCTGTGGCGTATACGTATTTACCGTGACGGACGATGCCAGTAACAGCACGTCCAAGACGATCGCTGTGACCGCTTATGATAAACAGGAGCCGACGATCGGCGTGAGTTACGGTACTTATACGCCGGGAGAGTGGACCGCGGATGAGGTGAGCGTGAATGTGAAATTCACGGATACGGCATCCGTAGACGGAGTGAGCGTAGCCAGCGGTTTCTCGTATCTGACCTACAGCTATAAGCTGAACGATGAAAGCGGCACGACGGAAAGCGGGAATCTGACGACGGATAATGGACTGAAATATGATGAGACGACTGGCTATACCTTCACTCTGTCCAAATCTGGAGTGTACAAGGAGCTGACGGTTACCGTTTATGATCGGGCCGGAAACTCTGCAACCTATAAGATCGCTGACGATACAGACTGCTCTGGCAAAACTATCAATATCGATGCGGAGACTCCGACCCTTTCCGTTGCCGTAGCAAAGGGAGACGGAACATCTTACACAAGCGGTATGACCTGGGCGAAGAACGGCGAGACCGTTGTCTACACGCTGACCGCCGGTGACAGTGTGTCCGATCTGACCTATATGGTGAGCGCCAATGGGACAGATTATGTGGATATGGAAGTGGCAACCGCGAGCGGCGGCATCCTGTATGATGTTGCGGCGTGGGATGGCTCTGCCTATACGCTGACCTTCAGCAAGAGCTATGAGGGCATGATTTACTTCAAGGTGAAGAATGCCAGCGGAACGTACAGCGTTATCTCAACAGACAATCCGGATGAGACCTGTGTCCAGAAGGTACAGATCTCCGTGGAGACGTTCTCAGAAGATATTATCAATAGTTACATAACATTGGACAATGAGTCGTACTCGAACAGCTGGTATGATGCGGAATCCGTGACCATCAGTGTCAGCCCTGTAGCTTCGCAAGAGAACAAGGACTCCGCTACGAACCCGACGCCGGGCAATACGGTAACGACCGAGGTTACGCTGACAAAGTACAGCACTTCTGACACGACCAGTGGTGGAACGGTCGTGACCGAAGGGACTTCGACACTTTATAATTACTGTGATTACGGTACGGACGGAAATAATGGTGAGAGCAGTGCCTACACTCAGACGTTGGACGAGAGCGGCTACTACGTCCTGAAGGTGGTGGCGACCGATGAGGCCGGCAACACTGCGGAATGGGAGGATACCATAAAGCTTGACGTCAAGGCTCCGGAGGCTGGTACGGTGACCTATACGGAGGTTGGCGCCGCAGAGACGGCGCTTGACGGGCTGAGAAGTCTTATAAGAAAGCTCTCCTTCGGCCTGTTCTTTAACGAGGCTGTCGAGGTGACTGTGACCTTTACCGACGACCTGAGCGGCATTGGCACAAACAAGATTTATTATGAAAAAATTGGTATAGATGGAAGTTTCACGGGAGACGGTGAGGCTCTGACGGTTTCCAAAACGACAAACGGGACGACCGTCTACAGCGCCACGATTTCGCTGACGCTGAACGATACGAGCGGATATATCCGTTACTGGGCGATCGATGAGGCGGGTAATGAATCCTCGCACTATAACCTTGGATATGATCTGACCACCGACACAATGGATGAGACAACCGGGCAGATCCTCTGGAAGCTGGAAAACCAAGCCCCTGAGATCACAGCATTGACTGCGTCTGACGGAAATAAGAAGAATGGGCCTACATCCGACACGACCGACACACCGGTGGGCACATCTGAGGCTGCGACATGGCTCACCGGAAGTGGCGGCGCGACGGTGTCTGCAACGATCGAGGACAGCGGCAGCGGTCTGTACTCTGTGACTGCGAGCTATCTGTATGTGGATTCGTTCGACAAGATCAGCCAGCTGGAAGCTCCTGAGAGCAATGGCCTGTCGTCTGAGACTCTGTCCGGAACCTGCTATACAGGCACAGATTATCAGACCAAGGCTGTGATTGGCGACGACGCGGAAACCGCAGTCACTACCGCTTACTGGAAGGCTGACAGCGCGTTCACCAAGAGCGGTGTCTACAAGGTGACGATATACGCGGAGGACAACGCGACCAATGTGAGTGAAAAGTATACGCTCTACGTGTATGTCGACGTGACCGCGCCTGTGGTGACGGTGTCCTATAATGATGAGAGCCAGGCCTGGGTGAATGCTGCCGCGACGAATCAGTATATTACGGTAGACTTTACCGTGGCGGAGACTACCAGCGGGACCGCGAGTGTGACCGTGAAGGGTATGGGCAAAAATGCCCTGAAAGATGGCGATACTTCTACAGACGAGATAACACTCACGGTGAATGAGAGTGGAAGCTATAGTTTTACAGCCTACGCGAACGACACCTTTACCATCACAGTGACCGATACTGCGGGGAATGAAAACGTGACCACAGCGGACACTACGAACCCCGTGACGGTGAGCAAGATTGACCTTGTGGATCCGGTTTATACCAGCCTTACTGTGAACAGCGATAAATTCAGTGGCGACTTCGATGTATCGACGAACTACTATACGAGTGATTACATTACATTTACCATCACTGCCTCGGACAGCATCAGCGGACTGGCAAGCTATCAAATGTATTACAATACAACAGATAGCAATGAGAATGGCACGAAATTGGATGGAGCCAGTGGATCCTGGACCCAGACGACGGCCGGTAAAGACGATGCGTCTGTCACCACTGAAAATGTGAAACAGTCCGGCACCTATTATGTATATGTAGTACTTACGGATGTGGCAGGGAATACGTTCACATCCGAGACGACACAGATTCGCCTGGAGAATGGTACTCCGAGTGCATATTTGTACAGCTACAAGTACAATTCCAACACCTATTCCACTGAGAATCCTTACAATTCAGGAGACTGGATAAATGATGACGGTGTGATAGCCATACTGAAGAGCGGTCTGCAAGACAATCAGGCAAGCTACTACTATGCGGTAAACTCCGGAGCGACGTCCGGGAGTGAAGTTTCGGATTCGGATTGGATTGAGATAACATTTGCTGATGGTAAATGTGTGTGCCAGTACGGTACCTTTACGCTGACGGAAGATGATTCCGGCGCTGAAGTAGTAGAATTTGTCACGACAAGGGACGGGAGCAATAACTATTATTTTAAGGTGGTAAACAATGATGATAAGACGAGGGTAGGCTATAATTCCCTGACCGTAAATCTCGACCACTATGCACCGTCCAATGCGACGCTGACACCGAATGTTTCTGCTAAAGATAACTGGTACAGCACTTTGCTGACCTTTACGCTGACGGATGTTGTGGATGCTTACGATGCGACGCTGGCAGAGGCAGGAATCGCTTCGTCCACGCATATCATCAAATATTTGCTGACGCAGACAGTATATACAGAGTATGACGCGGCGGGTTCAGCCGACGCAGCAGAGATCAAGGCTTTGACCGGGGACGGAACAGGTTCACTGACAGTCAGCGACGGAAACACGGAACTGACGACTTCCGCTCCGACGACGGACGGCATCTGGTACCTCTATTACTGGGTGGAAGACGGGGCGACGAACTCATCGGCCATCGCCTGTGAGAAGATACAGGTTGACACGACGAAGCCGACAATCGCAGGTAATTACACGGTAACATATTCAGACGGAAATACGGTGCTGAATATCCTGACCTTCGGTGTATTTGGCAACAAAGGTTACACAGTCACTGTGGATCTTTCGGATGATCTGAGCGGAGTTGAGTCACTGGCGTATGCTGTGAGCACGAACAGTGGTCTCGATGGGACGGCAGATATAACATATTATGCGGATGCGGCTCATACACAGACAAGTTCGACCATGACCTGCTATGCGATGGCGACGTTCACGATCAGTGGTGAATTTACAGACGGTATAATTACGATGACCGCCTATGACTACGCCGGAAACAGCAAAGATGCAACGCTGACCGCGACCGGTGATGTGACCAAATGGACGTTTACGACCGCTGACCCGACTGTCGAGCTCGAATGGACGGACACGGTAAACGACCTCGGCTGGATGAAGAGCGGAACCACCGCCAAGGTGTCGGTAACCGCGACTGAGGAGAAGGCCGGCCTCAAAGAGGTATATTATGCCCTTAGCGGTGCGACGACCTTAGCTGCCAGTGATGATACTTATCTGCTGACTTCGGATACGACGAGCAAAGCAGGCGACAAGACTACGACGTATACGGAGAGCGGAAATCTGACGCTGAACGACCTGAGTCAGGGCGTCACCACGCTGACCGTGACCGCAATCTCCAACGCGGGCGAGGAGGGCTCGAAAGATGTCAGTATCAAGGTAGATACCGAAGCGCCTGTTTACAACACTGACTATACCACGAATCAGACCTGGACCAATGAGGATGAGAAGATAACCTTTACGCTGACGGACGCCACGAGCGGCGTGCGCTGCGACACAATAAAGGTGTATTCCGTGAGCACTGCTGATGGGACGGAGATTACCAACGAGGTAACCACCAGTATTGCGGCACAGGGAGACGATAAGAAAGATACAGATAAAACGTCTGCAGAAGTGGCCGCGAACACGAAATACGAGGTCAGCTTCACCGTCACCGGAAATGGCTACTACTACATCGTAGCCGAGGATATGGCCGGAAATCAGAAGACGGCCTGGATCACGGTCGACAATGTGGATCAGACGACCCCGGCAACGCCGGAAATTTCCGTGAGCGGTGAGACGAACAGCGCTGGCTGGTACAGCGCGTATGAGACCGTGACCTTTACCGCAGCTGCAAACAGTGGATTCGCGTATGCCACGGAGACGCTCTGCTGGCAGGTGCTGGATGCGAATGGCACGAAAGTCGAAGAGGGTTTCTCTACTGAGATCGTAGATGGAAAGATCACCTGCACCTACACGTTTACAGAAGATGGCGAGTATACGCTACTCGCGTACATGAAGGACGCGGCGGGGAACTACAGCTCGAATGTGACGGTTGAACCGTTTGAGGTGAGCGGGACTCAGGCAGTGAAGGTGGATACGACTGCGCCCGATTTCACCGGAAGCAGTATCGTGGTGAAGGATTATACGGGCGAAAGCACGATAGCTGACGCCATTGCGAACTTCTTCGGCTTTGGAAACTACATCAGCACGGAGGACGGGATCCAGATCTCGATCACGACGACAGACAGTCTGAGCGGCGTAAATACGACGAGCGGATATTATAAGCTGTCCACGGATACAACGAGCACGATGGAAGACGGCAAGGGCAACGTCTACACCGGCACGGCTGTCATCACAAAAAATGATAATGATGATGACTCTTGGACCTACACGATCACGCTGGCCAGCGATGCGCTGAAGGACGAAAGCACCATCACCGTCTGGGTCTATGATGTGGCCGGAAACAAGGCTGCCGACTATAAGCTGGTCATGTATAAGAACGGAGAAAAGGGCAGCGAGAACTGGCAGATTGACACGCTGGAACCGGAGATCAGCGTATCCGTGAGTGGCATGTTTGGGGATACGGGAAATGTGTCCGGAAAGACTTATACATCCCAGACGACGGGAACGACAGTGACGGATACCGACTATTACTACTACAGTTCATATCCGACGCTCTCCGTGACCGCCGATGACGGGGAAGACAGCGGTCTGTATCTGGTGAAGGCTTACGTGGAGTACACGAAGCCGGGCGAGACTGACGTGACATCTACAGAGTACCTGTTTGGCTCGTTGGCTGCCGGTGCAAAAGATTACTCCTCAGAGGAAGCTAAGACAAAGACGAAAACCGACGACACATACGAGATCAGCGCCGACGGCACCTACACGATCCATGCGGAGGTTGCCGACAACGCGAACAACAAGGCGGATATCACTGTCACGATCCTTGTGGACATCGAGAAGGCGACCGGCGCGTTCACGGTGCTGGAAGATGGCAGTACCGTGTCGGCGAATCTTGCGGATGTCGATTTCACCAGCACGAGCAGCTGGAAGACAAAGAGTCAGACGATCAGCTTCACGTTGACGGACGACTTCAGCAAGGTGGATGCGTCCAGCATCACGCTGACTGCGACAGGCGTATCGAATGGAACGCCTGCGCTGACAAAGGACAGCGCCGACGCTTTGACAGTGTCCGGCTCCTTCACGATCACCGAGAACGGCACCTACACGCTGAGCTGGTCTGACATGGCGGGAAATACAAGCAGTCAGGAAATCGTGGTTAAGAACCTGGATACCACCGCTCCGGCGGCGCCGGGTGTGACGGTGACTCCTGCGAATACGGCGGGTGACGCCGACACTGGAGAGACCAACAGTAACGTAACGGTGACAGGACATGCGGATCTGAAGTGGTACACCGCGGAATCCGGCGAGATTACCACGACGATCACGGCGAACCTGGACGATGAGAATAGCAATGCGTCAACGGCATCTACTTACTATACGCTTTCCTACGGGGCGTATGGCGATGACATAACAGAAGGGACAAAGACGCTGTACGCGAGTACAGATCAGAGTGCAGTGTTGGCTGATGCGCCGACGATCACCTCCACGGCTGAAGACGGCGTGTATGTACTGCGCGTCTGGAACGAGGACGACGCTGCCTGGACGACCGAGGCCGATTATACGGGCGGAAGCACGACCGCGGGAAGCAATGACGAAGTGACCTACTATATGTATGTGGATCGCAACGCGCCGAAAGTGATCACAAATGATTCCGGCACCGGTACGCGGACGTCCGAACCGACGAGTGGCACGACCGGAAATGACGTCTACCTGTACTATGTGCTGAACGACGGAAGCGGCAGCGGTATCGATACAGACACTATCAAGCTGTATTATAGTGCGACTGATGCCGATAAGGGTGCAGAAATCGCGACGGGTGTAAGTATTGGAACTGTCGATACAGATGGCAATCTTACGATATCCTACATGATAAGCAAGGCTGCGGATAACACAAACGGCTACTACACGCTTAGCTTCGCGGATGAAGCCGGAAATGCGAGCAGTACGGTTCTGCATGTAACGAAGATGGACAATACCCAGCTGAGCAGCGAGACCGTAGCCTACAGCAGCTCCACATCTGCAACTACAGGTCTGCCGACGCTGTCTTCGGACGAGGCCAACAAGACGATCATCGACTCGTCAAAGTATGCCAATGTATATCTGTACCTGACCGGCACGAAGGCGGGTACGGCTGTATTTACCTATTCCGGAACGCTGACGAGCCCGACAAACAAGACCTATACCTATAGTCATGTGGCGAGCAGCGAGGCCATGGCACTGTGGATTTCCGATAGTGGTGATGCCGTCGATCTGAGACAGGAGGAAGGCCTGTGGACGCTCGCGACAAAGACGGAGACAAACCAGGAGGGCGTGGCCGCGTCGACTGCGACCTACTATATCCTGATCGACAAGACTGCGCCTGCGATTACCAACAGTGCGGGGACGGCATTGTCGACAGACGTCTATCCGGACGGCTACTCGACTACGCCCACCAATGAAGACGTGGCTCTGAGCTTTAAGGTATCGGATGCAAGTGCCTCCATAGAGACCAGCGGGATCAAGAGCGTGACCGTCAGCACCGATGACGGAAGCATCACGCTGACGGATGGCGGCGAAGCGTCTGTCTCACCGGTAGCCTTGACAGAGGCCGATGGTATCTATACTTTCTACGCGAAGCAGAACGGTGAATACACCATCACCGTGACGGACAATGCGAACAATGTGGCGACGTATACGTTTACGGTGAGCAACATCGACAAGGAGGCTCCGGTTGCATTTGCAGGCACGGATATCACTGTGGATGGTGTGGATGGAAGCTCCGTCAGCGATGAGACTGTATATAAAAAGCAGTGGTATAAGCAGAACACGAGCAGCGAAAATACGCAGACCTGGGTGGAGGTATCTGTGCCAGCCTCGGATACCGGATCGGAGCTGTACACTTACGTGGCGTTCTGGCCGTATGACGAAAGCGGAACGAATAATACGCACGCAGCCTATGACACGGTGGAGAATACCGGTGACAGCTATTATGTGACCAAACTGACTTCCGAAGCGGATGCAGCGACGAAAATGGTCGCGCTTCCGGAAGACGGCAAGTGGAACGTGGCCGTCTGGAGACAGGACGAGGCCGGAAATATCACGAAGTCAGATTATATTACGCTGAGCGGCACAGCAGGGTCTGAGACCATGTCGACCTCTCTGGTGGTGTACACGGACATCACGATGCCGGATGTTGATGTGGCAAGCGGCAAGATTTCGATCGCGCAGACCGGCACATCGACGCTCGCGCAGATTGCCAACTTCCTGACTTTTGGAAACTTCTTTAACAAAGGATTCGAGATAACGCTGTCCGGCATCTCGGATGACACGAGCAAGGTGAAGACTGTGTACTATGCGCTGACGGATACGAGCGCGACCGCGGCGACCGTGCTTGATAAGACGGCCAGCATAACGAAGTCAGGGGAAGCGACGCTGTCCGGGACAAGCTATGTCATTACTCTGGACACGAGCGCGAAGCTGGATGGCTATATCTGGATCTATGTGGAAGACTACGCGGGCAACGTGACCACTCCGGTGGCGCTGAAAGCGTATGAGTCGGGAAGCGCCGATGGCGGAACGCAGACCTGGATGATCGATACCGTCGCTCCTACGATCACATTCAGCTATTCGAGCGTGAGCGGGACGACTGATGATGGGACGGCAGACACGGGCTGGTATAATATTGCTACCGGTTATCCGACCGTCAAGGCCACAGCTGAGGACGGCGTGGGCAGCAGTACGACCAGTGGCGTCAGCGGGATTGCGAAGATTCTGCGGACGATCCTGCAGAAAGCTACGGAAAGCACGCAGGACTACACTGAAAAGGTGGTGGATGCAAACGTATTCCCGGGAGACAATGGAAGTGTAAGCGCAATCTCCGCGAAAGAGGAGAACTCGTTTGCGGTGACGGACAGCGCATACGGCGACGGCGTCTATGAGCTGATTTATACCGTGACGGACAACGCCCTGCAGGAAGTAGAGTACACGACGAAGGAGATCAAGGTCGACTTGACCCGTCCGACACTGAAGCTGACCGCGGGCACGGGCGACGCGCAGAAGACATCCAGCGCCGGCAGTGAGAGCGCGGAGACGACGGAAGGAACGCTGAATGGTTACTTTGAGCTGACAAAAGGGACAGACGGCGTCGGGACGAACTGGCTGAATTCTGATCAGCTGGTGGCGCTGACGCTTGCGGACGCGACCAGTGGATTCAGCAGCGTGGAGATCACGACGACCGGCGGCGGACTCCTGAAGAACAGTAGCAAAGAAGATGTGACTTCGACCGGCATCACGTCGGACAATGCAGGTGAGAGCTTCTATGTCTGCGCAAACGGCACCTACACGATCACTGTGACCGATGCGGCCGGAAACAAGACGATCTACGTCCTAACTGTGACCAACGTGGATACGACGAAACCGACGACGGCTCCGGTAGTGACGGTGACGGCGGCCGCGGGAAGTACGGCGGCGACCGGTACAAGCTGGCTGGCCGAAGGCACGGTATACAACATTGACACGAGCGGCACAGGAACCGGCGGCGCGACCGTGAGCATCACGGCTCCGGCAGCGGCGACGGGAGAGGCTCCGCAGACGACATACTATGTCCTGTGGAACACCTCGGATACGGATGCAACGCAGGCAACGCAGAAAGCGGATGTCCAATCATTTACGGAAATGACGACGTTCACCATCACCGATGACGGCGTCTGGGAGCTGTCTGTCTATACGATGGACGAGGCCGGAAACATTACCTACGCGAGTGGGAGCACAGAGAGCGCTGGGCAGAAGATTTATGTGGACATTGACAGAGCTGCGAGTGATTTGTCCGTTTCCTGCACCAGTGGGGAACCGGCAGTCAATTCGGGCGAGTATACATCCGAGGCGATCACACTCCAGTTCGATATCAACGACGGCAGTACCGGCAGCGGCATTGACCAGAGTACCGTTCAGCTGACATATTCGGCTACGGAAAATGGCGAGCAGACGCCTCTGACAACTACTTACAACGTGCAGAGCGGTATAGCTGACGGCGACAAGACGGCGACAATCACGGTAGCAATACAGCCAAGAGCAACATATACAAACGGCTATTACACGCTTACCTATTCCGACCTGGCGGGCAATGAGCAGTCCGTGACGAAATATGTGTGGTGGATGGACGACACACTGCCGGCTGACATACCGGTGGCCACAGCGGATCTGGAATACAGCAGTATCTATTCCGATGGAGAGACGGATGCCAAAAATTACTACACGGATACCACGGATGATACAAAGACGCTCACTCTGACGTTTACGCCTGCTACGTATAGCGGGACATCCGTGCTGACGACCACGGTGACCATCACTTCGCCTGGCGATAAAGAGTATGTGTATACGCTGGGAAGCGATGGAAAGCTGACACCGGCGGCAGGCGGGGACGCGATAAGCAGCTTTACTGCCTTCGATGAAGAGGGTGAGTGGAGCGTGTCCATCAGTGCGAAGAACCAGTCGGGTACGGAGAATACAAGAGAGTACACCTACTACATCGACACGACAGCGCCGACGCATTCTGATGAGAGTGGCAACACAGACATCTGGGTCAGCAGCGAAGGCAAGACGATCAGCTTTAAGGTCACGGATGCAGTGAGCGGTGTGGACTACACCAGCGGCGTGAAATCCGTGGTCGTCACTCCGACGGATGGCGGAAGTCTGACAGGTAATGTGACTTCTCTGGAGCTGACTCCGGATTCGGATGGACTGTGCAGCTTTACTGCGTTGAGCAACGGTACCTACACGGTCACGCTTACCGACAATGTGGGCAATGAGGACAGCTCTTACGTGATCACGGTCACCCACATTGACACCACTGCTCCGGCGAACGCGACGGTGACGATAGCGGATAAGACTGGAAACGCGATATCTGAGAGCCTGGAGTCAGATTATGACCAGCATGGCTGGTATATCGACAGCACGGGCAATCAGGTGACGATCACCGTGCCCGAACAGGTGAGCAATTACGATGCAGATACCGGCGAGTACGCTGCTGCGGCTATAAAGGACGAGGCAAAGATTATCACTTATATCTCGCTCTGGAAAGAGAGCAGTACGGATCCCTCGGCTGCGGCGGACGCCACTGCAGATACCTGGACTTCCGGTGCGATATCGACGGAGGGCTATTACTGCGCGGCGCTGGCGACGGGCAGCACGATTACGCTGAATCTGCCGGAGGGCGTGTGGAACCTGAAGGTGTGGACCGTGGACGAGGCTGGGAACCACTGCCAGGAGAACGGAACGGACAGCTATAGCACGGCGACGCTCTACGTGGACACGACCGTGCCTGTGATTGACAACAGCACGCTGACGATCACGGAAGCGGACAGCGTATGGGATACCATCGTGAACTTCCTGCAGTTCGGTAACTTCTTCTATAATGAAATCGGAATTACCGTGGATGTGACCGATGCGACCAGTACGCCCGCGCAGCTCTACTACGCGGTGAGCAGCGATGGAACGACGGCGCCTGAAATCGGGAAGGGATACTATACGAAGGCAGAGATGTCCGTCGACAACAGCACAGATACCACGGTAAAGGCCACCTTCACCTTTGACCTGAGCGAGGCGAATAACCTGGGAGAGGGCTACATCTGGGTCTTCGCGGTGGACGACGCCGGAAACGTGAGCACACCTTATCCACTGAAGGCGTATAGTGATAATAAAGAAGGCAGTGCGTACTGGATGATCGACATCGCGAATCCGACGGTCATCGCTTCGCTGGTAGACAGCAGCGATACGAGCAGAGTTGAGGAGGAATGGTTCAATTCCGCGGATAAGGAAGCCAGCTGCTATCCGGTGATCATGGCGAACTTCACGGAGGGCTACAGCGGAAATGTCAGCGGTATTTACTCGATTACCCGCGAGGTGCTGGACTCCGGTGAAAACCCGGTGACGGTCGAAGGAGTAGCATACGGCAAGAAGATTATTTACGATGATCATACGGTGCAGACCGGAACGACTTCGGATTACATCGAATCCGACGCGTACCGGATGAGCGACGTCTATGAGAAACTGGCTGACGGCGAGTACATCGTGAGGTATACCATTGTCGACAACGCCGGAAATACGGTGGAGCGCGATGTGTATGTGAATATTGACACCACTGCTCCGGAGCTCGGTGGAGATCTGTCGGGCGTGCCGGATAAGACGGCTTCGGCGACCAATCAGAATATCACAATTTCCGGTACCGCCGTCGACGATACCAGCGGCGTGGCATATGTGACGGTCAAGGCTGCGGATGGCGGCAAGCTGGCTGACACGGAAGGAAATGAAGTGGATACCGTGACCATACAGGTGGAAACGGACGGCACCTTCCAGTTTGAAGCGCTGTATAACGGCACCTACACGATTACGATTACCGACAACGCGGGAAATGAGAGTGAAGGAACTCCTGTTGAGATCAGCAACATCAATAAGGTAGCGCCGGAAATCACAGAAACTTCACCCGCGAATGGCGACACAGATGTGGATTACAAGGATTCCGTGATCACAATCACCGTGCTGGACGACAGCAAGGGAACGATTACGTATGATGCGGAGAATCCCATCACCATCGAGGTGAACGGAGAGCCCTATACGATTGATCCGACGAAGTATCCGGATGCGATTACGATCAGCAGTAATGGACTGGCGAAGGACGAGGATGGATATCAGTTGTATCTGACCGACGACCAGGGAAAACAGATTCTGGACGCCAGTGGCGATCCGATTCCGCTCTACGAGACGACGATCACCATCGATCTGTCAAAGATCGACGGTCTGACCTATGCGCAGGATGTCGAGGTGCCGGTTTACAATCCGGTAACTGGCGAGCCGGTCTATGAGGAAGACGGGGATGGAAATCTGATTCAGGCGACCGACGAGGATGGTAATCCGCTCTACGATGATGACAATAATCCGATCTACGTACAGAAGACCGAGACCGAGACCCTGAACTGCCTCGACGCGGACACCGTGTACACGGTGACGATCCCGGAGGGCGCGTTTACCGACGAGGCGGGCAATCCGACTGCTGCGGAGACGATCACCTTCACCACTGCCGAGGCCAGCGAGGACGATCCGTGGCTCGAGGCGAAGACCCTGGAGGATGTGGAGATCGCGGGCGTCGTTGATGAGGAAGACGGCTCCACGAGCTACGACACGACAAATATCACGACCTCGCCGGAGTTCGACGCGGATACGGGCAGCTACACTCTGTTCGTGGCGCCGGGCGCGCTGGATCCGACGCTCACCAAGCTGGCCGAGGACCTCGCGGTGATCATCAGTTACGATGAGTTTGTGGGCAGCGAGGTGACCGTAAGCATCAAGGACGCGAACATGACCGAGATCGCGAGTGTGGACTATGCGGCTGTGACGGCCAACGAGTCGGCCTATGTACAGGAAATTCCGAAGACCGACGAGGACGGCAATCCGGTCTACAAGACCGACGTAAACGGCGATCCGATTCAGGCGACCGATGGCGAAGGAAACCTGCTTTATGAGGATGAGGAAGAGACCATCCCGATCTACGAGCAGGAGACCGAGAAGGTAGTCGTGGTCACCTTCACCGCAGATCAGGTAAACAAGGCGACGGCGAACGGCTTCGGCATTCTCGAAGTGGTCACGAACAACCACGGCAGCAAGTCGACCTACACCTACGTGGTGAGTGTGAATGGCATTTCCGAGAACCTGACGAACCAGGCGAGCACGACCGGCGATCACGGCAATGTGGAGATCACGGTGCCGTCCGGCGCGATCGTATCCGCGCTGAACGATCGGATTTCCGAGTTGATCGGCACTGCGCAGACCGGCTTCACGAAGCTGGCGGTGCAGATGATCACGACCGTGCCGCGGGAGAGCGCGATTACCGAAGCGGTGGGCAGGATTGAGAGCGTCTGGAGCGATTACCCGCAGTGGAATAAGCGGCAGCTCTACTACTTTGACTTCACGCTGAACATTATTTCCAACGGCGTGGTCGAGGAAGTGAGCGAGACCGACGAGCTGGAAGACGCCGACCCGAATGCTTTCATTGCCAACCGGTATAAGACTATTCCGATTACCATCACGCTGCCGAGTGAGCTGAAGGGCTACAGCGAATATGCGGTGTTCTACGATCACGAAGGAGTGGCTGATTATTTCGGGGCGACGGACGACAGTGAGAATGGCATTGTGGTACTGAGTGCGGACGGCACGCAGCTGACGATCTACGCGAGCCAGTTCAGTATCTACGCGGTGACGGGCAAGACGATCACGAGCAGCTCCGACACATCGAGCAGTTCCGGTTCCGGCTCCGGTTCGAGTACGGAGACCGTCTACGTGACGAACACGGTGACGCAGACCTCGGTGACCTACGTGCCGGTGCGCTCCGTGAAGGGCGGCTCCGGCTCCGGCGGGACCGTGGAGACCACGTCGCAGACGGAGGACACCGGAACGGAGGCGAAGGCCGGGGAAGAGACCGGCGATGAGGACATCGGCGGCGAGGAGACGGAAGAGGCGGCAGCCGCGACGGTCTGCCCGGGCATCAAGGACGGGCTCGCCCTCATCAACCTGCTGATGGCTGTGTTCTCGCTGATGACGGCGGAGTACTCGACGCTGAAGCAGAAGAAGAAAAAGAAGATACCGAACGATATCCTCTGCATAGCGTCGCTGCTGCTGTTCTTTATCACGCAGCCGCTCGAGGGTCTGATCACGCGGGTGGACGAGTGGACGCCGTGGTTCGTGGTCATCTTCGCGGTGCAGCTGGTTATCACGGTGCTGAAGTTCAAATCCGACGAGGAAGAGCCCGAGGCGGAGACCGCAGGCGCTGAGAAGAACTAACAGATAATTCAGGACATAAACAGGGGCGGGAGGCTGACCGGAGAGGCCGCCTTCCGTCCAAAATTTCTTTCAGGTGTATTGACAAATTTTCAGGCAGGGCGTACAATACACTCGACAGGGCAAAGAGGCCGGACAGGTAAGGCAGTTTTGCCCTGTTTTTTATAACAGGGAGTCCCAGGAGAGGATTTCCCGGAAAGAAGGAGGAGACAAGTCATGAAAAAGGTATTGGCAATGTTAATGTGTCTGACGCTGAGCGTCGGCCTGCTGGCCGGATGCGGATCTTCCAGCTCGAGTTCCGAGGAGACGACGGAAGAAGCCGCCGAGGAGACGACGACGGAGGAGAGCGCTGAGGAGGAGACAGAGGAAGCTGCCGAGGAGAGCAGCGACGCTGTGGACTATTCCGCGCTGAAGATCGCGCTGATCCTGCCGGGCAGCATCGACGACCAGAGCTGGAACGCGAGCAACTACGCGGGCGCGGTGGCCTGCGACGAGGGTCTTGGCACCAGTATCGAGGTGATCGAGTCTGTGGCTGTTGAGGATTTCGAGTCCACCTTCACCGAGTACGGTGAGAAGGGGTACGACATCGTGATGTCCGCCGGTAGCCAGTTTGATGAGGCCTGCGCGGCGGTCGCACCGCAGTATCCGGATACGGTATACGTGGTGATCAACGGTACCGCGAGCGAAAGCGACAACATGGTTCCGGTATTCCCGAAGGAGTACGAGGGTTCCTATCTTGCAGGTATCCTGGCAGGCTACTGCACGGAGAACGGACAGTTCGCGACGATGGGCGGCGAGTCCAACGCGGCTATGGTGAAGCTTCTGGACACCTACGAGGCGGCGGCGGTTGAGGTCGCTGAGGAGAGAGGCATCTCCGGAGCGTCCGCTACCCGTTCGTTCCTGAACAGCTGGACGGATGTTTCGATCGGAAAGTCCATGACAGAGCAGATGATCGACAACGGCGCGGACACCGTATTCTGCTACTCGAACGAGGCGACTTCCGGATCGATCCAGGCGGCGGCGGAGAACGGCGTGGCATTCGTCGGATTCGCGGCGGATAAGACGACCGAGAGCGACTGCGTCTATGCTTCTGTCGATATGAACTGGGCAGGCGTATATCCGTGGATCATCGAGGGCGTTGCGACCGGAACGCTGACGGGCGCGCAGGAAGTCGGCGTTGCTGAGGGCGTGTTCAGTGTCGTGTACACCGATCAGTGCTCGGATGAGTGCATTGCCGCTGTGGAACAGGCGATTGAGGACGTCTCGAACGGAGCGATCGATCTGAGCCAGTATTTTTCTGAGTAATCGCGGAAATATGAGAAATCAGAAATAGGGAAATCAAAGCGGCAGTTTGACAAAGCTGCCGCTTTTTGCCTTTTCCCGGACTGTCAGTGGGGTTAGAGTGAGAGCAAACGACGAAAATGAGAGGAATGCAGAGGGTATGAGTGTACCGGTAGTAGAGCTGAAACATATTACAAAGCGCTTTGCCAGGGTACTGGCGAACGACGATGTATCCATTACGATCCACCAGGGGGAAGTGGTGGCGCTGCTCGGCGAAAACGGAGCGGGCAAGAGTACCGTTATGAAATGCCTGTACGGTTTGTACAGGATGACGTCAGGCGCCATTTACGTGGATGGCCAGGAGCAGAAGATCGAGAAGCCCAGGGACGCCATGAATCTTGGCATTTCCATGATTCAGCAGCATTTTTCCTTGGTTCCGGCGCATACGGTGACAGAGAATATTATTCTGGGAACCTGCAGGGGACCGATTGATTATAAAAAGAAGGAACAGGAGATTGCGGAGCTGGCCCGCGAGCATCATCTGGATGTCCCAGCGGACGCCTACGTGAAGGATCTGCCGGTGGGAACGCAGCAGAAGGTGGAGATCCTCAAGGCGCTGTACCTGAAGGCGCGGATTCTCATCATGGACGAACCGACGGCGGTGCTGACGCCGCAGGAATCCGAGATTCTGATGCAGTTTATCAGAGGTTACGTGGAGAAGGGCAATTCTGTCGTCCTGATCACACATAAGATGAAGGAAGTGATGGAGGCGGCAGACCGGATCGTCGTCATGCGGGACGGCCGGGTCGTCGGAACCGTTGATAAGGAAGAGGTACAGGAAACCGATCTGGCGCATATGATGATCGGGCGCGACCTCGAGGACCTGAAGAAGTCGGCCTGGGAAGAATCCGCCGACAGGAAGCCCTGCCTGGAGGTGAGGGACCTGTCTATCAGGCCGAAAAATCAGGCGCCGCTTCTGGAGAATATCGAGTTCAGCATCCGGGAGGGCGAGATCCTCGGCGTGGCCGGCGTATCCGGCAACGGGCAGCAGGAGCTGTGCGAGGCGATCTACGGGGCAGCCGATGTGACCTCAGGACAGATTCTGCTGGATGGGGAGGATATCAGTCATCTGTCCGTGCGCGGCCGCATCGCGAAGGGGATGGGGTATCTGGCCTCGGACCGTCACCGCTACGGGATGGTCTCGGATATGTCCCTCTCGGAAAATATGCTTTTGAAGGCAAGTTATCTGAAAACCTGGGTAAATCACGGTATTATCAAAAGGAAGAAACTGAATCAGGATACGCAGAAGGCGATTCAGGATTATTCGGTGAAAGCGCCGGACTGCAGCGTGAGCGCAGGCAGCCTCTCCGGCGGAAACCAGCAGAAGCTGGTGGTGGCGCGGGAGGTAGGCATGGGAGAGAAGATGCTGATCTTTGATCAGCCGACCCGCGGCCTTGACCTGGGCGCTATCAATTATGTACATAAGACCATTCTGGAAGAAAAAGAGCGTGGAAAATGCATTCTCCTGGTTTCCACGGAGCTCTCCGAAATTTTTGCCCTGTCGGACCGGGTCATGGTCCTCTATCAGGGAAGAAACATGGGGATTTATCAGGCGGATGAGCTGACGACGGAGAAGATCGGACTTCTGATGGCGGGCTACGACCCGGAAAAGGAGAAAGGAGGGAATGGAGATGAAGAGTAGAAAAGCAGATTTTATCATCTGGACGGCGCTTGCCGTGATTCTCGGACTGATCGTCAGTTTCAGCTTCCTCCCGCTTCTGAACGTAAATCCGGTGGAGGCGCTGCAGACGATGCTGGTGGAGACCTTCTCCGATACCTATACCATGGGCAATATCCTCGTGAAGACAGCGCCGCTGATTCTGACCGGCCTTGCTTTTGCCTTTACCTACAAGGCAAATCTCTATAATATCGGCGCGCAGGGACAGTTTTATGTGGGCTGTATCTGCGCGGTGGCCGTCTCCCTGGGCCTTGCGGGCGCTCTGCCGGGACCGCTGGTGATCCTGCTCGCCATGCTGGCTGCCATGCTCGGCGGCGGGCTGATGGGGTTGCTGATCGGCTTTCTGAAGGCGCGCTTCAATGCCAGCGAGTTTTTGGTGAGTATGATGTCTACCTATGTGATTACCTATGTGATGCAGCTGCTTCTCCGGACTGTGCTGCAGGAGTCCAAGCACGAGTATCTGAAGACGGATTACATAGACTCTTCCGTGTGGCTGCCGAAATTCCTCTCCGGCACCTCCGCGTCCATCGGAATCTTCATCGCGGTGGGCGCTGCCATTCTCGTATGGCTGATCCTGTACAAGACGGCGCTGGGTTACCGGATCCGTGTGACGGGCCAGAATATGGACGCCGCCAGGATGGCGGGCATCAATCCGTTTGTGCAGTGCATGATCGCCTTCGCGATCAGCGGCGCGATCGCCGGGCTGGCCGGTTTCATCGAGATCAACGGCATGCAGCATATGCTGCTCACCGATTTTGACACGGATATAGGTTCCTACGGAATCGGTATCGCGATTCTGGCCAACGCCAATCCGATCGGCATCATCTTTGCGGCGCTGCTGTTCGGCGTGCTGACGGTCGGCGGGACGGCGCTGGGACATTCCACGGACGCGCCGGCCAGCACGATCGACCTGATGCAGGGCTTCGTCATGCTGTTTGTGCTGATGTCCTTCTTCTTCCGCAAAAAGATCGAGCTGAACCGGATGAAGAAACAGACCGTCGGGGCAGCAGAGGGAAAGGAGGCCGCGTAATATGACAACTGTAGTGAATTTACTTACCCGTGCGTTCTTCATGAGTACGCCGCTGATTCTGGGAGCTCTGGGCGAGGTGATCGCGGAGCGGACCGGCATGATGGTGACGGCGGTGGAAGGCATTTTCCTGATCGGAGCCTGGGGCGGCTTTATCGGAGCTTACTTAAGCGGAAGCTGTCTGGTGGGCTTTCTGCTGGCGGCACTCTGCGGACTGCTGGTCGCCATGCTCTATGGTCTGACGACAGTCTACATGCAGCAGCATCAGATCGTCATGGGCACAGCGATCGCGATTCTCGTGACGGGCTTCTGCACCTTCTTCTACCGGGTGATTTTCGGCGTGCAGACGACGCCGCTGAAAATAGAGACGCTGAAGGTGATCGAGATTCCCCTGCTCTCGAAGATTCCGATCATTGGTTCCATTTTGTTCTCGCAGAATCTGATCACCTATCTGACCTATATTCTCGCCTTTGTGTCCTGGTATGTGATTTTTAAAACCTCACTGGGCCTGACGCTCCGCTCCTGCGGAGAAAATGCGGAGGCCGCGGACGCGGCCGGCATACCGGTGACGACGGTGCGCTTCCTGGCGGTCGCGGTGGCGGGCTGCCTCGGAGGAATCGCAGGAGCGTATTATCCGATCTGCAATGTGGGAATGTACAATTCGGAGATCATCGGAGGAAGAGGCTGGATCGCGTTCGGCATTTGTTTCCTCGGAAACTGGAGCCCGCTGGGAGCGCTGGTGTTCGGCATTATTTTCGGAATTTCGGAGGCGCTGGGCGTCTATGTCAAGGCTCTGGGATTATCCGGCGTGCCGAGTGAGCTGTTCAGCGCGCTGCCGTACCTGCTGGTTATCATCCTGACCGTCGCGCGCAGGCAATTCCGCGTGCCGGCGCAGCTGGGAACCAATTATGTAAAAGAA
The DNA here is from genome assembly GCA_020860645.1 of Lachnospiraceae bacterium. Classification (GTDB taxonomy): domain Bacteria; phylum Bacillota; class Clostridia; order Lachnospirales; family Lachnospiraceae; genus Hominiventricola. Next base: position 28,182 of record JAJBTX010000045.1, on the reverse strand, counting down.
GAGTGAGGAAAATTAAGAATCTTTTGGATTTGGTATTGATATTTTTTGGCAAAACAGGTAGAATAAGTAGTGGTTGGTTATAATATCCATTATATTTTCAGGAGGAATGAAACATGGCAGTAAAAGTAGCGATCAATGGTTTTGGACGTATCGGCCGCCTTGCATTCAGGCAGATGTTTGGCGCGGAAGGGTATGAAGTCGTCGCGATCAACGACCTGACTTCCCCGAAGATGCTTGCGCATCTTCTGAAATATGACTCTTCTCAGGGTAAGTACGCGCTGGCTGAGACCGTATCCGCGACCGAGGATTCCATCATCGTTGACGGAAAAGAGATCAAGATCTACGCGAAGGCGAACGCGGCGGAGCTTCCGTGGGGCGAGCTTGACGTAGACGTAGTGCTTGAGTGCACCGGTTTCTATACATCGAAGGAAAAGGCTTCCGCTCATATCACCGCGGGCGCCAAGAAGGTCGTCATCTCCGCTCCGGCAGGAAATGATCTTCCGACCATCGTTTACAATGTAAATCACACGAGCCTGAAGAAGGAAGACACCGTGATCTCCGCGGCGTCCTGCACGACGAACTGCCTCGCTCCGATGGCGAAGGCGCTCAACGACCTGGCTCCGATTGAGTCCGGTATCATGTGCACGATTCACGCTTACACCGGCGATCAGATGATCCTTGACGGACCGCAGAGAAAGGGCGATCTCAGAAGATCCCGCGCGGCGGCGGTCAATATCGTTCCGAACAGCACCGGCGCGGCGAAGGCGATCGGCCTCGTTATCCCCGAGCTGAACGGCAAGCTCATCGGCGCTGCACAGCGTGTGCCGACCCCGACTGGTTCCACCACGCTTCTGTTCGCGGTAGTGGACAAGGCTGTGACGAAGGAAGAGATCAATGCGGCGATGAAGGCTGCGCAGACCGAGTCCTACGGCTACACCGAGGATGAGATCGTATCCAGCGATGTTGTCGGCATGAAATATGGTTCTCTGTTCGACGCGACCCAGACCATGGTCTCCCCGCTTCCGGATGGAAAGACCCAGGTGGAGGTTGTCTCCTGGTACGACAACGAGAACTCCTACGTGTCTCAGATGGTTCGTACGATTAAGTACTTCGCGGAGCTTGCGTAAGCTACGAGCCGTGCAGAAGCTGGCAGGTTCAGCTGCGTTGTGCTCGCACATAAGCAGCTGGTTCTGACAGATTCTATAGGGCGACAGCCCGACAGCGAGACGAAGCGAAGCGGAGTCGAGCGGCGCACGGCGATGTGACACGACGAAGCGAAGCGAAATCGTGCGGCGCACGGCGGCGTGACACGGCACACATTATTCAAGACCTAAAAAAGGTCCGGTCTTCAGGACCGGATCTTTTCTCTATCCTTTTAAAACGGAGGCTATATTATGGCATTAAACAAAAAGACAGTAGACGATATCAACGCGAAGGGCAAGCGTGTCCTCGTCCGCTGTGATTTCAACGTCCCGCTGAAGGACGGCGTGATCACGGACGAGACCCGTATTGTGGCGGCGCTTCCGACGATCAAGAAGCTGATCGCGGACGGAGGAAAGGTGATCCTCTGCTCCCACCTCGGAAAGGTAAAGAACGGCCCGAACGAGGGCGAGTCCCTGGCTCCGGTGGCGGCGCGCCTCTCGGAGAAGCTCGGCAAGGAAGTAAAGTTCATTTCCGATTACAATGTGACCGGCGAGGCCGCGACGAAGGCGGTCGCTGAGATGCAGGAGGGCGATGTGATTCTTCTGCAGAATACCCGTTTCCGCGGTGCGGAGGAGACGAAGAACGGCGAGGAGTTCAGCAAGGAGCTGGCGGATCTCGCGGATCTCTATGTCTGCGACGCTTTCGGTTCCTCCCACAGGGCGCACGCGTCCGTCGAGGGCGTGACGAAGTTCATCAAGGCCAAGGGCGGCGAGAACGCAGTCGGCTATCTGATGCAGAAGGAGATCAATTTCCTCGGAAACGCAGTCGAGAATCCGGTGCGTCCCTTTGTGGCGATTCTGGGCGGCGCGAAGGTTGCGGACAAGCTGAACGTGATCTCCAATCTGCTTGAGAAGTGCGACACGCTGATCATCGGCGGCGGCATGGCCTACACCTTCCTGAAGGCGCAGGGCTGCGAGGTCGGCACCTCTCTGATCGACGACACGAAGCTCGATTACTGCAAGGAGATGATCGACAAGGCTGCGAAGCTCGGTAAGAAGCTGCTGCTCCCGGTTGACACGACGATTGCGGCGGAGTTCCCGAGCCCGATCGACGCGGAGATTGCGATCGAAGTAGTTCCGAGCAACGCGATCCCGGTGGACAAGATGGGACTTGACATCGGGCCGAAGACGGCAGAGCTCTACGCGGAGGCCGTGAAGAGCGCGAAGACGGTCGTCTGGAACGGACCGATGGGCGTGTTTGAGAATCCGATTCTCGCAAAGGGCACGATCGCGGTCGCGAAATCCCTGGCTGAGACGGACGCGACGACGATCATCGGCGGCGGCGACTCCGCGGCGGCGGTGAATTCGCTCGGCTTCGGAGATAAGATGAGCCACATTTCCACCGGCGGCGGCGCATCCCTGGAGTTCCTCGAGGGCAAGACGCTCCCGGGCGTAGCGGCAGCGGACGATAGACACGAAAGCAATGAGACGTGCTGATTCTGGCAGGAAGCTGTCGTGAGAGCTTGCTCTCAAAGACAGATTGCTGTCAGAATCAATAGGGCGAATGCCCGTGCGCGAGATGAAGCGAAGCGAAATCGAGCCACGTCTCATAGATACAGACTACCATAAAGGAGGATACTATCATGGCGAGAAAGAAAATCATTGCAGGCAACTGGAAGATGAACATGACGCCCAGCGAGGCGGTCGAGCTGGTAAACACCCTGAAGCCGCTGGTTGCGACGGACGATGCAGACGTGGTGTTCTGCGTACCGGCGATCGACCTCATCCCGGTCATCGAGGCCGCGAAGGGTTCCAATATCCAGGTTGGCGCGGAGAATATGTACTTCGAGGAGAAGGGCGCTTACACGGGCGAGATTTCCCCGAACATGCTCACCGATATCGGCGTAAAATACGTGATTCTCGGACATTCCGAGCGCAGAGAGTATTTCGCGGAGACGAGCGAGACCGTGAATAAGAAGATGCTGAAGGCCTTCGAGCACGGCATCACTCCGATCATGTGCTGCGGCGAGACCCTGACGCAGAGAGAGCAGGGTGTGACGATGGACTTCATCCGTCAGCAGGTGAAGGTCGGCTTCCTCGGCATTACGGCGGAGCAGGCAAAGACAGCGGTGATCGCTTATGAGCCGATCTGGGCGATCGGCACCGGCAAGACCGCGACGACTGAGCAGGCGCAGGAGGTCTGCAAGGGCATCCGCGACTGCATCGCTGAGATCTATGACGAGGCGACCGCGGAGGCGATTCGTATCCAGTACGGCGGGTCGGTGAACGCCGCGACGGCCGCGGACCTGTTCAGCCAGCCGGATATTGACGGCGGCCTGGTGGGCGGCGCAGCGTTGAAGCCGGACTTTGGCAAGATCGTGAACTGGAAATAAGGATAGGGACGGGGAGTGCGCATATCGCAGAGCCCCGATTTGAGAAAACGCCGCGAGATGCATGCATTGCCTGTATTTCGCGGCGACTTTCACTTCACATCCTGCGAAACCATCCTGTTGAGGAGAGAAAATGGAATCATATTTCACATTGTCAAACGGCGTGCGGATGCCGAAGATCGGCTATGGCACTTATAAGAGTACGGACGGCAGCGACGAGCGGGTGATCCTCGCTGCGATCGAGGCGGGATACCGCCTGCTGGACACGGCGGCGGCCTATGAAAACGAGGAGGACGTCGGCCTTGCGATACGGAAAAGCGGCGTCGCAAGGGAGGACATTTTTCTGACCTCCAAGGTATGGCGGACCGATCTTGGATACGAGGCGACGAAGAGGAGCTTTGCGGCTTCGCTGGAGCGGCTGGGGACGGACTATCTTGACCTTTTTCTGCTGCACTGGCCAAAGCCGGAGCCGGATACGGAGAACTGGAAAGAGCTGGACCGCGGGAGCTGGGCGGCGCTTGAAGAATTTTATAAGGAAGGAAAAGTGCGCGCGATCGGTGTCAGCAACTTCCTGCCGCATCATCTGCGCAGCCTTCTTGAGGGCGCCGAAATCAGGCCGATGGTGAACCAGCTGGAGCTCCACGTGGGTTATATGCAGGAGACGGCGGTTCGTTTCAGCAGGGAGCAGGGGATTCAGCCGCAGGCCTGGAGCCCGCTCGGGAGACGCCGCATCCTGGATCATGAGATTGTGAGAAAAATGGCGGAAAAATACGACATTGCGCCCGCGCAGCTGCTGCTCTGCTTCCTGCTGCAGCAGGACATTGCGGTCATTCCGAAGGCGTCTTCCGCGGAGCGGATGCGGATGAATCTTTTCCTTCCGGATATTTGTATCGCCCAGGAGGATATGGACTATCTGCTGGCACTGCCGCAGTTCGGCTGGTCCGGCGAGCACCCGGATCTGCCGCGGGTTTCCGTTTTGTGAGTTTATAGCAGCCGTTCCTGAATTCGCAATTTCCGCCCGCTTCGCGTGCTTTATCGCCCCTTACGGGGCTGAAATTGCTCATTTCAGGGCGGTGACTGCTTCGCAGTCCCCTGGAAAGTGTACGAATTGTCGCTTACAAGCGAGCTTGACGCGCCATTTCCTACACTTTCCTGCGGCTGCGAATCGTAATCTGTTTATGAAAAATCTGTCAAATGTGCCTTGAGCGCTTGCATGTTTGCGGCGCTTCATGTAAAATGAAATTTAGTGGGTAAAAGTATCCCCTTCCGGGATACTTCCAATGTAGATAAAGGAGACGAAAATCAATGAACAGGAAACCAACCGTGCTGATGATTCTGGATGGCTACGGCCTGAACGATCGCGCGGAAGCCAATGCCGTCGCGCAGGCCAGAACGCCGGTGATGGACAGGCTGATGGCGGAGTGCCCCTTTGTAAAGGGCTATGCGAGCGGACTCTCCGTGGGTCTGCCCGATGGACAGATGGGCAATTCCGAGGTCGGCCACATGAATATGGGCGCCGGCCGGATCGTATACCAGGAGCTGACCCGGATTACCAAGGAGATCGAGGACGGCACATTTTTTGAAAATCAGGCATTGCTCACCGCGGTGGAGAACGCGAAAAAGAATCACTCGGCGCTTCATCTCTATGGCCTGTTGTCCGACGGCGGCGTGCACAGCCACAACACACACCTGTACGGCCTGCTTGAGCTGGTGAAGCGGCATGGCCTTGAAAAGGTGTATGTGCACTGCTTCCTGGACGGGCGCGATACGCCGCCCTCCTCGGGTAAGGGCTATGTCAAGGAGCTTCGCGACAAGATGAAGGAGATCGGCGTCGGAAAGATTGCGACGGTGCAGGGACGTTACTACGCGATGGACCGCGACAATCGCTGGGACCGCGTGGAGAAGGCTTACCGCGCGCTGACGAAGGGCGAGGGCGTACAGGCGGAATGCCCGGTCTGCGCGCTGAACGATTCCTACGCGGAGGGCGTGTATGACGAGTTCGTGAAGCCGATCGTGGTCGTGGAGGACGGAAAGCCGGTGGCGACGATCCAGGACAAGGACTCCGTCATCTTCTTCAATTTCCGCCCGGACCGTGCGCGTGAGATCACGAGAGCCTTCTGTGCCGATGAGTTCAGCGGATTTGAGCGGGAGCGGAAGCTCGACCTCACTTACGTCTGCTTTACCGTGTACGACGCGACGATCCCAAATACGATCATCGCCTTCGAGAAGGTGAAGCTTGTCAATACCTTCGGCGAGTATCTGGCGTCAAAGAACCTCACGCAGGCGCGCATCGCCGAGACGGAAAAATACGCGCATGTGACCTTTTTCTTCAATGGCGGCGTGGAGAAGCCGAATCCCGGCGAGGACCGCATCCTCGTGAATTCACCGAAGGTCGCGACCTACGATCTGCAGCCGGAGATGAGCGCCTATGAGGTCTGCGACCGCCTGTGCGAGGCGATCCGCTCGCAGAAGTACGACGTGATTATCATCAATTTCGCAAATCCGGATATGGTAGGCCATACCGGCGTGGAGGCCGCGGCGATCAAGGCGATCGAGGCGGTGGACGAGTGCGTCGGCAGGGCGACGGAGGCGCTGAAGGAAGTGAACGGTCAGATGTTCCTCTGTGCGGACCATGGAAATGCGGAGCAGCTGAAGGATTATGAGACGGGCGAACCCTTCACCGCCCACACGACGAATCCGGTTCCGTTTATCTTATTCAATGCGGACCCGTCCTACGGACTGCGGGAGGGCGGCTGCCTCGCGGATATCATTCCGACGCTGCTTGAGATGATGGGACTTGAACAGCCGGCCGAGATGACAGGAAAATCACTGATTATAAAGAAGTAGGAGATTCATATGATACTTGAGAGAAAACGCGCGCTGGCGGGCCTGAAGGACGGCGACGGCCAGAGCTGCAAACAGGTTTTTGACGCTACCTATGAGGATGTCTATTGCCGGACGCTCCTGATCATGCAGGATGAACCGCAGACCCTTGCGTTTGTCGAGGAGTTCTACACCGTGCTTTTCGGTGCTGCCGGAGAGGCTGCCCTGTCCGCGGATGCGGAGAAATGGTTCTGGCAGAAGTATTACCGCCAGCTCCGCAAGGATTATCACAGGCTTCTGGAAGCGCTGGGGAAGAGCGCTTCTCTGAAGGGTAAGGGAGCGCTGGCGGAGGTTCCCGCGGCATTGCCGCTGCTCCACCGGATTCTTCTGGTGATGAACGCGCTGGATGGCTTCACGTCGGAGGAGATTTCCGGAATTTTCGGGCTTGCGGCGGAGAAGGTCGACGGCGAGCTTGGCAAGCGGGACAGCCTGCTGCCTGCACTGGCAAAGAAGCAGGAGAGCGGATCCGCCTGGCTGGCGAGCTGGGAGATTCTGCTGATCGGTGCGTCTTCTGAAATTCTTGCGGCGTCCGGGGCTGACTGGGTTGACGAGCTGTTTGCGCGCGCCGCGAAGGCAGCCGGACTGGATATGGCGCCGTCGGCCGCGAAGGATGATTTCGAGTATTTTGTGGCTGATGTGGATCTGAGCGAGGAGAAGCCGCAGAAAAAAGCCGCCTCGAAACCGGAGCCGGAGGAGTCCTATGAGGACGAGGACGACGAAGAGGAAGAGGATGACGATTACGACGACGATGATGACGATGATGATGACGACGATGACGATGATCGCTACGACTGGGATCTTGAGGACGACAACCGCAAGATGATCATCCTCGGCGTGATCCTGGCGCTCGTGCTGGTGGCGGTAATTGCGTTCGGCGTTCATATTTTCACGAGCAGGAACAGCGGCAGCTCGAGTGTGCAGACGGAGGAGAGCGCCGACACGGATGCGGAGCTGGTCATCAAGGGAGACGGCGAGGACGAGGAGACCGAGGAAGAGACTGAGGCAGTCGAGGAAGTCCCTGAGGAGACGGAAGAGACTGAGGAGCCGGAGGAAGAGGAAGACACCACGGTGACGATGCAGGCCAATACAAGCAGCCTCAACGTCCGCAGCGAGGGCAGTACGAGCGGCAGTGTGCTGACACAGCTCTCGGAGGGCGAACAGGTGGAGGTGCTCAGCGACACTTCTGAGGATTGGGTACAGATCCGCTGTATCGAACAGGATGACCTCGAAGGCTATGTGATGACGCAGTACCTGTCGGAGATCGAAGAGTAAAGGAATAAAACAAAGGAACCTGCCTATACTAAGGGAAACCAAAAGTAGAGGGAGGTTCTTTTTTTATGAATCGGTATTTGCCAATTACGTACATTTATGCGCGGGAAATTCTGGATTCCTGCGGGAATCCGACGGTGGAGGCTGAGGTGGTGCTGGACGGAGTGCATGAGGGGCGCGCGTCTGTTCCGTCGGGGTCGCCGGGCGGGCACTATGAAGCGCTGGAGCTGAGAGACGGGCAGGAGCGCTATCTCGGACTCGGCGTGGAGAAGGCGGTCATGAACGTCAATACAAAGATCGCGAACGCCCTGCTCGGTGAAAACGCGCTGGATCAGGGCTACATCGATCATCTGCTCATCGACGCGGACGGCACGGAAAACAAGTCCAATCTGGGAGCAAATGCGATCCTGGCAGCGTCGCTGGCGGTGGCAAAGGCTTCCGCCGGAGCGCTCGGCCTGCCGCTTTACCGTTACCTGGGCGGTGTGCGCGCGGATCGGCTGCCGGTGCCGATGATGAGCATGCTCTGCGGGGGTGTTTCAGCGAAAAATTCCCTGGATTTCCGGGATTTTATGATCATGCCGGTCGGCGCCTGCTGTTTTCGCGAGGGGCTGCGGATGGGCGTGGAGGTTTTCCATAAGCTGGAATTGATTCTGACGAAGGAAGGTCTGGACACCGCGGTGAATGGCGGCGGCTTTGCCCCGGATTTCAAGGATGCCGGGGAGGCGTGTCTTTATCTGAAAGAGGCGGTGGAGGAGGCCGGATATACGCCGGGAGAGGATTTTGTCTTTGCGCTGGATGCGTCGGCGGGAGAGCTTCTGAACGAAGAGACGCGGCGCTATGAATTTCCGGGGGAGGGGAGAAAGTCTGACTGCAGCATCAGCCGCAGCACGGAGGAGATGGTGAGTTATTACGAGGAACTGGCAGGCGAATATCCGCTGGTCTCGATTGCCGACGGGCTCTCCGGGGAGGACTGGGACGGCTGGCAGATGCTGACCTCCCGGCTCGGCGGCCGTGTGCAGCTCGTCGGGGGCGACCTCTTTGCGACGAACACGAAGAGGCTGTCCTGCGGCATCAAGCTGGGCGTGGCGAACGCGATTCTGGTGAGGTCGAACCAGATCGGCACGCTGACGGAGACCTTCGATGTGATTCACATGGCGCAGGAGGCCGGATACCGGACGATTCTTTCCCATCGGAGCGGGGAGACGACGGAGGACGCGATCGCCGACCTTGCGGTGGCCTGCGGAGCCGGTCAGATCCGGACAGGCGCGCCGTGCGGCGCGGAGCGAAACGCCAAGTACAATCAGCTGCTGCGCATCCAGGAGGAGCTGGGCGCGCTGGCAGCATACAAGAATCCATTTTAACTAGTTATCTGACGCTCGATAAGCGAGCAGCAGGTCGACCATGCGGCCATAGCTCGCGATGCCGTCGCTCTGGCCGTTTGCCTTCAGGTAGGTATCGTTGACGACATCAGACACCTCGGAGACAATTCCTTCGTGCGCGGCCCAGTACTGGTTGTTGGCGGTGAGATCGATCTGCGCCTCATCGCACAGAAGCGCGCGTACCTCCTGCCAGGACGCGCGGTCGGCGCGGTAGAGGGCGTTGGTGGCGTGAATCCAGGCGGTCAGATAGCCGCTGTACTGGAATTCGGTCTGTGCGGCGTTTTCGCAGGCGAGGAAGGCGATGAAATTCGCCTCGTCCTCCTGCATGAAGCCGCGCAGGTGGGAGAGCTCGTGGCACATGGTGAAGGGAAGGTTGTAGGCAGTCATATCCCGGTTGTAGTTGGCCTCGATCGTGAAGGGGGAGTAGATGCCGGTCAACCCCTCGAAGGATAGGATTCTGGACAGCAGCACCGGTTTCGGCTGCGGGTAATAGCCCTGCAGGTCCGGATAGAGCTCGCCGAGTCCGTGCATCGCCTCTACGGCGAGCTGCCCGATACCCCTGGCGGGCAGGCACAGCAGACCCTCCGCGTCGCGCGATACCGCGTCGGCGCGCGCGTTGATTTCCTCCGTGAGCCAGAGGCAGAGCTCTTCCAGCTCCTGCGTGCTGTACGAGCTTGTCGCGATACCGCTTTTCTGTGAAAAGGAGGTCCTCTGGTAGTTGATCCCGCAGTTCAGGACGAAGAGGAGCAGCAGAACGGATGCGACGCAGGCAAGACGCCGGAGCCAGGAAAGAAGCGCACGCGGCCCCCTCCGCAGCGTCCGGAACAGATCGATCAGCACCGCAAGCAGCAGAACATAGAGGAGCAGCTCTGAGACGGAAAAGAGGAAGAGTCCGAAGAAGCGCCCGAAGAGATTGACCCACACAGGATAGATGTGCGCGGCGTACCACTCTGCGAAGTCGTCTACAGTTCGTGCGCAGAAAAGCAGCAGGCCGGAGAGCAGGAGCAGAGCGAGGGTAATTCGGTTTTTGCGCAGTGTATTCCGGAAAGTAGTTTTCATAAATAACATTGTAACAGATCATTCTTTGCCTTTACAAGTGCTGGAAAAAATTGTACGATCTTTCCGGGAGGAACGATTGCCATGTATTTTTTTGCTCTGCGCTCGGAAGTGCCGGACGGCGTGGGTTTTCAGGCCTTTGGGCCGGTGCATCTTGCCTGGCTTGCCGTCATTGCACTTTTTGCCGTCCTGACGCTGCGCTTCCTGCGGGGCCGGGAGCGTGCGCAGCGAATCGCGGCGCTGATAGCGGCTGTGCTTGCGGTGAGTCTTGTCGTCGGCCTGGAATTTTATTTTTATCTGCGCGGTGAGCTGAATATGCGGACGCTGCCGCTGCAATTGTGCGAGTCCGCGCCTTTTCTGCTGCTTCTGTTCTATTTCACAGGCTGGGACTGGCTCGGGCAGACGCTGTACTGCCTCTGCCTGCCGGGCGCCATCGCGGCGCTGCTCTTCCCGGCCTGGACGGTCTTTCCCCAGTGGAACCTCATCAATCTGCAGAGCTTTCTGCTGCATGCGCTGCTGATTCTCGGCCCTCTGCTCGAGGTTCAGCGGGGAGCGCTGCGCCCCGACATTCGCCATCTGTGGAAGGTATGGGTCTTTCTGGCAGCGGTTGTCCCCTGCATCTATCTGATCGACCGGCGCTTTGACGCCAACTACTTTTTCCTGAACGCGGGAAGTCCGGGTTCGCCGCTCGAATGGCTGATTCAGCGCATGGGCAACCCGGGATTCCTGCTCGGCTATGCGGGAATTGTGCTGGTCGTGAATGTGGCGATGTACGGGTTGTATGCGCTGCGTGCTCATACAGTCTAGCCCGTCTGATGTTTATGTGTCCTCGTATGCAAGCACTTGTGTTTTTTAGAGTATGCAGTCCACCTGGCCGCTGTCCGGGACTTTTATTGTAGATTGACGCGGCGGAGATTCTGCCGTAGAATGTGGAAATGGATGGTGATGATGCGATGGGAAAGAAAATTATACTGGCCTCCGGCTCGCCGCGCAGGCGGGAGCTGCTGACGCAGATCGGCGTTTCCTTCGAGGTGTACAAGGCGGAGGGAGAGGAAAAGCTTACGACGAATGTGCCGCAGGAGGTCGTGCGGGAGCTCTCGATGCAGAAGGCGCGCGAGGTGGCCGGAAAGGTATCAGGGGATCTTTACATAGGAGCCGACACGGTTGTAGCCGTGGACGGACAGATTCTGGGAAAGCCGAAGGACGAAGAGGACGCCGTGCGGATGCTGCGTCTCCTGCAGGGACGGGCGCATGATGTTGCGACCGGCGTCGCGGTAATTTTCACGGACGGACAGGAGCCGCTCAGCTTTGCGGAGACGACCCGGGTGCACGTCTTTCCGATGACGGAGGAGGAGATCCGCGTCTACGTGCAGAGCGGCGAACCGATGGACAAGGCCGGAGCCTATGGGATACAGGGGCTTTTCGCGGCATTCGTCTCAGGTATCGAAGGCGATTACAACAATGTCGTGGGGCTGCCGGTCGGGCGGCTGTACCAGGAGCTGCGCGCGCGGGGCATCGATCTGCGAGAGTAAATCAGGAGGAACAGGAATGAAGTTTGTGATACAGCGTGTTTCGCACGCTTCTGTGACGGTGGAAGGTCAGACGATCGGAAAGATCGGGAAAGGCTTTCTCGTCCTGATCGGTGTGTCCGGGGACGACACGAGGGAAATCGCAGATAAGATGGTGAAAAAGCTGCTCGGTCTCCGCATCTTTGAGGACGAGAACGGAAAGACGAACCTGGACCTCGCCGCGGTGGGAGGAGAGCTGCTGCTGATTTCGCAGTTCACGCTCTACGCGGACTGTAAGAAGGGCAATCGCCCGAGCTTCATTCATGCAGGCGCGCCGGACATGGCGAACGGGCTGTATGAGTACATTCTCGCGAAATGCCGGGAGCAGGTTCCGGTCGTGGAGAAGGGCGAGTTCGGGGCGGATATGAAGGTGGAGCTGCTGAACGATGGACCGTTTACGATTGTGCTTGACTCCGCAGAGCTGTGAGGAATTGATTGAAAAAAAATGTATAGTATGGTAAGATGGTCACAGTTACGGACTTAACAGGGGTGCGATATGAAACGTGTACTTTTAAAACTGAGCGGCGAAGCCCTCGCGGGCGAGCGGCACACGGGCTTTGACGAGGCGACCTGCCTCGATGTGGCGGCCCAGGTGAAGAAACTCGAAGATGAGGGCATTGAGGTCGGCGTGGTCATCGGCGGCGGCAATTTCTGGCGCGGACGGACGAGCGAGAACATTGACCGGACGAAGTCCGACCAGATCGGCATGCTGGCGACGGTTATGAACTGTATCTATGTGTCGGAGATGTTCCGCAGCGTGGGGATGAAGACAAAGGTGTTCACGCCCTTTGCGATGGGACCGATGGCGGAGCAGTTCACGAAGGATAAGGCGGTGGAGCTGCTCGAAAGCGGCGGGATCGCTTTCTTTGCCGGAGGCACCGGACATCCTTATTTTTCGACGGATACGACGACGGCCTTAAGAGCGCTGGAGATCGAGGCGGATGTGATTCTGCTCGCGAAGGCGGTGGATGGCATCTATGACAGCGATCCGAAGCTGAATCCGGCGGCAAAGAAGTTTGACGAGATCCCGATTCAGGAGGTCATCGACCGCAAGCTCGGCGTGATGGACCTGACGGCCTCGATCATGTGCATGGAGAACCGGATGCCGATGCTGGTGTTCGGGCTGAGCGGAGAAAACAGTATTGTAAACACAGTAAAAGGGACATTTTCGGGGACGAAAGTGACAGTATAAGGGAGGATTAGACGATGGAAGAAAGATTACAGCCATATGAGACCAGGATGACCAAGACCTACGACGTGCTGATGAAGGACTTTGCGGCGATCCGCGCGGGTCGTGCGAATCCGCATGTGCTCGACAAGATCCGTGTGGACTACTATGGGATGCCGACGCCGCTGCAGCAGGTCGCGAACATTGCCGTTCCGGAGGCGCGGGTGATTCAGATCCGTCCCTTTGAGAAGAACATGATCAAGCCGATCGAGCGCGCGATCGCGGCTTCCGACGTCGGCATCAATCCGACGAACGACGGTTCCTCAATCCGCCTGGTCTTCCCGGAGCTGACTGAGGAGCGCAGAAAATCGCTCTCCAAGGATGTGAAGAAGAAGGGCGAGGACGCGAAGGTTGCGGTCCGCAATATCCGCAGAGATGCGAATGAGACCTTCAAGAAGCAGCAGAAGAGCGGCGAGCTGACCGAGGACGACCAGAAGGTTCTGGAGACGAAGGCGCAGAAGCTGACCGACAAGTATATCGGCGAGATCGACAAGGCGGTCGCGGAGAAGTCGAAGGAGATTATGACCGTATAGGATTCGAGGCTGTCGCCCCCTGGCGGCAGCCCAATTATTATACGGCTATTTTTTGGGGAGGATAGAAGAAATGGCGGTTCCGCAGCATGTGGCGATTATCCTGGACGGCAACGGACGCTGGGCGAAGGCAAAAGGAATGCCGCGCAATTACGGGCATGCCCAGGGTGCAAAAAATGTGGAACAGATCTGTGAAGACGCATATTATATGGGTATCAAGTATCTGACGGTCTACGCGTTTTCCACGGAGAACTGGAAGCGCAGCAAGGACGAGGTGGATGCTCTGATGACGCTGCTGCGCAATTATATGAAGACCTGTGTGAAGACGGCGAAGAAGAACCATATGAAGGTGCGCGTGATCGGCGACAAGACCGGCCTCGATGCGGATATTCAGCAGAGCATTGCGCAGCTCGAGGAGGAGTCGAAGGATCAGGACGGACTCAACTTTACGATTGCGATTAATTATGGCAGCCGTGATGAGATTCGCCGCGCCGTGCAGAAGATCGTGGCGGAGGGACTCGCCCCGGAGGAGATCACGGAGGATGTGATCTCGGCGCATCTTGACACGGCGGGACTCCCGGACCCGGATCTGCTGATCCGGACCAGCGGAGAACTGCGTCTTTCCAATTATTTAATGTGGCAGCTTGCCTATACGGAATTTTATTTCACGGAGGTGCCGTGGCCGGATTTCGACAAGGCGGAGCTTCAGAAGGCGATTGACCGATATAATTCCCGAGACCGCCGCTATGGAGGGGTGAAGGAGACGTGACGTCATTTTTAAAAAGGCTTTTGAGCGGCGCGGTGCTGGTCGTGATCATGCTTGTGACCTGTTATTATGGGAGCTGGCCGCTGTGGATTTTTACGGCGGCGGCAGGTTTTATCGGCCTGCATGAATTTTACCGGGTCTTTGGCATCGGGCCGCGCAGCGGCCTGTGGTGTGTGGGCATGCTCGGAACCGCGGCCTGGGAGTGGATGTGCTATGTGATCTGCGGAGGCTTCGGGGCGGAGCGGATCTGGCTGGTATTGCCGGTGACCTTCCTGGCAATCATGGCGGTCTATGTATTCACATTTCCGAAATATGATACGACGATGGTCATGGCTGCTTTTTTCGGGATTGTGTACGTGCCGGTCATGTTGAGCTTTATCTACCAGGCCCGGATGCTGGAGCGCGGCTTTTATATTGTCTGGCTGATTTTCCTGTGTGCCTGGGGCTGCGATACCTGCGCCTACTGTGTCGGGATGCTGTTCGGAAGGCATAAGCTGGCGCCGGTCCTGAGTCCGAAGAAATCCATCGAGGGCGCGATCGGCGGCGTCGTCGGCGCGGGGATTCTGGGCGCGATCTATGGAGGTCTGCTCGGCGGTTACGCGGGCGTTTACGCGCTGATCTGCATGCTCGGGGCGGTCGCCTCGCAGATCGGGGATCTGGCGGCCTCGGCGGTGAAGCGGCAGCACGGTGTCAAGGACTATGGGAATCTGATTCCCGGGCACGGCGGGATACTGGATCGGTTTGACAGTGTGATTGTGACGGCCCCGCTGATCTACACGCTGGCGCTGCTGGTGTCAGGCTGAGCCGGACTTTTACAGCAAGAGCGACAGGATAAGGAGAAACCATACAATGAAGAAGATAGCGATACTGGGCTCCACCGGTTCAATCGGGACGCAGACGCTTGAGGTGGTGAGAAATAACGGCGATATCGAGGTCACCGCGCTGGCGGCCGGTTCCAATGTTGGCCGCATGGAGGCGCAGATCCGCGAGTTTCGCCCGAAGCTTGCGGCGATGTGGACGCAGGAAAAGGCAAAGGAACTAAAGGCGCGCGTGGCGGATCTGCCCGTGCGAATCGTGTCCGGCATGGATGGTCTCCTCGAGATCGCGATGGAGCCGGAGGCGGAGATTCTCGTGACGGCGATCGTCGGCATGATCGGTATCCGTCCCACGATCGCGGCGATGGAGGCCGGAAAGGACATTGCCCTGGCGAATAAGGAGACGCTGGTCACTGCGGGGCACATCATCATGCCGCTGGCGAAGGAGCGCGGCGTGCGGATTCTGCCGGTCGACTCGGAGCACAGCGCGATCTTCCAGTGCCTGAATGGAGAAAACAGAGCGCAGATCAAAAAGATACTCCTGACCGCCTCGGGTGGTCCCTTCCGCGGACGGAAGAAGGAGGAGCTTGCAAATGTACAGGTTGAGGACGCACTGAAGCATCCGAACTGGTCGATGGGGCGCAAGATCACGATCGATTCGGCTACCCTGGTCAATAAGGGGCTGGAGATGATGGAGGCGCGCTGGCTTTTCGGCGTGGAGCCGAAGGACATCCAGATCGTCGTGCAGCCGAAGAGTATCATCCACTCGATGGTGGAATTTGTTGACGGCGCGGTGATTGCGCAGCTCGGCACGCCGGATATGAAGCTGCCGATCCAGTACGCGCTCTACTATCCGGAGCGCAGGCATCTGCCGGGCGAGCGGTTAGATTTCTGGACCCTGGGGCAGATTACCTTTGAAAAGCCGGATATGGAGAGCTTCCCGGGCTTGAGGCTTGCGTTCGACGCGGCGGCAGCCGGAGGGACGATGCCGACGGTCTACAACGCAGCCAATGAGCGCGCGGTGGCAAAGTTCCTCGCACGGAAGATCGGCTTCCTCGATATTCCGATGATTATCGGAGAGTGTATGGCGGCGCATACGGCGAAGCCGGAACCCACGGTAGAGGAGATCCTGGACGTGGAGGCGTCGGTCTATGAGATGATAGAGAGCAGGTGGTAGATTGAGTATTATTCTGGCGCTGATTATTTTCAGTCTGTTGATTATTGTTCACGAACTGGGACATTTCCTTCTCGCGAAGCGGGGCGGTATCCGGGTCAATGAGTTTTCCATTGGAATGGGACCGCGGCTCGTGAGCAAACAGGTCGGAGATACGCTTTACTGCATCAAACTGCTGCCCTTCGGTGGTTCCTGTATGATGGAGGGAGAGGACGGCGAGGAGACGGAGGGCGTCCCGCGCGAGGATTCCTTCCAGTCGAAGTCAGTCTGGACGCGGATCTCGGTCGTGGCGGCCGGACCGATTTTCAATTTTATCCTGGCCTATATTCTGGCGCTCTTCATCATCGGGGGTGTGGGCTACGACGACACGGTGATCGGCGTTATGGAGGGTTATCCCGCTGAGGAGGCGGGAATGCAGGACGGCGATGAGATCATCAGCATCGGCGGCAGCCGCGTCTGGCTGTACCGCGAGGTGAGTCTGTTCAGCAGCCTTCATCAGGGTGAGACGACCACGGTGAAATATAAAAGAGACGGGCAGGTCTACACGGTCACGCTTGTACCGCAGCAGAGCGAGAGCGGCAGTTATCTCTACGGCTTCCAGAAGAGCGGAGTGCGCACGAAGGGAAATGTACTCGAAGTCACGGGCTACAGCGCCGCGGAGGTACGCTACTGGCTGAAGGCGACGATTGAGAGCCTGGCGATGCTGGTAAAGGGGCAAGTGGGGCTTAACGATGTGTCCGGCCCGGTCGGCATCGTCAGTGCGATCGGCGAGACCTATGAGGAGTCCCGCTCGGACGGCTGGTACTATGTGACGCTGAACATGATGATGATGGCGATTCTGCTGAGCGTGAACCTCGGCGTTATGAACCTGCTGCCGATTCCGGCGCTGGATGGCGGACGACTGCTGTTTCTTCTCATTGAAGTCATTCGCGGCAAGGCCGTGCCGCCCGAGAAGGAAGGCATGGTGCACTTCGTTGGCTTCGTGCTGCTCATGGGGCTGATGGTCGTGATCCTGTTTAACGACGTCTATAAAATTATCATGTAAAGTTTTCCGGTTTGTTTGTTGCGAAGAAGCATTTTTTCAACAGAAAGGGGCGTGAAAAGCGTGTCTGCTGCCGATATGAGAAAAAAGCTGCCGATCGGGATTGAGGACTTTCTGAAGATTCGGTAAGACGGTTTTTACTATGTGGATAAGACGTCGATGATTCGTGACCTGCTGAATGCCTGGGGAGAAGTGAACCTGTTTACCCGCCCGCGTCGTTTCGGCAAATCGCTGAATATGAGCATGCTGAAGGCCTTTTTCGAGATCGGCAGTGATAAATCTCTGTTTGAGGGACTGGCGATTTCCGAAGAAAAAGCGCTATGCGAAGCGTATATGGGAAAATTTCCTGTTATCTCGATCAGTCTGAAAAGCGTAAATGGGCGTGACTATGAATCAGCCTGTTCGATTCTGCGCTCTGTGATCGGCGATGAGGCCAGACGGTTTGAAACTCTGCTCACAGAAAGTGAGCGGCTTACCGAAACGGACAAAGCGCTTTACCGGCAGCTGATCACTCCCGATCTGAACGGGGATGGGAATTATACCATGTCGGAAGCGACGCTGAAAGGAAGCCTCAAACTGCTTTCTTCCCTGCTTTATAAGCACTATGAGAAAAAGGTGCTGATCCTGATTGATGAATACGACGTTCCCCTGTCCAAGGCAAATGACAGAGGTTATTATGATCAGATGGTGGATTTGATCCGCGGCATATTTGATCTGGCGCTCAAGACAAACGAAAGTCTGTACTTTGCGGTGATGACCGGCTGCCTGCGCGTGGCGAAAGAGAGCATTTTTACCGGACTGAACAATCTGCGTGTTTTATCTGTCTCCACAGTGGGATTTAACGAGTATTTCGGCTTTACCGATCCGGAAGTGCGAGCGATGCTGGAATATTATAATCTGGCGGAGAAATATGATGAGGTCCGGGAGTGGTATGACGGATATCGATTCGGAAACGCAGACATATATTGCCCATGGGATGTGATCAGCTATTGCGCGGAGCTTCGCATGGATCCCGTTGCCAGTCCAAAAGACTACTGGTCGAATACCAGTGGCAACGACGCAGTACGTCATTTCATTGAAATGACAGGCAGCGGCGTAACAAAGGGTGAGATTGAGTCGTTGATAGCGGGTGAAACGGTAACAAAGGAGATTTATGAGGACCTGACCTACAATCGGCTTTATGATTCTATCGACAATATCTGGAGCCTCCTGTTTATGACAGGCTACCTGACGCAGCGGGGCAGACCGGAGGGAAAGCGGTATCAGCTGACGATTCCGAACCGCGAGATCAGGAACATTTTTACAGACCAGATCATGAAAATGTTCAAAGAAAATGTGTCCAGGGATGGGGAACGTCTGGACGTGTTCTGCCGCGCCCTGCAAAATGGCGATGCCGCGGAAGTAGAAAGGCAGTTTAACGCCTATCTGAAGCGGACCATAAGTATCCGGGATACCTTCGTGCGGAAGCCGACGAAAGAAAACTTTTACCATGGAATCCTGCTCGGCATTCTGGGTTATAAGAGCGACTGGTATGTGAAGTCAAACCGGGAGTCTGGAGAGGGTTTCAGCGATATTTGTATCCGGATTGAGGACGAGGATATCGGTATTATTATTGAAACGAAATATGCCGGGGACGCTCTGTATGACGCGGCCTGTCAGGAGGCGCTCTCGCAGATTGAATCACTGCACTACACCGATGAGCTGAGGGAGGAAGGGTATCATACAATCTATCGTTATGGAATTGCCTGCTACAAAAAGAAATGTAGGGTTGTATGCGTGCAGGAAAATGCCGGGATTGATGGATAGATGCATGAAAAGCGCGTAAAAAAGGGCGCAGATAAAATATCGAGAAAGGCGGAAATCCTTGAAAATCAGGGATTTCTGAAAAGGTAAATACAAATATGAAATTAGGTATCGTCGGCCTGCCGAACGTGGGCAAGAGCACACTTTTTAATTCTCTGACGAAGGCGGGAGCGGAGTCGGCCAACTATCCCTTCTGCACGATCGACCCGAATGTGGGCGTGGTGGCCGTGCCGGACGAGCGGCTGGAGAAGCTCTCGGCGCTCTATCACTCGCAGAAGGTGACCCCGGCGGTTATCGAGTTCGTCGACATCGCGGGCCTCGTGAAGGGCGCGTCGAAGGGCGAGGGTCTGGGCAACCAGTTCCTCGCAAATATCCGCGAGGTGGACGCGATCGTCCATGTGGTGCGCTGTTTTGAAGATGCGAACGTCGTGCATGTGGACGGCAGTGTTGATCCGCAGCGCGATATCGAGACGATCGACCTCGAACTGATCTTTTCGGATATTGAGATCCTCGACCGGAGAATTGCAAAGGGTGTCCGCGGCGCGCGCAACGACAAGACGCTCGCGAAGGAGCTCGATCTCATGAAACGGCTGAAGGAGCACCTCGAGCAGGGCAAGCTGGGAAAGAGCTTTACGGATATCCGCGACGAGGACGAGCAGGCATGGTTGGATTCCTACAATCTTCTGACCTGCAAGCCGGTGATCTTCGCGGCCAATGTCTCGGAGGACGATCTGGCGGACGATGCCGCGTCGAACGAGGGCGTGCAGAAGGTGCGCGCCTACGCGCAGGAGAGCGGCAGCGAGGTCTTCGTCGTCTGCGCGCAGATTGAGCAGGAGATCTCCGAACTCGAGGAGGATGAAAAGAAGATGTTTCTCGAGGATCTCGGCATCGCACAGTCGGGTCTGGACAAGCTGATTCAGGCCAGCTACCGTCTGCTCGGCCTCATGAGCTTCCTGACGGCGGGAGAGAAGGAGACGCGTGCCTGGACGATCAAACAGGGTACCAAGGCGCCGCAGGCCGCCGGAAAGATTCATTCGGATTTCGAGCGCGGCTTCATCCGCGCGGAGGTTGTGAACTATCAGGATCTGCTGGACTGTGGCTCGATCGCCGCCGCCCGCGCGAAGGGTCTGGTCGGCAGCGAAGGGAAGGAGTACGTCGTGCAGGACGGCGACGTGATTGAGTTTCTTTTTAACGTGTAGTCAGCAGAGCCGTGCAGGACGGTGCATGGCTGTTATTTCGTTGTGCTTGCACATAAGAAATGGCAGACATGAACTGGCCTATAGGGCGAAGCCCTATCACCGAGACGAAGCGGAGCGAAGTCGAGGTGGTACGGCTCTGTCATGAACGAGGAGCAACTATATGAACATGTCAATCAATTTCCCGAATCTGGGAATTTATCTGAATAACGTAGGCAAGTCCGTCTCGGTCTTCGGCTTTGAGATCGCTTACTACGGCATCATCATCGGCTGCGCGATTCTGCTGGGGCTTACCCTCGCTGAGCGCGAGGCGAAGCGCACCGGGCAGGACACGGACAGCTACATCGACATGGTGATCATCGGCGTGATTGCCGGGGTTGCCTGCGCCAGAGCCTACTACGTGATTTTCTCGTGGGACAATTACAAGGACAACCTGCTCAGCATCCTCAATCTGAGACAGGGCGGTCTCGCCATTTACGGCGGTGTGATCGGGGCGATTATCAGCATCTATATTTACTGCCGGGTGAAGAAATACAATTTCGGCCTGCGGCTGGACACGACCTGTCTCGGCCTGGTGGCCGGACAGATTCTGGGCCGTTGGGGCAATTTCTTCAACCGCGAGGCCTTCGGCGGCTACACGGACAATCTGCTCGCGATGCAGCTGCCGGTGAGCGCGGTGCGCGCCCATGAGATCACGGAGGAGATGTGGGCGAACGTGCAGGTGATCGCGGGGGAACAGTTCATCCAGGTGCACCCCACCTTCCTCTACGAGTCGCTGTGGAACGTCGGCGTGATCTGCTTTCTCTACTGGTATCGGAAGAAGAAGCGCTTTGACGGCGAGGTTTTCTGCTTCTACCTGCTGGGCTACGGCCTCGGGCGGGTATGGATCGAGGGGCTGCGCACTGACCAGCTTACGATCGGTTCGACCGGCATTCCGATCTCCCAGCTGCTGGCGGCGGTGATGATCGTGGGCTCCGCCATTCTGATTATCCTGGGGAGACGAAGGGCGAAGACTCCGCCTCAGCCGAACACAGAAGAGACGGACAGAGAAATATGATATAAGATTAAGATGGAAGAGAAGCTGACAGGCTCAAGAAAGTTCTGCCAGCTTCTTTTTTTGCGTGTCAACAGGTCATTGCCAGCATTTTCTTCAGACTTTCTTCAGATTTCTATTGCAATTTCCATAAAAACGGCGTATGATGGACGTATCGGTGGTGAAAAGTGGTGGAAAGTGGATTCACAGTGAAGTAAAGTGGAGGATTTCCGCCCGCGAAAGAGGGTGACGCGCATGTTCATGGGTGAGTACAGACATACGATCGATCCCAAGGGCAGGCTGATCATGCCTTCGAAATTCCGGGAGCTACTGGGCACGGAATTTGTGGTGACGAGGGGATTGGATGGCTGCCTTTTCGTGTATCCGATGGACAGCTGGGAAGCCTATGTCGAGGAACTGAAAAAGCTTCCGCTCACGGATAAGAACGCGAGACTTTTCACCCGTTTTCTCATTGCCGGAGCCTGCACCTGCGAGCTGGACAAGCAGGGGCGTATCCTGCTCCCCGTGACCCTGCGTGAGTTCGCGGGTCTGGAGAAGGACGTGCTGCTGGCCGGTATGCTCGATCACATCGAGATCTGGAATGAGGAGCACTGGAAGCAGAACGCGGACTTCAGCGATATGGACACGATCGCGGGCCATCTGAACTACTTAAGCGGCAGAGAGTGAGGCGGAGCCTATGGAATTCAGTCATTACTCCGTACTGCTTGCGGAGACGATCGAACAGCTCCATATCCGGCCTGACGGGATCTATGCCGACGGGACGCTCGGCGGCGGCGGACATGCATTCGAGGTGTGCAGGAGGCTCACAGAACAGGGGTATTTCTACGGAATTGACCAGGACGCGGCGGCGATTGCGGCGGCGACAGAGCGTTTGAAGCCCTTTGAAGAGCGCGTGACTATCATCCGCGGAAACTATGAGCAGATGAGAGCGCTGCTGGGAGAGAGAGGCGTGTCCGGTGTGGACGGGATTCTGCTGGATCTCGGGGTTTCCTCCTATCAGTTCGACGAGGCAGAGCGGGGCTTTTCCTACCGGGAGGACGCGCGGCTCGACATGCGGATGGACCAGCGGCAGGAGAGGACGGCCGCGGACATCGTCAACGGCTACAGTGAAATGGAACTATACCGTGTTATCCGTGACTACGGGGAAGATAAATTTGCGAAGAACATTGCGAAGCACATCGTACAGGCACGAGCGGTAAAGCCCGTCGAGACGACGGGGGAGCTCGTGGAGATCATCAAAGCGGCGATTCCCGCGCGGGTCCGGATGCAGAAGGGGCATCCGGCCAGACAGACCTTCCAGGCGCTCCGGATCGAGCTGAACCGGGAGCTGGAGGTGCTCGAGGATTCGCTGGATGATCTGATCGATTTCCTGCATCCGGGCGGAAGGCTCTGCGTGATCACCTTCCATTCGCTGGAGGATCGGATCGTGAAGAACGCGTTCCGGAAGAACGAGCATCCCTGCACCTGCCCGCCGGATTTTCCGGTCTGCGTGTGCGGGAAGAAGCCGAAGGGAAGAATCATTACGAGAAAGCCCATTCTTCCGGGCGAAGAGGAATTAAGGGAGAACAACCGCTCCAGGAGCGCGAAGCTGCGCGTCTTTGAGCGAGAATGAGCGGATAGGGGAGGACTTGAAACATGGCAGCCAGGAGAACGTACAGTGCGATTGAAGGGAATACCGCACGCAGACTCCGGCCGCAGGAGGAGCCGCGCAGAAGCGGGCGGTCCCGGCGGCGGGAATACCGGCAGACGGAAAAAAACAGCGTACAGTATGTCAATATTATCTATACCTTCTTTCTGGTCGCGGCGGCCTGCCTGCTGATGTGGTCCTGCGTCAATTACCTGCAGCTGCAGGCGGAGACGACCAGCAGAGTGAAAAATATTTCCTCGCTGGAGGCCGAGCTCGAAGAGCTGCGGACCGAAAATGACGACTATTACACGCGTATCATGTCGACCGTCGATCTGGAGTATATCCGCGAGGTGGCGACGGAGGAGCTGGGCATGGTCTACGCGGGTTCGGATCAGGTCATCCTGTATGACAGCGGGACGGACGATTATGTGAGACAGAACGGGGAGATCCCGTCTGAGTAGGCTCACAGGCAGAGGAGAGTTTTGTGCCCGGAAAAAAGAAAAGACTGACAAGAAAACAACGAATAACGCTGCGGATGAAGCAGAAGCTGGCGCTGCTGTTTGTCGTGATTGTGCTGATTCTGCTTGGCATCATTGTCCGGCTGGTCTATATCAACCGGGTCAGCGGCGACCAGTACACGAAGCGCGTGCTCTCCCAACAGGACACGAACAGTACGACGCTTCCGTATCAGCGCGGCGATATCTATGACCGCAACGGGACCGTGCTGGCGACGAGTGAAAAGAAGTACAACGTGATCCTGGATCCGGGCGTACTCTGGGAATACTATGATGAGGACGCCGAGGACGATTATGTGGAACCGACGCTGCAGGCGCTGGTGGACTGCTTTGGATTCGATCGCAGCGAACTGAACACGATCATGGAGGAGAAGAAGAGCAGCCACTATGTCGTGCTGGCGAAGGAGCTGAGCAAGGACGAGGTGCAGGAATTTGAGGATCTCGCGGCGGAGTCGGACAGCCGTATTGCCGGCGTCTGGATGGAGGACACCTATGTCCGGACGTACCCTTATGATTCCCTGGCCTGCAATGTGATCGGCTACACGGTTTCCGGCGACGTCGGACAGTACGGGATTGAGCAGGAATACTCGGATATCCTGAACGGTGAGAACGGGCGCAGCTACAATTATCTCAATGAGGATATGGAGCAGGAGACGACCGTACAGGCTGCCGTGGATGGCTACAGCGTCGTCTCGACGATCGATGTGACGCTGCAGCGTATCGTGGAGGAAGCGATCGCCGAATTCCAGGAAAAATATACGGACAATTACCGCGAGGGCGACGGCAGCTCGACGGCGGCGGCGATCATGATGGATCCCAATACCGGCGAAATTCTGGCGATGGCCAGCAACCGGACCTACGACCTCAATAATCCCTATGATCTGGTGGCGAACGGCGTCTGCACGGAGGAGGAAGCAGATGCTCTTACGGAGGATGAACGTCTGGAGCTGCTCAATGAGCTCTGGCGGAATTACTGTGTCAGCGATACCTACGAGCCGGGCTCTGTGGCGAAGCCCCTGACGATCGCGGCGGCGCTTGAGACCGGAGCGGTCTATGACGGAGAGACCTTCCTCTGTGACGGTTATCAGGAGGTAGGCGGCTATACGATCTACTGCTCGCATCGTTCCGGACACGGGATCATCGATCTGCAGGGAGCGCTCACCTTTTCCTGCAACGACGCGCTGATGCAGATCGCGTCGAAGCTGGGAACCGATGCGTTCTCGACCTACCAGAATCTGTTCAATCTGGGCCTGCGGACCGGCATCGACCTGCCGGGAGAGGCGAGGACGGACAGCCTCATCTATTATTCCGAGAGTATGGCGACGAGCGACAGCAGCCTGATCATGGGCAGCACGGACCTGGCGACGAACTCTTTCGGACAGAACTACAATGTGACGATGGTCCAGATGGCGGCGGCCTTCTGCGCCTGCATCAACGGCGGTTATTATTATCAGCCCCATGTGGTCAGTAAGATTCTCGACAGTGACGGCGGAACGGTGCAGACGATTGAGCCGACCGTGCTGCGCGAGTCGATCTCGTCAAAGACTTCGGACATCCTGCGGCAGTATCTTTATGAGACGATCTACGGGGATGACGACGCCAATGGCAATACGCCGACCGGCCGCAACGCGCGCATCGCGGGCTACTCGCTCGGCGGAAAGACCGGTACGGCTGAGAAAATCCCGAGGGACAAGACCAACTATCTGGTCTCCTTCATCGGCTTCGCCCCGGCGGATAATCCGCAGGTGGTGCTCTACGTGATCGTGGACGAGCCGAACGCGGAGAAACAGTCCAGCGCTTCCTACGCGATCGAGATCTGGAAGAATATTATGGAAGACGCGCTTCCCTATCTGAACATTCCGCAGACGGAGGAGATTCCTGAGGATCTGCAGAGCGAGATCGAGGCGGAGGAAGAGGAGAGCACGGAAGAAAGCGAAGAGACGGAGGAGGAAGAGGAGACCGAGGAAGGCACGCTGGTCGATCCGCAGACCGGAGAGACAGTGACGATGCCGGATTCGGAGCTGGAAGACTCCGACGATGTACTCGGCGACACGCCGGTCAACGATAATCTGGTGGATGTCGAGCCGGAGGACGCGCTGTCGGAGGACGAGGACGAGAATCCGACGGAATGACAGCCTTATGTTGCTCCCACCGGCTTTCGTATACAGACGCTCTTTGGAGCAGGAAAGCCAGGGTACATTCACATTATCCTGTATGAAAACACCATGACACCTCATAAGATAGAAAAAAGCTTCTTATGAGGTGTTTTTTTGCGCTGTAAGACCTTCCACAGAAAGAAAATCGTGCTGGTTTTTGTCATTTGTCTGCTGCTGATGCTTGTGCTCGTCGGGCGGCTCGTTCACCTGATGATTTTCGAGTCGGAATATTACCAGGAGCTGGCACAGGACCTGCATGAGCGCGAGCGCAGCGTCAAGGCCGCACGCGGACAGATTCTCGACCGGAACGGCGCGGTGCTGGCGGACAATGAGTCGGTCTGCACGATCTCCGTCATCCACAGCCAGATCGAGGACCCCGAGGGCGTGATCGCCATGCTGGTCGCGGAGCTTGGAATCAGCGAGGAGGAGGCGCGAAAGCGGGTCGAGAAGGTCAGTTCCATCGAGCGCATCAAGTCCAACGTCGATATCGAGACGGGGGACGCCATCCGCGCCTACGGCTATGCAGGCGTGAAGGTCGATGAAGATTATAAACGCTATTATCCATATGGAGAACTGGCCTCCAAGGTGCTCGGCTTCACGGGCAGCGACAATCAGGGGATCATCGGCCTGGAGGTGAAATACGACGAGTATCTCGAGGGCATTCCCGGCACCATTCTGACGCTGACCGACGCCCGCGGCATCGAGATCGAGAACGCGAAGGAGGAGCGCGTCGAGTCCGTCCCCGGGAATAATCTGCTGCTCAGCCTGGATTACAGCATCCAGGCCTACGCGCAGCAGGAGGCTCTGAAACTGTTGGAGGCAAAGGAGGCCGACTATGTGTCGATCCTGATCATGAATCCGCAGAATGGGGAAATTTATGCCTGTGTCAATGTGCCGGAGTTCGACCTGAACGATCCTTATACGCTGAACACCGGGGCGGACAGCTCTTCGATGACGGATGCGGAATACCAGGACGCGCTCAATCAGATGTGGCGCAACCAGTGTGTCAACGACACCTACGAACCGGGCTCCACCTTCAAAATTTTCACCTCCTCCGCGGCGCTCCTGTCGGGCACCTCCAGCCTAAGCGACACTTTTTCCTGCCCCGGCTATAAGATTGTCGAGGACCGGAAGATCCGCTGCGCGAAGACGACGGGGCACGGGACGCAGACCTTTACCGAAGCCATGGAGCACAGCTGCAACCCCGCCCTGATGACGATGGGCCTCAAGATGGGCGCAGAGCTCTACTACCAGTATTTTACTGACTACGGCCTGCTCACGAAGACCGGCATTGATATCCCCGGCGAGGCCTCCACGATCATGCACGAGCCGGAAAATATCGGCGAGGTCGAGCTCGCGACGATGAGTTTCGGGCAGTCCTTCCAGATCACGCCGATGCAGCTCGCCGTGATGGCGAGCTCCGTCATCAACGGGGGCCGCCGGGTGACGCCGCACTTTGCGGTGGCGGTCGAGGATCAGGAGGGAAATGTGCTGAAGACCTTTCAATATGAGGAGACGGACGGTATCGTGACGGAGGAGGTTTCTGCCCAGATGCGCGAGATCCTGGAGAAGGTCGTCTCCGAGGGCGGCGGCAACAAGGCCTACATCCCGGGCTACCGGATCGGCGGCAAGACCGCGACCTCCCAGACCCTGCCGCGCAGCGCAAACAAGTACATCTCCTCCTTCTTGGGCTTCGCCCCGGCGGACGATCCGCAGGTGCTGGCGCTCTGCATCGTTTACAACCCGCAGGGGACCTATTACGGCGGCACGGTCTGCGCGCCGGTCGTGCGGGACATTTTTGAAAATATTCTGCCCTATCTGGGAATTGAGAAGGAGGAAGCGCTGGTGCTGGAGGATGAAACTGCGGAAGACCCGTGACGAACAGAAAAAAGTATGGTATCATAATGCCTGTCAGCGATAATGCTGCCTATGGTTAGCTGACAATCTGATATCATGTAAGGAGTCTTTATGGAAAATTACAGCAATAAGGCGGAGATTGACCGCGTGTATAAAGAGCTGAGCGTCCGGGCGGATGAGGTCTATAAATTTGTAATCCGATACAGCGAATACATCAACACCCCCCGTGATTATGGAACAGGAGAAATGATCGGGATGGTAGAGGTCCATATTCTCACTATGATCGCCGACAATCCGGGCATTACCGTGACAGAGGCGTCCAAATTGTGGGGGCGCACTCTGGGCGCGGTGTCTCAGACAGTATCAAAACTCGTGAAAAGAGAGCTGATCACCCGGGAGAAAGAGAAGGGAAACGCCAAGACGATTCATCTCTATGCGACGGAGCGCGGACAGCAGCTTGCCACAGCCCATAAGATTTTTGATAATCTCGATATCACAGAGACTCTGCATGATCTGCTTCAAAAATGCAGTCTGGAAGAGATCGACACCTTTTATAAGGTGCTCCATGTTTATAACGAGCTTCTTGTTTAAAAAAATAATTCTGCGAAATAAACACCTGAAAGCAAAGAGTCAGGGGTTTATTTAATTGCTAAATAATAATACCCGAATTAGGAGATGCTGCAGAAAACTTAAAATTTATAAAAATTATTGAAAAATAAGAAAAATATATAT
>JAJBTX010000070.1 GCA_020860645.1 Lachnospiraceae bacterium | reverse complement strand
TTTTATTACTATAGAAATTCATGCTCCATCCATCCCTTCTGCATAACCACTGTAAACCGCGGCGCTCCCGCCGCCTGCCTTTGCGCGGAAACCGGCCTTCGAATACCGCGCAAAACCGGCCAGCTCCGAATAGTTACAGTTTACCATATTCCATCCGGATTGCA
Organism: Lachnospiraceae bacterium; assembly: GCA_020860645.1. Taxonomy (GTDB): domain Bacteria; phylum Bacillota; class Clostridia; order Lachnospirales; family Lachnospiraceae; genus Hominiventricola. The sequence continues at coordinate 13,584 of JAJBTX010000070.1, read as the reverse complement.
ATGATTTTTAGAAATCCTTTATTTTCTTGCCACACTTTGGTCACAAATTCCTGTTATGATAAAACACGTAACAGGAACACATCAGTATTTCATTCATAACACTTTAGGGGACTCGCAAGAGTCCCCACTCCCTCGAAAATTCAGGCCGCATGGCCTTTTTTTATTGCCATTCGTCCGGAGATTTCCTCCCGCCTGTTCGACGCAAAATGCAACACGAAAAATAAAAAGCCCTGAAACTCAGGACTTTTTGAAGAGCGACAGACGGGACTCGAACCCGCGACCTCCACCTTGGCAAGGTGGCGTACTACCAACTGTACTACTGTCGCATGTAAGAGCGGGTGATGGGAATCGAACCCACGTATCCAGCTTGGAAGGCTGGTGTTCTACCATTGAACTACACCCGCGCTCAGAACAGAACTTATTCTACTATGCATTTTTTTCTCTGTCAAGTTTTTTTAGCACAATGACAGCCCTGAGCTGAGCTTTTCAGGCTTATTACAGCATCGGCTGTATCATGGCCAGAACCGCGTCGCCGAGTGCGGCGCTCTTCGCGTCGGCATCCTCGAGCGAGCTGCCCTTCACGCCGCAGTAGAACTTCACCTTCGGCTCGGTACCGGACGGTCTCACGCAGAGCCACGCGCCGTCCTCCAGATCATAATAGAGCACATTCGACTGCGGAAGGCCGGTCGGACGCACCTCGCCGGTCGCCATATCCTTGATCGTATCCAGCTTATAATCACGTGCGGAGAGTACCTTATATCCCCCGACAACTTCCGGCGTATTGTTCCGGAGCGTCTCAAGAATCTCCTGGATCTTTGCAAGACCCTCGATGCCCTTCAGCTCGATTGATTTTACGAAATCCTTGTAGTATCCATACTTTTCATACATCGCGAGCATCGCATCCCAGAGCGTCATGCCCTTCTGCTTATAATAGCAGGCCGCCTCACAGAGGGCGACGGTCGCGGAGATCGCGTCCTTGTCGCGCGCATAGGTGCCGATCAGGCAGCCGTAGGACTCCTCCATGCCAAAGAGGTAGGTTCCCTTTCCGGTCTGCTCCGTTTTCAGAATCTGCTGACCGATGAACTTGAAGCCGGTCAGCACCTCGACCAGCTCGCAGCCATAATTCGCCGCGACCGCGTCGATCAGATTCGTGGAGACGATCGACTTGACGACCTGGCCGTCCGCCGGAATCCTGCCCGCCGCCTGCTTCTGGCTCAGCACGTAGTCGCAGAGCAGAGCGCCGGACATATTGCCGGTAAGCGGCATGTAATCGCCGGATTTTGTATCTTTTACATAGACGCCGAGCCTGTCCGCATCCGGGTCGGTCGCGAGTACGAGATCCGCGTCGATCTTCTTCGCCTGTGCAAGCCCCAGCGTGAAGGCCTCCGCCGCCTCCGGATTCGGATAGCTGACGGTCGGGAAATCGCCGTCCGGGAGCTCCTGCTCCGGCACAACGTAGACATTCTCAAAACCGAGCTCTTTCAGCGCGCGTCTCGCCGGGATATTTCCCGTGCCGTGCAGCGGCGTGTAGACGATGCGGATATCCTTCTGCATCTTGTCGATCGCGTCCTGGTTCACAACCTGCGCCTTGACATGTCCAATGAATTTATCATCGATCTCCTGGCCTATCGTCTCGTAAAGGCCCGCCGCGACCGCATCCTCGTGACTCATCGTCTTCACAGTCGAGAGGTCGGTGATCGAGAGCACCTCCGCAGTCACGCCCTTGTCATGCGGCGGCGTGAACTGCGCGCCGTCCTCCCAGTAGACCTTGTAGCCGTTATATTCCGGCGGATTGTGGCTCGCCGTGATATTCAGACCGGCGATGCAGCCGAGCTCGCGCACCGCGAAGGACAGCTCCGGCGTCGGCCGCAGCGACTCGAAGCGATAAGCTTTGATGCCATTCGCCGCCAGCGTCAGCGCCGCCTCCTCCGAAAACTCCGGCGACATGCGGCGGGAATCGTAGGCAATCGCTACACTCGGATCCTTTTTTCCCTGCTTTTTGATGTAATTTGCCAGCCCCTGCGTCGCCCGGCGCACTACATAGATGTTCATACGGTTGATGCCCGCGCCGATGACGCCGCGCAGTCCCGCCGTGCCGAACTCCAGATCCTTGTAGAAGCGCTCCTTGATCTCCTTCTCATCGTCCGCGATCGCGCGAAGCTCCGCCTTCGTATCCTCGTCAAAATAAGGATTCTTAAGCCATTCGTCGTAAATCTCCCTGTAGCCCATAGTATTTTCCTACCTCCGTGAAACTAAGTGTTAAATCAAGTATAGCCTATTTCCTCAGAAAAAGAAATCCTTTTTTCCCTCTGTGACAGGAATTTTTCCAGTTTCTCCATGTGCTTGCCCGGTATCCATGCCTTATTCGTATTATAATAGTAATTTACAAGCTTGCGGAATTTTTCCGGATAGCCAAGGCAGACGCTTAAGTAGGCCCGCTCCGCCGCTGAAAGGGGCTTTTCCCGCTCATAAGCCTCCAGCATCCGTCTGCCGAGCCTGGGATCATAGCCCTGCTTTTCGAGAATTTTTCTCACAAACAGACCCAGATCATTTATCTGCACGTCGAGCGAAAATTTTTCAAAATTAACAATCGTCATCTTTTCGCCGTTTATAAGAATATTATGGTGAATATACTCGCCATGGCAGAAATGGCCTTCCGCGAGCGCCTGCGCCCGCAGGCTCTCATACCCGGAGACCCCAAGCCGCCGCTCCGCGCTCTCAGCCTCCGCAAGCACCTGCGGAAAACAGGAGAGACAGGCCGTCTCAAACTCATTTTTCCGGTTCTTCTTTTTCATAAACGCATAGATCTTCCGCAGCTCCCGGTTATGGCGGCACATCTCCTCACGGGCGTCCCGCCCGGAGAATTTCAGGCTCTCCGCTCCGGCAGATTCCGGGAAACGCAGGGCGAGATGCAGCCGGGCCAGCAAAGAAACCGCCCGCAGGATTTCACTCTCATTTCTCGTATCGCACTCCCTCCCCTCCGGCAATTCCTTCACCATATAGGGAAATCTCTCGTGATAAACGCAGAGCAGGTTTCCTTCTTTATCCGGCTCCAGCTGATCCACCGAAAAACCCTGTTCGCGGAGACGGGCGAGCAGCCTCTGCTCCTGCGCGAGACGGTTCGCACTCACGGAACACTCGCGCAGCAGCTTCAGCCCCGCATCGGTGTCCAGAAGATACGCTCCCCGGACACGTCTGCTGTCATTCACCGCAAACGAATACTGCTCCAATACCTGCAAATCTCTCTCGTTCATAAACTCCCCCACCTTGATCACTTCGCAGCCGGCTGCCGTCCAGCTGCCTCATATCCTCTCTATCTTATGTGAGGGGGCAAAAAAATAGCACCCTCGCAGGTGCTATTCCTTTTCTATTCTGCTTTCACGCCCATCTGATCGAGCAGGCTCCGCTTCATCTCAAACAGACGGTCTGAGAGATCCACGTAAACCTTATGCGGATTTACCAGACGCCGCGTCTCGTCCCAGAGCGTGTTCTGCTCTCCGATGCAGTATTCGCGGATATCCATGACGGACGGGGAATCGTAGACACACTCACCCCCGTCAAAGACCTTGACCATGAGCTCGCGCAGCGTGTAGCTGCCGCCCTTCAGCTTCGTCTTCTTCCAGGTCTCCTTCGGATCAAAAATCGTCAGATCCTTCGACTCATCAAATACATCGTCCACCAGGCTGATCACATCGGCCTTCAGTTTCCCGTTATTCTTCTCATAAATACGGTAAACCGTCTTATTTCCGGGATTTGTAATCTTCTCGCTGTTCTCCGAGAGCTTGATCTTCGGGATAAACTCTCCGTCCCCCTGCTTCACCGCCGCGAGCTTGTAGACGCCGCCGAAGGCCGGGCAGTCCTTTGAGGTGATCAGATTCGTACCGACGCCCCAGGACGTGATCTTCGCGCCCTGCGTCTTCAGGCTGTCGATCAGATACTCGTCGAGATCGCTCGATGCGGAAATAATCGCGTTATGGAAGCCTGCCGCGTCAAGCATCTTGCGGGCTTCCTTCGAAAGATAGGCGAGGTCGCCGCTGTCGATACGGATACCGTAACGCCCGTTCAGCTTCTTCGCACGCCGCATCTCCTTGAATACGCGGATCGCGTTCGGCACGCCGGATTTCAGCGTGTCGTAGGTGTCCACCAGCAGCGTGCAGGCATTCGGATAAAGATCCGCGTAGGTCTTAAATGCAGTGTACTCATCCGGGAAGCTCATAATCCAGCTGTGCGCGTGCGTGCCAAGCACCGGCACGTCAAAGAGCTGGCCGGTCAGCACGTTCGACGTGCCAATGCAGCCGCCGATCATCGCCGCCCGCGCCCCATAGACGCCGGCGTCCGGTCCCTGCGCACGTCGGAGTCCGAACTCCATGATTCCGTCGCCTCTCGCCGCGTTCACGACCCTGGCCGCCTTGGTCGCAATCAGACTCTGATGATTGATAATCGTCAGAATCGCCGTCTCCACGAGCTGCGCCTCCATGATCGGCGCGACTACCTTAATCAGCGGTTCTCTGGGAAATACAACGGTGCCCTCCGGAATCGCGTAGATATCGCCGCTGAAACGGAATTTTCCGAGATAGTCCAGGAAATCCTCGTCAAAAATCGAGAGACTGCGCAGATACTCTATATCCTCCGGGGAGAAGTGCAGGTTTTTGATATAATCGATCACCTGCTCCAGTCCCGCGGCGATCGCGTAACCGTTCCCACAGGGATTTGTGCGGTAGAACGCGTCGAAGATCGCCGTCTCCTGCACAGGATTTTTAAAGTATCCCTGCATCATCGTCAGTTCATACAGATCCGTCATCAGTGTCAGATTCTGCGTCACGCTCATTTTTTAGAAGCCCCCTTTTTGTCCGTTATTCTTCGGACTCTTCTGCCTCTGCTTCCTCCGCGGAGGCGTCTTCCTCCTCGGTCTCCTCCTCGTCTTCCTCTACAGTTTCCTCTGCATCATCGGAAGATTCTTCCTCTGTCTCCTCCTCAGAAGTCTCATCCTCCGTCGTCTCTTCTTCTGTCTTCTCAGTGAAGATCCGTTCGAAATTAAGCTGTCCCACGACGCTGTCGTTTACCACGATCTCGGCAGCCTCCACCAGCGCGTCAAGCCAGTCGTCATAGGCCGCCTGCTCACGCTCCTCGAGAATGCTCTCAATCTCGGTCTGCGTCGCATCCTCGTCGTAGGTGCTCTCCATATAGACGAGGTAATAGTAGCCGTCGCCTTCCACGATGTCGGCATACTCCCCATCGGAAAGCTCGTCCGCTGCCGCCTTCAGATTCTCATCCAGCGTCTCGTCACTCGAACCATAGGTCGTCGTGACCGCGCTCAGGTCGTGATCCTCCGCAGCTGTGCTCAGATCGCCGCTCTCCTCTGCCTCATCCCGGATCGTCTCCAGCTCCGTGCGGATCTCCTCGAGCTCCTCGTCGGTCAGATCCACCGTATTCCCGTCGTCATCGGTCGTCCCGGCCGTGGAGGCGCTCACATAGGTAATACACTTCTGCGCCGCTTCCTCCTCGTCCACTTCCGTGTCGATCGTCGTCGCCAGGTAATTGTACACCTTCACCTGCAGCCGGAGCAGCTCGAGCACATGCGTCACCGTCTCCTCATCCGCGGACATAAGAGAAAGCGTGTCACTGTCATTGGACGCGAGGAAGGTCAGCGCCGCCTCTGAGATCGCGCTCTCATCATCCTCGTCCAGCGCGACATCCAGCTCCTCCGCATGCGCCTCGATCACATAAAGCTCTTCAAGCATCTCCAGAACCGAATCCCGGACTGTTTCTCCATAGACAGAGCCGCTCCCCGTCAGATCCTGATTCATAAAGTCTTCCCCGAAGTAGGTCCCGTACATGGACTGCATCTCCACCTGCTGATAACGCAGATAAAAATTAAGCTCCCCAAGCGGAATGGACACTCCGTCGACGCTGGCCGCCTCCGCGGTATAGTCGATCGCCTGTCCCGAGCATCCGCCGAGCATCATCGACGCTGCCAGCAAAAGCGCGAGAAAACCCGCCACCTTCTTTTTCATCTTTTTTTCCTCCTTGCAGTCTATCTGTTCCGACCACGCGATATGGCGCGCGTCAGTCATAATCGTTACTGATTATAATCTTTTTTTTTCATCAAAGCAACTCTTTTAACAAATCTTTCACTGTATTTCCCGCAGGATCTCCATCTCCTCCAGAATCTGTCCGGTGATTTCAATGAGCGTGCCGGAGAACCTCCTTGTCCCGCCCCGCAGGCTGCAGATAAACTGCGGCGGGTCGGTGCGCCGGAAGGTCATATTGCCCTCCATCCGCTCGATCAGCTCCGGAATACACGCTGCCTGGATACGCGCCTGCTCGTACATGATGAATGTGATCTGATCCGGTCTTGCCTTGATTTCCCGGATATAGAGTCCATGCGCCTTTCCGCGCAGAACGGTGATTTCAAGCAGATTCAGCACAGCCGTCGGCGGTTCGCCGAAGCGGTCGATCAGCTCCTCGAGCATATCCTCTTTCTCTTCCTCATTCTCCACCGTCGCGATCCTGCGATAGATATCCAGCTTCAGCGCCTCATTGCGGATATAGCTGTCCGGGATGAATGCGTCAATCTGAATGTCGACCACCGTCTCGAAGTCTTCCTCGGGTCCTCGCTTATCGCCCTTCAGGCGCAGCACCGCCTCGTTCAGCATCTTGCAGTACAGATTGTAGCCGACCGCCTGCATATGGCCGTGCTGCCGCTCGCCGAGCAGCGTGCCGACGCCTCGGATCTCCATGTCGCGCATCGCGACCTTGAAGCCGCTGCCCAGATCGGAATACTCGCGGATTGCGTGCAGGCGCTTCTCCGCCACTTCTTTCAGCATCTTATCCTTTTTATATAGAAGAAACGCGTAGGCTGTGCGGTTCGAACGCCCGACGCGTCCCCGCAGCTGATAGAGCTGGGAAAGACCCATCCGGTCCGCGTCCTGGATGATGATCGTATTGACATTGGAAATATCCATGCCGGTCTCAATGATGGTCGTGGACACCAGCACGTCGATTTCCCCCTGAATGAAGCTGTACATGATCCGCTCGAGGCTGTCCTCCTTCATCCTGCCGTGCGCCCAAGCCACGCTGGCCTCCGGCACAAGCTGCTGAATCCGCGCCGCCACATCCGCGATGGTATCCACGCGGTTATAGACATAGTAGACCTGCCCCTCGCGCGCGAGCTCCCGGTGAATCGCCGCGCGCACCATCTCCTCGTCGTACTCGCACACATAGGTCTGCACCGGCACGCGGTCCATGGGCGGCTCCTCCAGAACGCTCATGTCACGGATCCCCGCAAGGCTCATGTGCAGCGTCCGCGGAATCGGCGTCGCCGACAGCGACAGCACATCCACGTTCGTCCGCAGCTTCTTGATCTTCTCCTTGTCCGCCACGCCGAAGCGCTGCTCCTCATCAATGATCAGCAGACCGAGATCCTTGTAGCCGACGTCCTTCGACAGCACGCGATGCGTACCGATCACGATGTCCACAAGGCCCTTTTTCAGATCCGCAATCGTCTTTTTCTGCTCCGCCTGCGTGCGGAAGCGGCACAGCATCTCGACCCGCACCGGGAAGTTCTTCATCCGTTGCAGGAAGGTATTGTAGTGCTGCTGGGCGAGAATCGTCGTCGGCACGAGAAAGACGACCTGGCGACTCTCCTGCACGGCCTTAAACGCGGCACGCAGCGCGACCTCCGTCTTTCCGTAGCCCACGTCGCCGCAGATCAGCCGGTCCATGATCCGATCGCTCTGCATATCCGCCTTCGTCTCCTCGATCGCCCGCTGCTGATCCTCTGTCTCCTCATAGGGGAAAAGCTCCTCAAATTCCTTCTGCCAGACCGTGTCCGGCCCGTAAACATAGCCTTTCTCCGCCTGGCGGGTCGCGTAAAGTTCGACCAGATCCTTCGCGACCAGCTCCACCGCTCCGCGGACGCGCGAGCTCGTCTTCTTCCAGTCTGAGCCGCCCAGCGTGTTCAGCTTCGGCGCCTTCTCAGTGTCGGAGCTGCCATATTTCTGGATCGCATCGAACTGCGTGGCGAGAATGTAGAGGAAGGAACCCTTGCTGTACTCGATTTTCATGTAATCCTTCACCACATGATCGACCGTGATCTTCTCGATACCGCGATAGATGCCGAGTCCGTGATTCTCATGCACCACATAATCGCCCACGGACAGGTCGGAGAAGCTGCCGATCGCCCGCCCCTCGTAGGCGCGCTGCCGCCGCCGGGGCTTCTTTTTCTCCCGGCCAAACACATCTGTCTCGGCGACCACCGCGAAGCGGATCAGCGGGTACTCGTAGCCGCGCCGGATATTCCCGTGCGTGACCATGATCTCACAGGGCTGCGCGACGCGTCCCGGCTCTTCAGAGTAAAACGCACTCAGCCCCTGATCCAGCAGCTCCTGGGCCAGCCGCCGCCCGCGCGTACGCGAGGCGCAGAGCAGGACTACGCGATATTTCTCCCGTTTCCAGCGCTTCAGATCCTGCACGAGCAGTTCAAAATGCTGATTATAGGACTGGGTCTGACGCGCGTCCACGCTGAAGCGGCCGCGAACCTCGATCCGCCGGTCCAGCGTCTCCAGCGTTCCCAGCGCCGCGCCGCGCAGGCGGTTCAGGCGGGCGGCCACCTCTGCGCAGGGAATGATCTCCGGAGCTTCGCCCTCTCCGATCTCCCCTTTTTCCGCGCGATTCTCATAATTCTGAATATATTCCTTCTCGACCGCCTCCGCACTCTCCAGCAGACGATTCGCCTCATCGAGGAAGACCAGCGAACGGAACTCTTTCAGATAGTCGAGCAGGCTTACGCTCTTCCCCGCTTTTCCTTCCGCCTCGAATTCCGCGGCGGGATACAGCGTCAGCTCCATGAGTTTCTCGAGCGAGCGCTGGCTCTCCACGTCAAAGCTGCGAATCGAGTCCACTTCGTCATCCCAGAGCTCAATACGAACCGGATACTCCTCGGTCAGCGGATAGATATCGATGATGCCGCCGCGCACCGCAAACTGTCCGGGCAGCTCTACCTGTTCCGTGCGCTCATAGCCCATCCGCACGAGCTTCATCTTCATCGCCGTGGTATCGATCACGCTGCCGATCCCAATGGTCAGGATACTCTGCCGCAGACTTTCGAGCGGCGGCATCGGCGCCATACAGGCGTCAAGCGTCGTCACGATCACGCACTCCCCGCGCTCCAGCAGACGGCTCACGGCCAGAACGCGCTGGCGCAGCAGTTCCTTTCCCTGAATATCGACATGCGAAAAGAGAAAATCTTTCGGAGGACAGTAGAACACATCTTCATCCAGTGTCCGGTACTCCTCGTAGATTTCCTTCGCTTTCAGTTCATTATAGGTTAAAATCAGCTTCACGGGCCAGTCCCGGCCGAGGCTGTAGATCAGATGCGTCTTCTGGGAGTCCACGCAGCCGGTAATCAGCTGCAGGCCGTCCTCCTTTGCGAGCGCGTCCCGCACCCGCGAAAAGGCCTCCAGCTCCAGAAGCGGCTCATAAAAGGTATCCATGCATCACCTCTGGTTAAAATCGTTCATCGCCTTATCCGGCCCATCCGTCAGGAGCAGCGCTGCCGCGCGGGCCGCCCGCTCACAGGCTTCCTCCATGCGCTCCTCGTCCTCCTTCGGGAAGGTACCCAGCACATAGTCCGCCAGGTCCCAACCCGCCGGCTTCTCGCCGACGCCGACCTTGATCCGGGGGAAAACCTGTGTCCCGAGGTGCGCAATAATGTTCTTGACGCCATTGTGCCCGCCCGCACTGCCTTTTTTGCGGATGCGAATCTGTCCCGGTTCCAGCGAAACGTCGTCAAAAATCACGAGCAGCTCCGTCTCCGGGTCGACCTTGTAAAAATCCACGATCTCCCCGATGCTCTCCCCGCTCGCGTTCATATAGGTCTGCGGCTTCACCAGCATGACCTTCACGCCCTCGATGAGACCCGTCCCGACGATAGCCCTGTGCCGGTTCAGCTTCATCTCTATATGATATTGACCGGCCAGCCGATCGATAACCCGAAAGCCGGTATTATGCCTTGTCTTTTCGTATCTGCTGCCCGGATTGCCCAGGCCCGCGATGATAAACATAGCCTGCTCCCTCTTACCTCACATTCTTCGGACGCTCGCCCTTCGCGATTCTCTCGATATTCTCCCAGATCATTGCGTAGCCGCGGCGGAAGCTCGATGCCGTGATACCTCCGATGTGCGGGCTGAACAGGATCCTGTCCGCGATCTCCTCCGGCTGCCGCACGAGCACGTGATCCTGCGCAACCGGCTCGTGATCGAGCGTGTCGAGACCCGCCATCGCGACGCGGCCGCTGCGCAGCGCTTCGATCAGCGCCTCGTCGTCCACAAGCTCGCCACGGGAAGTATTGACAAAGTAAGCGCCTGGTTTCATTTTTTCAAAAAAGGCCGCGTCGCACATATGCTCTGTCTGCGGCGTCACCGGCAGGTGAAGGCTCACGATATCGCAGCTCGCGAGCAGCTCATCCTGCGCGAGATACGTGACGCTGTACTCCCGCTCCTCCTGGGCACTGAGCGGCGTCCGCTTATAATAAAAAGTCTGCGCGCCGTAGGCGGCGAGCAGCTTCGCCGTGCATTTTCCGATATCGCCGAAGCCGATGAGGCCGACGCGGCAGTCCCGCAACTCCTTTAAGTCGCCGCGCGTCATGTAGCCTTCCTTCTTCCGGATCTGCTTCCCCGCGCGCACCGCCCTGTCGCCTGCGATCACGTCCTTCAGAAGACCCATCATCAGCAACACCGTCTGCTCCGCGACCGCGGAGGCGTTCATGCCCGCGCAGTTGCAGACACAGACGCCGCATGCCCGCGCAGCTTCGATATCGATCTGATTGTAGGCGACGCCCTCGGAGTGAATCATCTGAAGATGCGGCAGACTGCGGATCAGTTCTCCCGACACCGGCGCGATCGCGTCCGCGACGATAACCTCCGCATCCGGGCAGGCCTCCCGGTACTGCTCGGCCGAAAGGCTCATCGGCAAACTCACCACCTGCACGCTCGCGGTGAAGTCCGTCTTCACCGTGTTACGCTCCATATTTTCTTTTCTTCCTATGTGCAATACCTTCATAAATGGAAATGCTCTCTTTCTTCTGTCTGTTCTTCGCCGCAATTTACGCAGACTTTTCCGAAATTATTCTAGCACGCGGCATCAGGAAACGCAAGGCTCGCCCGGCCCTGCGTTTCCGATACCGGTTCAGCTGCATTATTTTTGCTTCCAGAGCAGCATATTATTCTCAAAACAGATATCCAGTTTCTCCGTGTCCTTCAACCACGCAAGATACGAGCGAACAGTGCTGCCCACAAGGACATACTGCTCGAAGTTCATGTTCAGGCCGTATTCCGTAAACAGCCGCTGCAAAATACTTTCAAAGCAGTTCGGTTCCGCGCAGATATCAACAATCCTTCCGGCGATTTCATGTACCTTATCAATATTAGCCTGCGCCAGCTCTCCGATATCCGCGGTCGCTTCGGCATGCGCCGGGACAAAGATTTTCGCGTTCAAAGACTTCACCATTTCCAGCGTTTTCAGATAGGCAGCCACGTCATAAAGAAAGCTGATCTGATATTTGTCCAGCGTCTCCCGGCTCGACAGGCAGTCGGCAAGGTAAACCACATCATCCGGTGTGCGGAAACCCACCATATCAAAGAAATGACCTGGCAAAGGGATGATCCCGAAGCCGTCCGGCAGGACGTCCTCGCTCAGATATTCCGCGTCGCTTTCCTGCGCCAGGAGAAATTTATGCCTCAGATCCTTACAGGGATACGCCCCATATAAAAAGGCCGGCTCTAAAATGGGATGCCTGGTAAAATCGCAGTCGATCCCCGGCGCATAGATCTTACATTTTGTCTGCGCCTGCAGATACCGGTTGCCGCCAATGTGATCGGCATTCGAATGCGTATTGTAAATAGCCTTCAAATGCCAGCCGTTTCGGTCCAGTATCTGGCGGACCTTGCGCCCCGCATCCTTGTCGTTTCCGCTGTCGATCAGACACACGTCCGTATCGTTCAGCTGCACAAGCCCGATCTTCGCGGGGCTCTGGATATAATAACTGCGGTCGGAGACCTGAATCAGTTCGTACATATTATTTCCTCCTGCTGTCCTGAACTGTTATTAAATCTTATCACATGTCCGCCCGCTTTTCTACCTTTACAATCTCAGTTTACCGGAAAAGCCCACTCCTGACAGCTCGACCGCCAAATAGAATCCATCATTCTTCCTCTGTACCCCTGGCACCAGCTTTACACGTTACTATACATTATATGTTATTAGTATATTTATTTCAAGATATATTTATAGTATATTTTATATATCACATCTGGCAAGACACTTACAGGAGGTCCGCTCATGACGCAGAATGATTATGAAAACCTCGGAGGCAAAATGAAAGAACTCCGCATCCAGAAAAAGCTAACACAGGTCGAGGTCGCCGCCGCCCTGGACGTGACGCCGGGCTATATCAGCAACGTGGAGAACAACCGGACTGCGATGTCTCTGCGAATCCTGGTCTATTATGCAAAGCTTCTGAACATCTCGCTGGATTCTCTGGTCGGAAAAATTGATTCTGAATACCAGGCCTCCGCGCTTGACCGGGAAATCATGGAGGAGCTGGCAGAAATGAGTACGGAAGACAAGGAAAAACTGCTGCAAACCATCCGTCTGTGGAAATGAGGAAATGACCATGAATAAACAGGAAGCAAAAGAGACCATCGTGAAGGTCACGAGAGAATTGTACCACCGCAATATGATAAATCTGTTCGAGGGCAATGTATCCATGCGCTTTAAGGACCGGTATCTCATCACGCCGTCGCAGGCGGACAAGGAGACTATGATCCCTGAAATGATTGTCGAGATCGATGAGAACGGGACCGTTCTGAATCCCGAATGCGGCACGGTACCCTCGTCGGAATATAAAATGCACTTACAGGCATATCGGGTACGCCCGGACGTAAATGCCTGCATTCACAATCACAGCGCCTGCGCTACCGCATTTGCCGTCGCGGGAAAGCCCATACGCAGCAGAGCTTTCGCGGAAATACTCGAACTTTTCCAGGAAATCCCCCTGGTCCCATACGGGACTCCCGGAACAATCGAGATCAGCAGGGGATTCGAAAAGTACCTGCCCGATCACGATGCCGTATTGCTGGAAAATCATGGATTTCTGGCCGTAGCTCCGACTATGCAGAAGGCATTCGCCATCTGCGAGGCCGCGGAAAAAACCGCGCAGATTCTTATCATGGCGCATATTCTCGGAGGCGAAAAAGCGCTGCCGGATGAGGAAGTGGGGCTTCTTAAGACGCTGATCAAGAAGGGCGAAAAATAGGAGATTTCAGCGCTTTTGCCCCTGTCTGAGCCTTGCGGCATTTGATTTTCCAGCATCGTTCTCACCTATTATCGTATTAGCACCTTCAGCAAAACAGAATTTCGCATCTTTCAAATTGCGGAAATTTACTATCTGGACATATTTCAAAAACATAGTATCTCCCTTAGCCTTTCAACTAGCTCATTTTTCCATTGCTTCATTGTTTTCTTTCTCATCAATATAAACCAATATTATGCTTTCAAATTTATAAGAAAAGAGCTTGTAAATAC
>JAJBTX010000034.1 GCA_020860645.1 Lachnospiraceae bacterium | reverse complement strand
CAATAAATTCTTTGAGAACAGCCTGAACGTGTCGGAGACTTCGCGGCAGCTCTTTATTCACAGGAATACGCTGGTGTACCGGCTGGACAAGCTCCAGAAGGCCACCGGACTTGATATTCGTGTATTTGAGGATGCCATCACGTTCAAGATCGCGCTGATGGTCGTGAAATACATGAGATATATGGAGTCAATGGATTACTGATTTTAGGAGGCTTTCCATGATCGTACTGGAAAACGTAGTAAAGACTTATCCCAATGGGGTCGGAGCCATCAACGGGTTAAGTTTACATATCGAGAGAGGGGAGTTTGTATTCGTGGTCGGTGACAGCGGCTCCGGGAAATCCACGCTGATCAAGCTCCTCCTCAAGGAGCTCGAGCCGACCGAGGGGACGATCCGTGTGAACGGCGTCCTGCTGAACCGTCTGAAAAAGAAGGCGATCCCGAAGTACCGCCGCAAGGTCGGCTGCGTATTTCAGGATTTCCGTCTGCTGAAGGACCGCAATGTCTACGAAAATGTAGCCTTTGCGCAGCGCGTGGTTGCGACTCCCAGCCGGGAGATCAAAAAGAATGTCCCCGCGATGCTTTCGCTCGTGGGCCTGGCGGAGAAATACCGCTCTTATCCGCGGCAGCTCTCCGGCGGAGAGCAGCAGAGAGTGGCGCTGGCCAGAGCTCTGGTGAACAGCCCGGATATTCTCCTCGCGGACGAGCCGACCGGAAACCTTGACCCGAAGACTTCGAGAGAGATTATGAAGCTCCTGGAGGAGATCAACGCCCGGGGAACGACGGTTCTGGTCGTCACGCATGACCAGGCGATAGTGAACACGATGAAAAAGAGGGTAATCCGCGTACAGAAGGGGGTTATCACAGGAGACGAGCAGGAAAGCGGGTATATCGGATGAGGCTCAGTACAATCGGATACTGCTTTGGGCAGGGTTTAAAAAACATATGGAGAAATAAACTCTTTTCGCTTGCATCCATGGCGACGATGGCTGCATGTATTTTTATGTTTGGCCTTTTTTTCTGTATTGTACAGAATTTCCAGTACTTTGTGAAGGAAGCGGAGGAAGGCGTCGCCGTGACGGTTCTTTTTGAGGAGGGAACGACGGAGGACGAGATTCTCTCGGTCGGCGAGGAGCTGACAAAGCGGGAGGGCGTCTCCGAGGTCGTCTATGTCTCCGCGGAGGAGGCCTGGGCGAGCTATCAGGAGATCTACTTCGAGGGAAACGAGGAGCTGGCGGAGGCTTTTGTGGACGACAATCCCCTGGCAAACAGCGCGAATCTCGAGATTTATATGAAGGACGTGGCGCTGCAGGATGATCTGGTGGAATACATCGAGTCGATCGAGAGCGTGCGCAAGGTGAACCGTTCCGATCAGGTGGCGGACATGCTGACAGGGTTCAACCGCCTGGTCAGCTATGTGTCTGTGGCCATCATTGTACTGCTGCTGGCGGTCTCCACCTTCCTGATCAGCAATACCGTGGCGACCGGTATTTCGGTGCGCCGTGAGGAGATTGCGATCATGCGTCTGATCGGCGCGAAAAATTCGTTTATCAAGATGCCCTTCCTGATCGAGGGCATTATTATAGGATTGTTCGGGTCGGCGCTGCCGCTCGGCATCCTGTATTATCTGTATAATCGCATCATCGCGTATGTGGCGGCGGAATTTAACATGCTGACCAGCGTGATGAGCTTTATCTCTGCAAACGAGCTGTTCCGGACTCTGCTGCCGGTCGGCCTGATTCTCGGCGTGGGCATCGGCTTTTTCGGAAGCCTCTTCACGAGCCAGCGCCAACTGAAGGTTTGAGACATGGGCAGAAAACCGCG
This sequence comes from Lachnospiraceae bacterium, assembly GCA_020860645.1. Classification (GTDB taxonomy): domain Bacteria; phylum Bacillota; class Clostridia; order Lachnospirales; family Lachnospiraceae; genus Hominiventricola. Next base: position 12,090 of record JAJBTX010000034.1, on the reverse strand, counting down.
CGCATTGATCGCGCTTCTGGTTCTTATTATGGTCGTTGCCCTGGCCGGGCGGAGCGACGCCTGGAGACTTGCGGTGCAGGCTACCTCTGATGAAACGGAGGAGACGTCGGACGAAACGGATACGGAGGAAGACGACGCGGACGCTGCGGATGACAGCGATGACGAGGAAGACGACGCTGACGAAGACGAGGACGACGAGGAGGATGAGGCCTACACCCGCGCGCTGGAGGAACAGCGACAGAACACCCTCAACGCGATTGACTCGATCAAGTCGGACCTCAGCACGGTAGAGGAAAAGATCAGTGCGCTGCAGTCGAGCAAGAGCAGCCTTCAGACTTACATCAATCAGCTGGACAAGGAGCTGAATACTCTTTCAGAACAGATCACGGAGCTGGAGGAGTCGATCGCGGAGAAGGAAGAGGAGATCGAGCTTAGCGAGGAGGAGCTGGCACAGACAGAGGAAGAAGCCGAAGAGCAGTACGAGATGATGAAGCGGCGCATCCAGTATATGTATGAGAATGGCAGCGAATCCTTCCTGGAGCTGCTTCTGGAGTCAGACAGCGTCGCCGAGATGCTGAATCGCGTGGAGTACTCTTCCCAGATGGCCGAGTACGACAGGACGATGATGCAGGCGCTGCAGGAAACGCTGGAAAAGATTGCGGAGCAGAAGGCCGCACTGGAGGAGGAAAAGACGGAGCTCGAGGAGCTTCTGGCGGAGACGGAGTCGCAGCAGGAGGCTGTGAACACCGCGATCGAAGCCAAATCGCAGGAAATTGCGTCTTATCAGGCGCAGATCAGCGCAGCTTCCGGAGAACAGAGTACATATGAAGAACAGCTGTCGGAGCAGGAGGCCCTGCTCGATCAGGTTGAGCAGCAGATCGCCGCGGCCGCGGCCGCGAAGGCCTCGTCGGACGACGGGGACGGCGGCAGCAGCGGCTTTATCTGGCCCTGCCCGTCCAGCCACCGGATCACGAGCTATTTTGGCTACCGGACCGCTCCGACTGCCGGAGCGTCCACCTATCACAAGGGGATTGATATCGGAGCATCCACCGGAGCGGCGATTGTGGCTTCCGCGTCCGGGCGCGTGACGACGGCCACCTACAGCAGCTCCGCGGGAAATTATATCGTGATTTCGCATGGCGGCGGTATTTCCACCGTCTATATGCACGCGTCGGCACTGTATGTGTCGGAGGGCGACTACGTCACGCAGGGACAGACGATCGCCGCGGTGGGCTCGACCGGTTATTCCACCGGACCGCACCTGCATTTCGGCGTGATTGTAAACGGAAGCTATGTAAACCCGCTGAATTACGTGAACTAAATACTTTGGACTTCAGTTTCATAGAATGGAAGGAAGAAAGAGGAGAAATTATATTATGAAAAAAAATCGGGGAAACCATTCCTTCGGAAAAGGGCTGGTATGCGGAGCCCTTTTGTGCGTCATGGTGATGGTTCTGGGAGGCTGCGGCGCCTCATCCCTCCTCGTCCGGCTCGGCATTGCAGGCCTGAGCGCCGGTTCAGCATCCTCGGGCTCGTCAGAGAGCGAGATGGAAGAAAAAATGGCGGAGCTGCAGAGCTATATCGACGCCTACTATCTGTTCGACTATGATGAGGAGGATGTGCAGGAGAGCGTTTACAAGGGTATGATGGACGGTCTCGGAGACCCCTACACCTGTTATTATACGGCGGAGGAGTACGCGAGCTTTCTTGAGAGCTCCAGCGGCAGCTACAGCGGTATTGGAGCCACCCTCCAACAGGATTACAGCACGGGGCTGATCACCGTGGTGAATACTTTTGCGGGCTCTCCCGCGGAGCAGGCCGGGCTTCTGCCGGACGATATTCTTTATATGGTGGAGGGCGAGGAGGTCACCGGCATCGATCTCAATCTGGTCGTCGTCGATCTGAAGGGTGAGGCGGGAACAGATGTAAACATCAGCATCGTCCGCGGGAGCGAGGTGATTGAGATGACCATCACCCGCGCGAGTATCGAGGTTCCGACGGTCGAGTACGAGATGCTGGAGGATTCGATCGGCTATATTGCGATTATGGAGTTTGACGACGTGACTGACGAGCAGTTCGCGGATGCAATGGAAGATCTTACGTCGCAGGGCATGGAGAGCCTGATCATCGATCTGCGGGATAACGGGGGCGGACTGGTCGACGTGACCTGCACGATCCTGGATTCCCTGCTTCCGGAAGGCCTGATCGTCTATACAGAGGATAAATACGGAAACCGGGAGGAAGAGTATTCCGACGCGGAGAATTATTTCGACGGGGAGATGGTGGTTCTCGTAAACAGCAATACCGCGAGCGCCTCGGAGATTTTCGCAGGCGCGATAAAGGACTACGGCGTGGGGACGCTGATCGGGACGCAGACCTACGGCAAGGGGATTGTGCAGAGCCTGATTCCGCTCAGCGACGGTTCCGCGATTAAGATTACGGTTTCGAGATATTATACGCCGTCCGGCAATAATATCCATGAGGTGGGCATTGCCCCGGATATTGTTCTGGAGGCGGATACGGAGAGCGGAGAAGACAATCAGTTACAGAGGGCGATAGAGGTGTTGAAGTGATCTGTTGCAGAAAGGAAACAGAGGAGGTTTGACGATGAATTACAGTAAAAAAAGCACCTCAAAAAAGAAAGCCGCGCTGCGCTCCAAACACACCCGGATGGGAAAGAAGCTGGGCGTTGTTTTCCTGAAAACACTGTTGGTGCTTGTCATCTGTCTTGGCGTCGCAGGCGTGTGCGCGGGCGTCGGCGTTATCCGGGGCGTCATGGAAAATGCGCCGGATATCACGAGCGCGAGCGTGATTCCGCGGGGATACAAGTCCGTCGTCTACGATGCGGAAGGAAATAAGATTGCGGAGCTGGTCGCGGAGGGCACGAACCGTACCTACGTGAAGATCGAGAATATTCCGGAGCATGTGCAGCACGCGTTCGTCGCGATCGAGGATGAGCGCTTCTATGAGCACAATGGCATTGACCTGCAGGGTATCGTCCGCGCGGGCGTCACCTTTGTGGCGAGCGGATTTCAGACCACGCAGGGCGCGAGTACCATCACGCAGCAGCTTCTGAAGAACAATGTCTTCGACTTCATGTCTGAGGATACCCTGCTGGATAAGATCGAGCGTAAGCTGCAGGAGCAGTATCTCGCCATACAGCTGGAGCAGATCATGACCAAGGACGAGATTCTGGAGAGTTATCTGAATACGATCAACCTCGGTCAGAATACTCTGGGCGTGCAGGCCGCCGCGAACCGCTACTTCGGGAAAACGGTCAGCGAGCTCACGATCTCGGAGGCCGTGGTGCTGGCGGCGATCACAAAGAGCCCGACGGAATATAATCCGATCACTCATCCGGAGGCCAACTGGGAGCGCCGCGCGCTCGTACTGAAAAACATGTATGAGCAGGGCTACATTACGGAGAGCGAGTACGATGAGGCGCTGGCGGACGACGTTTACTCCCGGATCAAGGAGACGAACGAGGAGACGACGTCCACGAGCACGGTTTACTCCTATTTTGTGGATGCGGTGATTGATCAGGTAGAGGAGGATCTCGTCGAGAAGGCCGGATATACAGAGGATCAGGCCGCCAATGCGCTTTACAGCGGCGGTCTCAAGATTTATACAACGCAGGATCCTGACATTCAGGCGATCCTGGACGACGAGTTTGCGGATGAGGACAATTTCCCAACGGGCTCCAAAGTGGCGCTCGAGTGGGCGCTGACCGTCGTGGAAGAGGACGGCACGACGACCAACTACAGTCAGGAGATGCTGTACGCGTACTTCCGGGAGAGCAATTCGAGCTATGAGCCGCTCTATGACTCCGAGGAGGAGGCTCAGGCGGCGATCGACGAGTATGTGGCGACGCTGGGCATCAAGGACAGCGATACGGTGTATGAGAGCTGCTACATGGTGATTCAGCCGCAGGCGTCGATGGTCATCATGGATCAGAGCACCGGCGATGTTGTGGCGATGATTGGCGGGCGCGGGGAGAAGACGGCGAATAAGACGCTGAACCGCGCGACGGATTCCCTCCGGAACCCGGGATCTACGTTCAAGATCGTGGCGGCCTACGCGCCGGCCTTTGAGGAGCTCGGCTACGGCCCGGGGACGACCCAGTACGACGGCCCCTTTGCCTACACGGAGAATGGGACGACAGGGCGCCTTGTCAGCAACTGGGATTCCTCGACCCAGTACCGCGGTTATACAACGATTCGGGAAGGAATTACCCGGTCGATCAATATCCTGGCGGTCAAGACGATCACCGATGTGACGCCGACGGTAGCGATTGATTACCTGCTGAAATTCGGCTTTACGAGCCTTCAGCTCGAGGGCTCGAACAACGACTACGGACAGGCGACGGCGCTCGGCGGCCTGACGAACGGCGTGTCCAATTTTGAACTGACGGCGGCCTACGCGGCGATCGCGAATGGCGGAGTATACAATACGCCGCGGCTCTACACGAAGATCGTGGACAACGACGGCAACGTTATCATTGACAATGAGACCGAGAGCACGCAGGTTATCTCTGAGCAGAATGCCTGGCTGCTGATCGACTGCATGAAGGACGTTATCACCGGGACAGGCGGTACCTCCAGTACGGCGAATGTCAGTGGTATGACGGTCGCCGGAAAATCCGGTACGACTTCGGAGAACCGCGACGTGTGGTTCGTCGGTATGTCGCCCTACTATACGGCCGGTATCTGGACCGGATATGACAATAACGGCTACAAGCATGAGCTGAGCAGTTCCAACGGGGAGACGAGCTATCACAAGAAGCTCTGGGCCAAGGTGATGAGTCGGATTCACCTGGGTCTGGATAATACGGATTTTGAAATGCCGGACGGCATCGTGGAGTGCACGATCTGTTCGAAGTCGGGCAAGCTGGCGGTCGCGGGTTTATGCGACTGCGACGGCCGTGAGGGCATTGTGATCAATGAGTATTTTGTGGAAGGGACGGAACCGACGGAGACCTGTGATGTCCATGTGGCGGTGAATATCTGCGCCGACACGGGGCTCCTGGCCACGGAGGCCTGCCCGAATCAGGTGATTCAGGTGAAGGTGCAGCTGCCGGCCATGCAGGAGGGCGTCGAGGAGGCCACGACGCTGGATACCGCCTACGGCATCAGTTCCAACCTGGAATCCGCCACCTGCACGGTTCATACAGGAGGGGTCTATATACCCAGTATCTATGAGCAGTCCGGAGCGGTTGCGGTCGAAGTCGGAACCGGCGAAGAATCAGAGGACGCCGGTGACGGCTCTGTGGATACGGAGGATACAGGAGGGTAAGGAGTCTCAGTCATTGAGTTCCTTTGATTCCAGACCCTCATGAAGTTCAGTCATATAGCTGTTCCAGATGGCCAGCGGATAGCTGGCCCCGGACAGCGAGCTGTCGCTGCGCGGCGAGTCGAAACCGACCCAGACGCCGGTTGTGTAGTAGGCGGTGTAGCCGACGAACCAGCCGTCCAGGTTGTCGTTGGTCGTGCCGGTCTTGCCCGCGCAGGGCATATTTTCGAGCGCATTGCCCTTTGCGGTGCCGCGCGTCAGGACGCCTTCCAGAATGTTGGTCATCTCGCGGGCGGCGTCGGATTCGTACACCTGATGCTCGTCCCGGTCCGGCATCGCGACGATATTTCCGTCCGTGTCGGTGATCAGAGTGACGCAGGTCGGCAGGCGGTAGACGCCTTCATTTGCCAGCGTGGCATAAGCGGCGCTCATCTCCAGTGCGCTCACGCCGGTCGTCAGTCCGCCGAGCGCGGCTGAGAGCGTATAATCCTCTTCCTCAATCGAGGAAAAATTCATGTCAAGCAGATAAGACAGCCCGACCTCCGGGGTCAGTTCACGAAACAGCCTGTAGGCGACCGTGTTTTTGGACTGCTCTACAGCCGTGCGCAGCGAGATCATACCGGAGTAGGAATTGTTGGAATTCGAGGGACCGTCCTCCTCTTTCGAGTCGTCGACCAGGCTGGAGGCCGTGTAGCCCCGTTCCAGGGCCGGTGTGTAGACGATCAGCGGCTTGATCGAGCTGCCGGGCTGCCGGAAGCTTAAATAAGCGCGGTTGTAGTCGGTCGAGACGTCGTCCTGCGAGCGCCCGCCGACGATCGCGGTCACAAGGCCGGTCTCGTTGTCGATTGTCACGGCCGCGGCCTGCAGCGCGTAGGTGCCGTTCGCGTCCTTCGTGTTGTAATCCGAGAGCGTCTCGTCCACCGCATCCTGCAGCAGTGCCTGCGCGCTCATGTCGATGGAGGTATACACGCGGTAACCGCCCGTATAGAGCAGCTCATAGCAGGTATCGTAATCCTCGCCGGTCACCTCCATGAGCGCCTGTGTCGCGCAGTAGTAGATGTAGGTGTGCGCCCAGGTGCGCGTATACTGCGGGGAGCTCGTATCGAGCGTGATCGTCTCCGCGACAGCTTCCGTGTATTCGGCTTCACTGATCGCGCCGTCGTCCAGCATGTTCTCCAGAATCAGATCGCGTCGGGAAAGGGTATTCTCCTTGTTGGTGAGCGGGTCATAGTAGGTCGGATTGTTGACGATCGCGCAGAGAAAGGCGGTCTCGGAGAGGCTCAGTTCGCTCACGCTCCTGCTGAAATAGCCCTGGCTCGCGGCTTCGATGCCGTAATAGCCATTGCCAAAGTAAATATTATTGATGTAAAACTCCAGAATCTCGTCCTTCGTATAGAGTTTCTCCAGGGAAATCGCGATGAAGATTTCCTCCACCTTGCGTTCCCAGCTCACCGTGTGCGTCAGATAGACATTCCGGGCGAGCTGCTGCGTGATCGTGCTGCCGCCCTGGGAGACGCTGTTGCTCGAAATCAGGGAGCCGACCGCGCGGAAAATGCCGATCAGGTCGAAGCCGCTGTGCTTATAGAAGCGCTTGTCCTCAATGCTCACGAAGGCTTCCTTCACATAATCCGGTATCTCGTCCGCGCTCAGGTAAATAATATTGCGGTCATTGCGCAGCAGCGCGATCGTATTTCCGTTCGTATCGTAGACCTCGCCCTGCTGGTCGGCCCGGAAATCCTCCGCGGAGGAAGTCCCGGTGATCTCCTGCGCCTCCTGATAGAGCTCCACGATAGTCTGCACATAGCCGGTCTGATAGATCAGAAAACAGACGCTGATGAAAATGCAGAGCATGGTCACCTGCGTCAGACGGAAGAAAAATGTGGACATATCGCGCCGCGTTTTTCTTTTTTTTCTATGCTTTTTGCTCATATATTGACACCTCGGAAAAAGGAAATGAGTTTTCATTTCAACAGTTCTATGATATACTATCCTTGATATTTTGTAAACGTCCCCTTGAAAACGGCAGGGGAAAACGATTCGTTGATGAGGAATTGTGCGTCTTGACGCGCCGCGAGGGAGTGTGCTATACTTAGCCTGATCATTTGAAGAAACAACCGAGGAGGGAATAGAAGATGAAGCATGTGAAGACTTTGAATACCCAGACCCTGCAGAACACGATGAAGAAGGGCGGATGCGGCGAGTGCCAGACATCCTGCCAGTCCGCATGTAAGACGTCCTGCACGGTGGGAAATCAGACCTGCGAGAACCACAAGTAGGGCTTGAAATTTAAGATGATGGAGCAAGCAGCGGCATGAACGCCGCTGCTTCTTTCATGATACGGGCTTTTCATACGCCGGATGAGGGAGGATATATAATTGGTACATCGATATAAAAATAACGGTTATAACATTTTGCTGGATGTGAACAGTGGCTCCGTCCACGTGGTGGACGAGCTGGTCTACGATATGATTCCTTATTATAAGGAAAAGGGGCTGGAAGGCACCGTGGAGCTTCTGCGGGATCGCTATCCCGAGGCTGAGATCCGCGAGGCGGCGGAGGATCTCGACGAGCTCATCGCGGCGGGGAAGCTGTACACCGAGGACATTTACGAAAATTACATCGCGGAGATCGCGGCGAACCGAAAGCCGGTCGTCAAGGCGCTGTGCCTGCACATCGCGCACGACTGCAATCTCGCCTGTCGCTACTGCTTTGCGGAAGAGGGCGAGTACCACGGCCGTCGCGCGCTGATGAGTTATGAGGTCGGCAAAAAGGCGCTCGATTTCCTGATCGCGAATTCCGGGAATCGCCGCAATCTCGAGGTCGACTTCTTCGGCGGCGAGCCACTGATGAACTGGCAGGTCGTGAAGGACCTTGTGGCCTACGGGCGGGAGCAGGAGAAGCTGCACGACAAGAATTTCCGCTTTACGCTGACGACGAACGGTGTGCTCCTGAATGACGAGGTGCAGGATTTTGTCAATCGCGAGATGGGCAATGTCGTGCTGAGCATCGACGGCCGGAAGGAAGTGCACGATTACATGCGTCCCTTCCGGAACGGACACGGCAGTTATGACCTGATTCTGCCGAAGTTCCAGAAGCTGGCGGACAGCCGCAATCAGGAGAAATATTATGTCCGCGGCACCTTTACCCGCCACAATAAGGATTTCTCGAAGGATGTGCTGCATCTGGCGGATCTCGGCTTTAAGCAGATCTCCGTCGAGCCGGTCGTGGGCACGGAGGACGAGGACTACGCGCTGCGCGAGGAGGATCTGCCGGAGATTTTCGCGGAATACGATAAGCTGGCCGCGGAGATGGTACGGCGCTATGGCACGGATGAGGAGTTTACTTTCTTCCACTTCATGCTCGACCTGACCGGAGGACCCTGCGTGGCGAAGCGACTGTCCGGCTGTGGCTCCGGCACGGAGTATCTCGCGGTCACGCCCTGGGGCGATCTCTATCCCTGCCATCAGTTTGTGGGCGAGGAAAAGTTCCTCATGGGAAATGTGGACGAGGGGCTGAAGAGGCCGGATATCCGTGAGGAATTCAAGTCCTGCAATGTTTATTCCAAAGAAAAATGCAGAAACTGCTTCGCGAAATTTTACTGCAGCGGAGGCTGCGCGGCGAACTCTTATAAATTCCACGGCTCGATCAACGACGCTTACGACGTGAGCTGCGAGCTGGAGCGCAAGCGCGTGGAGTGCGCCATTATGATCAAGGCCGCGGAAGCGGAGAAAGACGAGGAGAGAAGATGAAGAAATCAAAAGCGGTCGTCACGCTGCTGCTGACGCTCGGCGTCACGGGCCTTCTGCTCTATACGGCGGCGTATGGCCTGGGAGAGAGCGGCTTTGGGGCGGCGAAGGACATCAGCCTCGGCCTCGACCTGGCCGGGGGCGTCAGCATCACCTACCAGGCGGTGGGAGACGAGGAGCCGTCCGCCGAGGACATGGCGGATACGATCTACAAGCTGCAGAAGCGTGTCGAGAGCTACAGCACGGAGGCGGAGGTCTATCAGGAGGGTTCCGACCGGATCAATATCGAGATTCCGGGTGTGAGCGACGCAAATGAGATCTTAAGCGAGCTCGGTCAGCCGGGTTCGCTGGAATTCCAGACGTCGGACGGCGAGGTTGTTCTCGAGGGCACCGACGTATCGAACGCGCAGGCCGGGTCGACGACCGACAGCATGGGAAATAAAAGCTACGTCGTGGAGCTGACGCTGACGGACGAGGGCGCGGAGAAATTCGCGGAGGCGACCGCGGCCAACGTGGGTTATCAGATCGCGATCGTCTACGACGGCGAGGTGATCAGCGCGCCGGTCGTCAACGAGGCGATCACCGACGGCAGATGCCAGATTTCCGGCAGCTTTACCTATGAGGAGGCCGACCAGCTCGCCTCGACGATCCGTATCGGTTCGCTCTCCCTGGAACTCGAGGAGCTGCGCTCGAATGTGGTCGGCGCGAAGCTCGGCGAGGAGGCGATCGAGACGAGCCTGCTGGCCGGGGCGATCGGCTTTGGGCTGGTTATCCTCTTTATGCTCATTGCCTACCGCATCATGGGACTCGCGGCGGGCGTCGCGCTGACGACCTATGTGGCCCTGGTGCTGGTACTGCTGAACGGCTTTGACATGACGCTGACCCTGCCGGGCATCGCCGGTATCATTCTTTCCATCGGTATGGCGGTGGATGCAAACGTGATTATCTTCGCGCGTGTGCGGGAAGAGATCGCCACGGGCAAGACGGTCCGGACTTCGATCAAGATCGGATTTAAAAAGGCTCTGTCTGCGATCGTGGACGGCAATATCACGACGCTGATCGCGGCGGCGGTGCTGGCCGTGATGGGGACCGGCAGCGTCAAGGGTTTCGCGCAGACGCTGGCGCTCGGCATCGTCGTGTCGATGTTCACGGCGCTCGTCGTGACGCGGCTGGTGCTGAACGCGCTCTACGGGCTGGGCATCCACGACGCGAAGTGGTACGGCGCGGCGAAAGAGCGAAAAGCTGTCAACTTCCTCGGAAAGAGGAAAATCTTTTTCACCGTCTCGCTGGCGATCATTGTCATTGGAATTGGCTACATGGGCTTTAACGCGGCCTCCGGCAATGGCCTTCTGGCCTACGGCCTGGAGTTCCAGGGTGGTACCTCGACGACGGTGGAATTCAATGAGGACATGACAATCGAGGAGATCGATGAGCAGGTCGTGCCGCTCGTCGCCGAGATCGTGGGAAATAATGACATTCAGACGCAGAAGGTCTCCGGCAGCACGCAGGTCGTGATCAAGACGACGGAGCTTGACCTGGAGACGCGCACGGAGCTGGATGAACGGCTGATCGAAGAGTTTGAGCTGGGGGACGACGCGATTACCGCGGAGAGCATCAGCGGTGTGATCAGCAGCGAGATGCGCAGCGACGCGATCATTTCGGTCATCGTGGCGACGGTCTGCATGCTGCTCTACATCTGGATCCGCTTCAAGGATCTGCGCTTCGCGGCGAGCGCGGTGGCGGCGCTGCTCCACGATGTGCTGATCGTGCTCGTGTTCTACGGCGCGGCGCGGATCTCTGTGGGCAATACCTTCATCGCATGCATGCTGACGATCGTGGGCTACTCGATCAACGCGACGATCGTCATCTTCGACCGCATCCGCGAGAACCTTGGCGAGATGAAGAAGAAGGACAGCCTGGAAGATCTGGTGAATAACAGCATCACCCAGACGCTGACCCGGAGCATCTACACCTCGCTGACCACCTTCATCATGGTGGCGGTGCTCTTCATCCTGGGGGTCGCCTCCATCCGGGAATTCGCGCTGCCGCTGATGGTCGGCATCGCCTGCGGCGCGTACTCGTCTGTATGCATCACGGGGGCGCTGTGGTATCTGATGAAGACGAAGATCAAGGGTTCGGAGAGCGAAGAATAAGGACATTACAATTAGAGAAAGGGACGTTCTGCAGACAGGCAGGGCGTCCCTTTTTTGCCTGAAGATAAACTTAAGGAATTTTAAGAAATGCCCACCCGGATTTATGCTATACTGAGTCCAGAACACAAGGAGGGAGGACGCAGGATGGGCAACTCTGCGCAGGCAGTCATCCAGGTGAAGAATCTCTATAAAATATTCCGTGTCGGGGAGGAGAAGGTGCGTGCGCTGAACGGCGTCGATCTGACGATCCGCAGGGGCGAGTTCTGCGCGATCGTCGGGACTTCGGGCTCCGGCAAGTCGACGATGCTGAACATGCTGGCGGGTCTCGAGAAGCCGACGAAGGGCGAGGTCATCGTGGCAGGCGAGCATCTCGAGCGGATGAATGAAAATCAGCTTGTCCGCTTCCGACGGGAGAAGGTAGGCTTCATCTTCCAGTCCTTTAATCTGCTGCCGACGATGAATGCGATCGAGAATGTGGCGCTGCCGCTGACCTTCCGCGGCGTAGACAAAAAGACGCGCGAGGCGAAGGCGGAGAAGATGCTGAAGCTGGTCGGTCTCTCGACGCATGTGAAGCATCGGCCCACTGAAATGTCGGGCGGACAGCAGCAGCGGGTCGGCGTGGCGCGGGCGCTTGTGCTCGACCCGGAGATCATCTTCGCCGACGAGCCGACCGGAAATCTGGACTCGCGCACCTCGGAGGAGGTACTGGGGCTCATGCGCAGGGTCGTGCAGGAGAACAATCAGACGATGGTCATGGTCACGCACGACCGGCATCTGGCCGGATTTGCGGATCGGATTTTCCATATTATTGACGGAAAGATTGTGAAGATAGAAGAACAGCAGGAATAGGTAGTGTCAAGTAATCTATGAAAAACCTGAGTCTAAAAAATAGGCTCAAATGA
>JAJBTX010000055.1 GCA_020860645.1 Lachnospiraceae bacterium | reverse complement strand
TCAGAGGAACCAGCACATAATACAGCTTCTGTTTATCCACTCCGGAAATGTCCAGATGCGTAATGTCTTCCACCTGACAGACGCCGCTCTGACCATAAATGATATATTCTCCAATTTCAAACATCCATGCTCCTCCTTCCAGTCCTGGATCCGTCCAAAAAAGAACCCTGGCAGGTTCTTTTTTTCCGTTAATTCTATCTGTTGTGCGACTATTTCGCTCAATATATATTAATATTACCAAATTTCTCGAAAATTAGAAAGTTCTTTTTTGAAAAAATTAAATTTTTGTTTATTATGCTCATAATAAGTCCGCAGTTTTTGTGCAATTTTCCCGATAGTGATTACTTTTCTTCGGGAACAAGAATCGCCTCACGGCAGGCCTTCTGAAGCTCCGCCTCACGCTCGCGAAAGAGCAGCGCCTCACTGTATTTCAGATAGGGAGCGCAGCCATGCTGTGCGATGAAATCCATCGCTTCGGGATTTCGCGTGAGACTCCCGACAAACAGAATCATTTCCGGAGAGTCCCCTCCGAAGCATTCCTCCAGCCAGCAAAAAGCCGTCTCCAGCCTGGCGCGCAGCCTCGCGACCAGGTTCGCACGCCGGTCCACATCCTCCTGAAAGAGTCTCCGCAGATGCTCCTGCACCGCTTTCTTTTCATACAGATGGTTCTCTCTGACCGACAGGCGCATTTCCTCCAGACGTCTCACCACCTGTGTATCCTCATCTGCGCCAGGGGCCTCCGGAGCACATCCTTCCTGCTGCAGGATCTCATGAATCCGCATCACCAGGCGGTCCTCTCTCTCATAATGCCGGAAATCGCTCTGCAGCTGCTCCAGCAGCAGATTGACCACGGTAAAACGCTCCTCGAAATCTCCTCCTGCCGCCATCGCCGTCTTTTCCTGATACTCCGCTGAAGACAGACTGCCCTCCAGCAGCTCCGACACCCCATAATCGGAACCATATTTTCGATAGAGCGCGCTGTAGGCCGCGAAATCCCGGGCAATCTCTTCGTGATGCAGAAATTGCAGCGCCTGTTCGGCGCCAAAGGGAATGCCGGATTTCTCATAGCTTTTCAGGAGCTCCGAGAGATCCTCCCAGCCCCTTGCCGTGACGAAGACCTGCCGCTCTTCCTCCTGGTTCATCACATAAAAACGGTCTTTTTTGATTGTCAGATAGGAAATCACCGCTCCGTGAACATCGGCTGCCCGGGCATAGACAAGCCACACCTCAAGATCCGCCTCCACATCGATCTGCCGCACCCGATCCAGCGTCACCACGTCGAATTCCCGCACCGATTTATTGTATTCCGGCGGGTTACCGGCTCCCACAATCACCCAGCCCTCCGGCACCTTATGATTGCCGAAGGTTTTATTCTGCAAAAGCTGCAGCATCGTGGGCGCAAGCGTCTCCGACACGCAGTTGATCTCATCCAGGAACAGAATTCCCTCCCTGCATCCGCTCTGTTCCATCGTCTCGTAGACGGATGCTATGATCTCGCTGAGGGTATACTCTGTGGCCGTAAATTCCTGCCCGCCGTAATGTTTCTTTACAATATGGGGCAGTCCGATCGCGCTCTGACGGGTATGATGCGTCATCGTATAGGCCACCAGACCTACCCCGCACTCCGCGGCCACCTGCTCCATGATCGCCGTCTTCCCGATGCCGGGAGGCCCCATCAGCAGAATCGGCCTCTGCCGGACCGCCGGGAACACATAGTTCCCATCCGTATCTTTCCGGAGATAAGCCCGCAGCGTGTTCGCAATCTCCTGTTTGGCTTCCTGAATATTCATACTCCGCTCCTATATCTTCAGCTTCATCGCCCAGTCCGGCACCAGATCCGGTCGGCATTTTTCCTTCAGTAAAACAAAGATGGTCTCAAAGTCAGGCGGTGTCAGAGGATAGAGACCGTCGCCGTCCGTGAAATAAATCAGCGCCCGCATCCTTTTCAGCTTTCTCTCCTCACGAAGTCGGCTGATTTCCCGGAATACCGGGCGGAAGTCCGTGCCGCCGCGTCCCCGGATCCGGATACGTCTCCTGTAATTTTTCCACTCTTCTCTGCTGCGGATAAGCGCCACATCCCGTACTTCGCAGTCGCACTGGATGAAAAATACATTCATTTTCCGGAAAAAATTCTCCTGTCCGGCCAGCAGCTCCCAGGTCTCGTCGAGGAAACGCCCTACAGCCTCCCCGGAACAGGAACCGGAAGTGTCGATCGCGACGACCAGCTCCTCCAGGCGGCAGACCTCCTTATATTCCAACGGCTCGATCAGCGGCATGGAGCCGTACTGCTCCATACCAAGATGGTAGTAAATATAATCGAAACTGTCCTCATCGAGCTCAATCTCCTCGCGCGGAATCATAAATCGCCGCAGGATTCTCCGGTAATCTGTACGGGAGCTCTTCTGCGGCGGCGCTTCCTCCTCCATAATACCCGGATTCACACCCCGGCGGCGTCCGCCGCTCTTCCGACTCTGTCCCGCGATCCGCAGGAGCGCATTTTCCCAGCGCTTCTGCATGGCAGGCGTCGGCTTTCTCTCCCAGCCCGTATGATCATCAAAGAAAAAAGCCGCCTGCATCTCCTGCAGGGAATAAGGAAAACGTCCTTCCTCCAGACGCTGAACGATCGTCTCTGCGGCCAGCGGAAAATTCCCCAGTAAACGCAGGCATTTTCCCGCCAGAGCCCCGGGAAATCCAGGGTCCGGATCGCCTGCCGCCTCAATAACCTGCTCCACCGCAATATCACAGGCCAGATTCCAGATCTCCGGTTCCGCATCAGCGGGCCGCAGCCAGTGGCGATACAGGCAGTGCAAAAGAATATGCAGATAACCATGCCGCAGACGGGATGGATTTTCCGCATACAGTCGCAGCAATTCAGCCGGAAAATACAGCAGACTCTCCCCGTCTGTGGCAAAGCCCGGCTCCGAACGATCCTGATACTGCAGAATCGCAAAAGCAGCGTCCAGCCCGGGAAATAAATCGCAGAGCTCATTACGGCAATTCTGCAGAACCTGAAGACAGAGCCTCTTCTGCCTGGAAACCGTATCCACCGATCTCACCTCCGCTCACCACAGCTGAAAATCACGATCCGGAAACCCATATTTCTGTTCCTTCAGACGGAGCAGCCAGACCGTCATCCCACTGCGGCGCTGTTCAATCGCCAGACGTAAAAGCTGCTCCGTCAGCTTCTCATCCAGCCAGCCCCGCCGCTCAAACTCTGTCAGTTTTTCCCGGTCACCAAGCTCGACCAGCACCTCCCCGGCGCTGTCGGCATGTTCCTCCAGCCAGGGCGCATATTCTTCTCCGTCATCCGTCAGGAAAAATCCACGCAGTGCCACAGCAAGGCGTACTGCCTCGCTGGAAGTGCTGTGGAATTTACGCCGCAGTTTTTCAGGCTCCTGCTCCGCTGCACTGGCTTCAATCGTCCGGTAAATCCGCGCCGCATCGGACTGACTGTCGTCCCACATAAATATCTCTCTCCTCGTTTCACAGACAGGCCCATTACAGGCGTCCCCGGAACAACAGACGCCTGCATCCATGCCCCGGAATCAATCGCTGCGCTTTTCTCCCCAGAAGAAGAGCGCGACCGTACCCGGACCGGTATGGCTGCCGATCGTCGTGCCGATATCGTTGATCTCGACCTTTCCGTTCAGCTTCGGAAAGGCCTCCTCCACAAGCGCCGCAACCGCCTGCGCGTCCTCCCGGCAGGCCGACTGCGAGATATAGCACTTCCCGCTGTACTCCGTACCGTCGAAAGCGCATTCTTTCATCTTCTCCACAATCCGCTTGATGACCAGGTTCTTTCCACGTACCTTATAGCGCGGAATCAGCTTTCCCTCGTAATCCATATTCAGAAGCGGGCAGATCTTCAGCACCGTCCCGAACCAGCCGGAGGCCTTCGTGATCCTGCCGCCCTTTACAAAGAAGGTAAGATCTGTGGAGAAAAACCAGTGATGGAGTTCCAGTCGGTGCTCCTCCGCCCAGCAGGAAAGCTCATCGATCTCCATACCCTCGTCGCGCAGCTCCGCAAGCCTGTCCATGAAAAGACCATAACCGGAGGATGCCCCCAACGAGTCCACGATGTAAATCTTTCGATCCGGATACTTCTGCTGCAGCTCGTCCCTCGCCTGACACGCGGAGCCATAGACGCCGGATATCCCGCTGGACAGGGAGACATGCAGAATATCCTGTCCGCGCTCCAGGAAGGGCGTAAAATAGTCGATGAATTCCTGCACATTTACCTGAGAGGTCTTCGTCCCGGCGCCCTCGCTCATCGCTCTGTAAAACTGATCGAAGGGAATCGACTTCCCCAGGTCGTCGGAATACTCTTTTCCGTCCAGGAAAAAGTGAAAGCAGATATACTCGATCTTCCGCTCCCGGAAATGCTCCTCTGTGAGATCAGCGGTCGAACAACAGCTGAGAATGTAAGAATCCATAACACTACCTCCGAAAAATTCTTTATAAATTTTATTATAATCTTCCCACCGTCGTTTGTGAAGCAAAAAAGGACGTCGGCAACTGCCGGCGTCCCGAAAAATCTCTTTTATTCTGCGATGTAGGGCATCAACGCGATGTGTCTCGCTCTCTTGATGGCCACGGTCAGCGCTCTCTGGTGCTTCGCGCAGTTGCCGGTGATCCTTCTCGGAAGGATCTTGCCTCTCTCGGACACATACTTCTTCAGCATCGCTACGTTCTTGTAATCGATCTCGTTATTCTCCTTGCCGCAGAATACGCATACTTTTTTCCTTCTGCGTCCGCCCCTTCTCATCTTCGGAGCGTCGCCTCTTTCATTCCTGGTGTAAGCCATGGTTTTCCTCCTTCTCACTCACAGTTCCATGTCTGAATCCGATTGTCAACGATTAGTTAAACGGCAGCTCCTCATCGATTCCATCCGGGATATTCATGAAGCCGTCTCCTGCCCCCATCGGGCCCGGCGCCGCGGCCTGCTGCGGCTGATAGCCGCCTCCCATGCTGTCGCGATAGGAATCATTCGACGCCTTGCTGTCGCCAAACTCCACTTCCTCCGCGACCACGTCGGTCGTGTAGACCTTCTGGCCGTCACGGTTCGTGTAGCTGCCGGTCTGGATCCTTCCGCAGATCATGGCGCGCATGCCCTTGCGGAAGTATTTCTCCATGAATTCCGCCTGCTTGCCGAACGCGACGCAGCTGATGAAATCCGCCGTCTGGTCGCTGTCTCTTCTGGTAAATCTGCGATCTACCGCGAGCGTGAAACGCGCAACCGCCGTCGCCGTCTCGCCGTTCGAGTAACGGATATCCGGGTCACGGGTAAGCCTTCCCATCAAAATCACTTTATTCATTAACAATCACCTCTGATAAGCTCTTTCTATGCGTCTTTGCGGACACACAAATAACGGATGACGTTGTCCTGAATGCGCATACGTCTCTCGACTTCCGCCGGGCAGGTCGCCGGGGCGTCGAACTGGACGAAATAGTAGAAGCCTTCACGCATCTTCTGGATCTCGTAGGCAAGGCGCTTCTTTCCGGCGTCCTCCACCTCGGTCACGACGCCGCCAAAGCGAGTGATGATCTCCTTCGCTCTGTCCACGACAGCCGCTCTCTCTTCGTCCTCGATCTTCGCATTCACAACAAGTACTAACTCATATTTGTTCATGCTGCTTTCCTCCTTCTGGTCTCTGGCACATGCTCTCGCATGTACAAGGAATTCTCTGATCTTCAGAGCAATAATATACCACGGAAATCTACTATATCATAAATTTTCCCTGATTTCAAGCATTTTTCCGCAGTCCCCGGGTGTTTTTTTCTACAAGCCTGCGCGCCAGCATCACCTGCCGCCCGCAGCCCGTACACTTCAGGCGGAAGTCCGCCCCGACCCGCAGGATTTCCCACTCCTGGCTGCCGCAGGGATGCGCTTTCTTCAGTTTGACAATATCTCCGACCTGATAATCCATCACTGCCTCCCTGTCTCTACAGCTGCCCGAAGATCTCGCCGATACTGCCCTGCACGAGCAGGTCCGCGCGGGAATCCATCGGCGTCACGGACTTATTGACGAGCGCCAGCTTCTTTCCCGGATAATAATCGAGCAGTCCCGCTGCCGGGTAGACCGTGAGGGAAGTACCTCCCACGATCAGCACGTCCGCCTGGCTGATCGCACGCACCGCGCCCTGCACCGTCGGCGTGTCGAGCCCCTCCTCGTAGAGAACGACGTCCGGCTTGATGCGGCCCCCGCACTTCTCGCAGGCGGGAACCCCCGTCGAGAGCTGAATAAAGCGCGCATCATAGAACGCGCCGCAGCGCTCACAGTAATTGCGATGCACGCTGCCGTGCAGCTCATAGACCACCTTGCTTCCCGCGGCCTGGTGCAGGCCGTCAATGTTCTGTGTGACGATCGCTTTCAGCTTTCCCTCCCGCTCCCACTCGGCCAGCTTTCGATGCGCCTTATTGGGCTTCGCGTCGAGGGCCAGCATCTTCGCCCGGTAAAAGCGGTAGAACTCCGCCGTATTTCTCACAAAAAAGCTGTGGCTTAAGATCGTCTCCGGCGGGTAATCGTACTGCTGGTTGTACAGCCCGTCCACACTCCGGAAATCCGGTATCCCGCTCTCAGTCGACACCCCCGCGCCGCCAAAGAAGACGATATTGTCGCTTTCGTCCACCCACTTTTTCAGTGTCGCCACTGCCTCTGTCATATCCCGTTTCCCCCTTTTCTCACAGATATTGAATCTCAGCGTCCTCCATCCCGCCGCGGCAGCAGACCGCCGCCGCGTAATCGCCATCCCGGAACTCCAGTACGTGAGCCGGATAAAGACTACGATCCTCCGGAAGCGGCGCGCCAAATCCCGTGCCCTGCGCCTTCAGAATGCTCTCCTTCAGAGCCCAGAATTCGTAAAATATCTTTGTCTGCCGGGACTTCGGCGCCGCGTCATAGACCTGCTGTTCCCGTGCGCTCAGCACCCGCCGGACGAGCGCATCCCGAGGCGGAGCTGTGGCAATCTGGATATCAACGCCCACCTCCCGGTCGGCCAGCGCCAGAAAGACATACTCTCCGGAGTGCGACCAGTTCACAAAGATACCGTCGTCCGGCGGCAGCAGATAAGGCTTTCCATGCGCGTTCCTCCGGTAAGCCGCAGGGCGCTCTGCCTCCGGCGCGCAGCGTTCGAGCGCCAGGTTCAGCAGGGCCTCCGCACCCAGAAAGAGCCGACGATTCTGCCCGGCTCTGCGCCGTCCGGCCTCCTCGATGCGTTTTTGCGACAGATACGGCCGCCACCGCTCCTCTGTAAAATCTACGCCGCTCACCTGCATTGCGAATAACTGAAGCATGAATCGAATCTCTCCTGTTCTTTCCTAATTATATCGGCAGACGGGAAAAAAGGCAATACACAAGCCCCATCTCCATCTTACAAAGCCGCCATTTCCCACCACCACAAATTTCCGGACACAGAAAGGCTTTTTCTCCCTTTCATAAATACCCCGGCAGCTTTGTCATTTTTTTCGTGCGGTATGCATGCAATTCCTGAAGAAAGCCGTGTGATATATTATTGACGCAACACGCCGCACGCGCCGCGCATTCCCCCTTTCGTCCTGATAACAAACGGATTCATTTCACAGAAATGTGAAAGAAATCAGATAAGCAGACTTACGATTTTATTATACCTGTGTTCCGGTATTTTTCAAGGCATTTCATAAAAATTTCAGATTTTTTCCTTTATTTCTCTGCTCATCGGACTTTACATCTTTCCCGTTTTTGTTTATACTATATAAAACTATTTTTTCGCAGGTTGTGATGGTATGAAAATTGAGAAGATCAATGAAAATAAAATACGCTGCATCCTGACG
Source organism: Lachnospiraceae bacterium (assembly GCA_020860645.1). Classification (GTDB taxonomy): domain Bacteria; phylum Bacillota; class Clostridia; order Lachnospirales; family Lachnospiraceae; genus Hominiventricola. The sequence continues at coordinate 6,275 of JAJBTX010000055.1, read as the reverse complement.
CGCGACGACCTGGAGAACCGCCATATCAAGATCAGCGAGATCGCCTATGGCTCTGAGAAGGCGCGCCGCCTGTTCCGCGACATGATGGAGCAGGCCTCCCATCAGTTTGGATTCCGGGCGGATAATATCCCCCTGATGATAGAAGCAATCCCGATGCCGAATGAGTGCATTATTCTCGATATCACGAAGGTTGCAGACCCGGAGGAGCTCGACACCCGCTTTTCCCGGTTCTCGCAGGGCAGCGGCGATCAGATTGAGGACACGCAGATGAGCTTCCTTCCGGATGGCGCGGACGAGATTCTCGACCTGTTTCAGAAGCTTCTGGAACACCGCCTGAAGAACGCGCCAAAGGAAGTGCGGGAGCAGCAGGCCGAAGAGCTGGCGAGCGAGCTCGACATCAGCAGGCTTTACCTGTTCACAAAGCTTGAGCAGATCGTGAAGGCCTCCCATGTGCTGCGGGACATCTACCACGGAGAGAACCGTCTGTACAAGAATCCGGACACACAGGCCTACCACCTCGTGATCTCCAAGTCCGACCACACGCCGGAGGATTTCAATAAGGTATGTAACATTCTCTCCGAGTACGGCGACAGCGCGAAATACAGCGCGGCGAACGAGGCCTACATGCAGGAGCACTTCACACAGATTCTGAAGACAAAGGCACTGCAGCAGCTGGCACAGATTTGAAGTAAAAAAGGAGGATAGCCGTCATAGGTTATCCTCCTTCGTATTTCCGGGCGCTTATTCCGCCGCGGCTACCGCGCCGAGAAAATTATTCAGCCTCGCGACCAGGATATCCGGGTCAAGACCGTGCACCAGAGCAGCTTCCTCCAGTGTCTCCATCTGCGCCGAAGGGCAGCCGATACAGTGCATGCCTTCTCTCATCAGAATCGGAATAATATTCTGGTCTATCTTCACCAGATCGGCAATAATCATGTCCTTGGAAACTGTAGCCATCTCAATTACCTCCTTAAAAATAACTTTCCGCTGTGATTATAGCTCGATTCGCTTGCAAAATCAAGGGTGGTTGGTATATAATCATTAAAAGTCGGGCACTGCAATCGACTTTTACATAATTTCATAGGGTGGAGGGATGTGTATGGACAGGAAGCGCTATATCATCTCCGACGCGGCAAAGATGGTAGATGTCGAGGCTCATGTTCTCCGATACTGGGAGGACGAGCTGGAACTGCCGATCGAGCGCAACGAGATGGGACACCGCTGCTATACAGAAGATAACATCCGAACGTTTCATCAGATCAAGGAGCTCAAGGAGCAGGGCTATCAGCTCAAAGCGATCAAAGCAATCCTTCCTGAGATGGAACAGGGCAAGATACCACCCGCGATCGTCCAGAGGCAGGAGCCTGAGCCTGCAGTGGACGACAAGATGCAACAGTTTCAGCTGATTCTGGGAAAAGTCGTCGCAGAGGCGCTGCGGGAAAATCAGCTGGAGATGGGAAAGGAGCTGAGCCATCAGGTCTCCACGCAGGTCGTGAAAGAGATGGACTATCTGTTCCGGCTCCGGGAAGAACAGGAGGAGAGCCACTACAAAAAGCTGGACGAGCTCATCCGCAATTCACAGCAGAAACGCCGGGCTCTGGCTCCCGGCCGCCGCGAAAAAAAGCAGAAAGAACCAAAGGTTAAAAAAATACGAGAGAAAAAAGAAGCCCACAAGCGTTCGTGGTTCGGGAACCCCAAAACGGTCGGCGAAGCAGAGGGATGAAAAGAGATAAAAAACGGGCCTGTGTCTGCTGCACAGGTCCGCTTTTTTTGTCTCTCATTACTCAGCGGAGATCGCGTCGTTCGGACATTCCGCCTCGCAGGTGCCGCACTCAAGGCAAGCGTCTGCATCGATTACGTACTTTCCGTCTCCCTCGGAGATCGCTTCCGCCGGACATACCGCCGCGCAGGAACCGCAGGATACACAATCGTCAGAAATAACATATGCCATGATACTTTTCCTCCTTATAATGTTTTGAATCCCGTATCTGGTTTCCACCCTATTCTAATATAAAAATCGACAATACACAAGAGGATTTTTGTAAAACAATCCAGAGCAGCATTGAAATGAAAAAACAGACTGTGCAGGTTTACCTGCTAAAGGCTGTGTTTTCATTTTGGGATGGGCGGGACGCCCATCAAGCCTCAGACATATGACGCGCAAGCGGCATATAGCCTTCGAAGAAGGCGGTCTGTGGCCTGCTGCTCTGAAATGAAACCTTCAACTCATGCTCTTGTCCATATCAGCAAATTTTGTCAGCTCCGGTATCCACAGAAGATTGACACTGCCGATCGGACCGTTTCTCTGCTTCGCGATGATGACCTCAGCCACCCGCTGCTCCGCCTCCGACAGATCCTGGTCATAATATCCCTTTCGGTAAAGGAACATGACCACGTCCGCGTCCTGCTCGATCGCGCCTGATTCCCGCAGATCGGAGAGCATCGGCCGATGATCCGGGCGCTGCTCCACAGCACGACTCAGCTGCGACAGCGCGATAACCGGTACGCTCAGCTCCCTGGCCAGCGCTTTCAGTCCCCGCGAGATATCCGAAATTTCCTGCTGCCGCGATGGATTGCCGCGATTTTCTCCGCTCATGAGCTGCAGATAGTCAATGATAACAAGCTGAATATCGTGTTCCGCCTTCAGCTTCCTGCACTTTGAGCGCAGCGTCGACAGATTGATGCCGGGCGTATCGTCAATAAACAGCTTTGACCCGGCGATGCTCGCGGATCCCTCGACAAGATTCATCCACTCCTCGTCGTTCAGCCGACCGGTGCGGATCTTCTGCGCATCCACATGCGATTCCAGGGAGAGCAGACGATTGATCAGCTGCTCCCGGGACATTTCCAGACTGAAAATCGCGATCGGAATATTCTTGCGAAACGCGACATGCTGCGCCATATTCAGCGCGAAGGCCGTCTTGCCCATAGAAGGACGGGCAGCCAGCAGGATCAGATCGGATGGCTGTAAACCGGAGGTCTTATAATCGAGATCGGCAAAACCGGTTTCCAGCCCGGTCACCCTCCCGCGCGTACGCGAAGCGGCGTCAATCTTCTTCATAACCGCGATAACTGCTTCGCGAATCGGAACAAACTCCGCCATATTGCCGCGCTGCACCAGATCGAAAATCCGCTTTTCCGCGTCAGAGAGCGTATCCTCAAGCTTTGTTGTCCCCGCGTAACAGGTATTCGCAATCTCCTCGCTCAGGCGGATCAGCTTACGGGAAACCGATTTTTCCGCCACGATTTCTGCGTAGTATTTGATGTTGACAGAGGTCGGCGTGCAGGTCATCCAGCGCAGAATCTGCTCCGTCCCGCAGGCCTCCTCCGGGAGTCCCTTCTCCAGGAGACGCGTGTGGAGAACGACAGGCTCCACCGGTTTCCCTTCATTATATAACTCTACCATCGTGTCATACACGACGCCCAGCTGCCGCTGATAAAAGTCTTCCCCCGTGATGATCTCAGAAGCCGTCATGATGGCCTCGTTGTCAATCAGCATCGCTCCGATGACTGAGCTTTCCGCCTCCTCATCGTGGGGCATGACCCTTTTTATGAGCGCTTCTTCCATCGCTGCTTCTCCTCGCTGTCCTAGGCCTCCCGTACCGTAACCTTCAGCTGCGCCGTCACCTGCGGGTGCAGTTTCACCGGAACATCCGTCGTTCCGACCGACTTGATCGGATTTGGCAGCACCAGTTTCTTCTTATCGAGCTCCAGGCCATGCTGCTCCCTGACCGCCTGCGCAATCTCCTTCGAGGAAACGGAGCCGAACAGCTTTCCACCCTCGCCAACCTTGATCGTAAGGATGGTCTCGATCCCCTCGATCTTCTGCGCGAGCTGCTTCGCCTCCTCGAGACGCTGCTCGGCAAGCCTGTCCTCGTGCGCCTTCTGAAGCTTCAGATCATTCATATTTTTCGAGGTCGCCTGCACCCCAAGCTTCTTTGCAAGAATATAATTTCTGGCATAACCGTCGCTCACCTCCACGAGGTCGCCTTTCTTTCCCAGAGACTTCACGTCCTGCAGCAATATTACTTTCATTCCAGTTCCCCTTCCTTAAACATAGTTTCCAGTGTATCGCGAACCTGCTTCATCGCTTCCTCGACCGAACACGCGAGCTGTACACCGGCCATATTCAGATGTCCGCCGCCGCCCATCTTTTCCATAATAATCTGCACATTCACTTCATCAATCGAACGCGCACTCACATAGACCTTGCCTGCATATTCTGTCAGCACAATCGAGGCTTTCACTCCCACGATATTCAGGAGCTCATTCGCCGCCTGCGCGCCCACGATCGTCGGACTCTCCAGTCCCTTGCCTGGACAGACCGACAGAGCAAAACCTCTGTAAACCTCTGCATGGCGCACCGCCTCCGCTCTGGCCTTGTACTCCGCCATGTCACTGCGGAAGAGCTTGTGAACACGGGTCACATCCGCGCCGCTGCGCCGCAGGAAGGCTGCTGCCTCAAAGGTGCGCACGCCTGTCTTCCTCATAAAGTTGTCCGTATCCATGACCATGCCCGCGTAAATACAGTCGGCCTCGCCGCCCTTCAGCCGCACATTGTCCGCAAAATACTGCAGGATCTCAGCGACCATCTCGCAGGCCGACGACGCGTTTGGCTCGATATAGGACAGGACTGCCTGACTGATAATCTCATTTCCCCGCCGATGATGATCGAAGACTACCACCGTCGGCGTCCTGGATAGAATCTCCGGACACTCCGTATAGCTCGGCCTGTTCGTATCCACCACGACAACAACCGTATTCTTATCGACAAGCTCCTGCGCCTGCGCGCTGCCTATCACGACACCCTGCTCCCGTCCGATGGACTCCTCAAAGATCTCCAGCATCGGCTTCACAGAGGTGCTGATCTGATTCACAACAATATAAGCCTTCTTATTCAGCGTCTTCGCTGCGCGGTAAATACCGACGGCGGCGCCGAATGAATCCATATCCGTCAGCTGATGGCCCATGACCACAACGCTGTCCTTGGTCTCCACCAGCTCGCGAAATGCCTGCGCCTTCACACGTGCCTTCACACGCGTATTTTTCTCCATCTGCTGGGTCTTGCCGCCGTAGTAGGTAATCTGATCCTTCGTCTTCACCACAGCCTGGTCGCCGCCTCGCGCGAGTGCCAGATCCATTGCGCTGCGCGCGTACTCCATACAGTCCATATAGGTCGCTCCGCCCGAGCCGATACTGATGCTCAGGGTCATCGCCATCTCATTGCCAATATTGACCGTCTTGATATCCTGCAGCAGGTCAAATTTATTTTCTCTGATCTGGTCAAGCGCCTTCTCCTGCATAACCACAAAAAAACGGTCCTTCTCAAGCTTGCGAACGATTCCATCGTAAGCGTTGAAATATTTATTAATCTTCCGCTCGATCAGCGCCACCAGAAGGGATGTGCGGATCTCCTCCACATTTTCCAGCGTCTCATCATAATTATCAATGTAAACCAGGCCCGCGACCATCCGCTGCTCCCGGTTCTCCCGGATGTAACGATTGATCTCGGTCGTCTCAAACAGATACAGCGCCACAAGCTGTCCCTCGAAGTCGGATTCCTGCACCGCCCCATCGTCATCGGCATCCTCGCTCAGATCGATCAGCTTGAGCTCCGCACGATAATCGTGTTCCTCAAAGCTGAAGGCCAGCGTAACGACCGGATTCTCCGGCGCCGGAAAGACACTGCTGTTGATCTCGCGGAAAACGCTGCTGACCGATTTCCCGTGCTTCAGGCTCTTTCCCGTGATATTACGAAATTCCGTATTCGACCACAGAACGCGTCCGTCCTCGCCAAGCAGAGCATAGGGAACCGGCAGCTCCTTCAAAAGTCTCTTCTGGATCTGCCCATAATGTGTAGCGAAAGAAACCATCTCCCGCCGCACAGCGGGTCTGCCGCGAAGCCAGCTGACAACTGCGACAATCGCGTACACAAGCGTTGTTACGAAAGCCACGTAACCTGCCCTGTGATCAATCGCGCAGATCACTCCAGCCATGACGACCAGAAGAACAATCATATACAGCGGCCATCTCGTAAATGTATTTTTCCTCTTTTTTCGTTTCATTGAATATTCCCTTTACGATACTCGTCTCAATACCGCACTACGTTTTAGTATACCATTTTCACAGGATGGAGACAAGCGCTAAAAGATATCCTTTGGGGGTATCCTTTGAGGTAAAGAAAAGCCCGTAGAATCATTGAATCTACGGGCTTTCTTTGCAGCTCCCCGAGCAGGGCTCGAACCTGCAACAACTCGGTTAACAGCCGAGTGCTC
>JAJBTX010000077.1 GCA_020860645.1 Lachnospiraceae bacterium | reverse complement strand
GATGTGGACGAACTGATCCACACCCTTGGGCTTGACGAACATCAGAGGAAGCTCCCGGGACAGCTCTCCGGCGGACAGCAGCAGCGCACGGCAATCGGACGCGCGGTCGTGAAAAAGCCCGACATCCTGCTCTGCGATGAACCGACCGGCGCGCTCGACTACCAGACCTCCAGGGAAATCCTGAAGCTCATCGAGACCGTGAACCGCCGCTACGGCAGCGCGGTGCTCATGGTCACGCACAACGACGCGATCCGGCACATGGCCGACCGGGTTGTTCGCCTGCGCGACGGGCAGATCCGGGACAATTGCCTGAACGGGCGGCGAGTTCCCGCGGAGGAGCTGGAATGGTGAAAAAGAAGAATCCATTGTACCGCCGTCTCCCGCGGGAGCTGCGAAGCGAGCTCGGGAAATATCTCGTGATCTTTCTTCTGCTCACCGGCTCGATCGGCTTTGTGTCCGGCTTTCTCGTGGCCGACAGCAGCATCCTCGCCGCCTACGAGGAAAGCTTTGAGAAATACAATATCGAGGACGGCAATTTTCGCCTCAGCGAAAAGATGAACCGCGCACAGCGAAGCGCAATCGAGGACTTCGGCGTGACGCTCTACGACAATTTTTACGCGACGGAAAATCTCTCCGACGGCAGCAGGCTGCGTATTTTCAAGGATCGCAGCCAGGTCAACCTCATCTGCCTCATGAAAGGGCGGATGCCGGAGACGGCGGATGAGATCGCGATCGACCGCATGTACGCGGACAATAACAGTCTCTCTGTCGGCGATACCCTGCAGAGCGAATCCCGCAGCTTCACCATCTCCGGCCTCGTCGCGCTCCCCGACTACAGCTGCCTCTTTGAGGACAACGGGGACTCCATGTTCGACGCCGTACAGTTCGGCGTGGCCGTCATGTCCGCAGATGGCTTTTCCACATTCCGCGACGCGGAGCTCACATGGAGCTATTCCTGGAAATACGACGCCGACATTGCTCCTGCGAATGAGAGTGCCGAGCAGGAGCTCTCCGAGGATTTCATGGAGGCCATGCTCCGCGAGGTAACGCTCGAGGCCTTCGTCCCGTGCTATCTCAACCAGGCGATCATGTTCACCGGCGATGATTTCAGCAGCGACAAGGCGATGATGACCGCGCTGCTCTACATGGTCATGGCAATCATGGCCTTTGTCTTTGCGGTCACAGCGAGCGCTACAATCGCGAAGGAAGCAAATGTCATTGGGACTCTGCGCGCCTCCGGCTACACGCGCGGCGAACTTATCCGGCACTATATGACGATGCCCATGCTCGTGACGCTCGCCGGCATGCTCATCGGCAACCTGCTCGGATATACCTTTTTCAAGGATCTCTGCGCAGGCATGTATTATGGAAGCTACAGTCTGCCAACCTACGAGACGCGCTGGAACGCCGAGGCCTTCCTTCTGACCACGCTTGTTCCCGGAATACTGATGCTGCTCATCAATTTCGTGCTCCTGCACCGCGCCTTAAGTCTTTCGCCTCTCAAATTTCTCAGAAGGGACTTAAATCGAAAGGGCCGCTCCCGCGCGCTGCCGTTGTCCCGCCACATTCCTTTTTTCACGCGCTTCCGGCTGCGCATCATTTTTCAGAACGCGGGCAGCTACGCGATCCTCTTCGTCGGCATGCTCTTCGCGAACCTGCTCCTGATGTTCGGCCTGATCTTTCCCTCCGTCCTGAATCACTATCAGGAGACGCTCACAGACAATCTGCTCTGCAATTACCAGTATATTCTGCAGATTCCCTTAAGCGCCATGAATGAGGAGCGAAAGCTCGAGAGCCTGCTGTCCATGCTGCTCTTCTCGCTGGACGCGCAGACGGAAAATGAGGACGCGGAGGAGTTTACGGCATATTCTCTCGTCACATTGGAAGGCGAATATAAGAGCGAGGAGGTTCTTCTTTACGGGGTTGCCGCGGACAGCCGCTATATCGACGCGGATTTGGGAGAGGAACAGATCTATATCTCACAGGCCTACGCGGAGAAATTCGGCACGCAGCCCGGCGACACCATCACTTTGAAGGAAGAGTATGGGGACGCGCGCTACGATTTCACGGTCAGCGGCATCTACGCCTACGAAGGCGCGCTCGCGCTCTTTATGGAACAGGATTATCTGAACGCATACTTTGACCTGGGAGACGATTATTTTTCCGGCTATTTCTCCGACACGGAGATCACCGACCTCGATGAACAGTACATCTCCTCGGTCATCGATCTGGAGGCGCTGACGAAAATCACGCGGCAGCTGAATGTCTCGATGGGCACGATGATGTACATGGTGGACGCCTTCTCCGTCGTCATGTTCCTCGTGCTGATCTACCTGCTCTCGAAGACCATTATTGAAAAAAACGCCCAGTCGGTCTCGATGGCGAAGATTCTGGGCTACACGCCCGGTGAAATCGGGCAGCTGTATATCCTCTCGACTACGCTCGTCGTGATCCTCTGTCTGCTCATAACGCTGCCACTGGAAACGCGGATCATGTACTGGCTGTTCCGCGCGGTCATGCTGACCAGCATCACCGGCTGGATCCCCTTCTATATGGATCCGCTGATCTATGTACAGATGTTTGCGTTGGGGATTAGCGCCTACGCGCTCGTCGCGCTGCTGGAGCTGCGGAGAATCCGCCGGATCCCGATGGGCGAGGCGCTGAAGAATGTAGAGTGAAGCTCTTCTCCTCAAATCGCTGATATGCAAATACTTACTATTGTAGATTCGTAGCATAAGCCAAAGTGTTGTGAAAGGAACAGTATATTATGAAAAGTAAAAAGTTTCATTTTGAAAAGACTCTGCTTCTCACCCTGGCTTTTTGTTGTCTCGCAGGATGTAAGAATGTTTCAGATACCTCAGACGACACAGCTTCTCAAAAAACAACAAACCTCACCACACAGAAGGCAGAGGAAAACGCAGACGAAACCGCCTCCTACAGCTCCTCCCTCACTGTCGACAAAGCGGAGACCGTCTACGTGAAGGCGCAGACTGACGGCACGCCGACAGAAATCACCGTCGAGACCGAGCTCAGAAATCCCGACCCGGAAGGGCTCTCGCCGATCTCCGACTTCTCGCTCCTGAACGATATCAAAAATACCGAGGGCGACGAGGAGTTCACACAGGGCGACGACGGCACGCTCACCTGGGAAAACCAGGGCGCGGACATTTCCTACAAGGGGACAAGCGAAAAAGAACTCCCCGTTCTCGTGCAGATCAGCTATTACCTTGACGGTCAGAAAATTGAGGCCGACGAGCTCGCGGGCAAAAGCGGGCGGCTTCGCATCCGCTTTGACTACAAAAATCAGACCTCTGAGGAGTTCGAAGTAAACGGGGAAAACGTAATCGCCCCGACGCCTTTTACAGCGCTCACGCTGCTGTACCTGTCCACGGACGTCTTCTCCGATATTGAGGTGACAAACGGAAGTCTCATCTCCCTTGGTTCCCAGGAGCTTATCGTGGGCTTTGCGCTGCCGGGGCTCTCCGAATATCTCAATCTCACGAATTATGAGCTGACGGAGGATCTGGAAATCCCGGAATATGTGGAGCTCAGCGCTGAGGTGACGGACTTCGAACTGGATTTCACGGCGACCATCCTCACGCCGGGTCTGTTTTCGGAGATGGAGGAGGACGATCTCGACGAGCTGGACGATATGATCGCCGATATGGAGGAGCTGAGCGATGCGTCCTCCGATCTCGTGGAGGGAACCGAAGAGCTCTATGACGGCACAAGCGAGCTCTATGACGGCACGGGCGAACTTCTGGACGGCGTGGCGGATCTGCGGGACGGCGTGAAGGAATACACGGATGGCGTGTGGGCCGTGGACGCGGGACTGGACAGCGTGAATTACTATCTCTATCAGCTGACGCTCTCAAATGAGGAGCTGCAGGAGTCCGTGCAGGCTCTGGCGAACGGACTTTCGGAGGTCGAGGCCGCGCTGGGCTTGCTCGGACTGCCGGATCTCTCTGATGATAACGTCGTAAACAGTCTCAGCCAGGAAGAGCTCGCGCTCTACCAGCAGCTCACCGTGCTGCAGGCAAGTCTGAGCCAGCTCTCCGCGGGCAGCCAGCTCCTCTCTGACGGCGTAAAGAGCTATACCGACGCCGCCTGGCAGATTTACCAGGGAACAAAAGAGCTGAGCGAGGGCTCCGCCGAGCTGGCGAGCGCCAAATTCGAGCTGAACGACGGCATGCAGGAGCTGCTGGATGCCGTGGAGGAATTAAACGAGGGCGTCGGCGAGCTGAACGAAGGCGTAGAGGAACTCCTCGACGGCGTGAAAGAATTCGATGAGGAGGGTATCCAGAAGCTCAGCGACCTCTTCGGGGATGATCTCGCCGCGCTCGTCGTCAAATTGCGCGGCCTCAGAATCGCCGACGACGCTTACCAGAATTTCGGTGGCATCGCCGCCGGAGGAACCGGCAGCGTGCGCTTTATCATCGAGACAGAGGAAATCACCCCGTAGATTCACCTTACCACTCATTCTCCACCGTGATCTGACATACCTTCATCGCGCTCAGCGCCGTCTCGTGGCTTTCGGGCGTGACGCCCGCGCAGCAGGACGCGTCGACCACAATCGGGATCTCCGGCAGATACGCCTTCGCAAGCAGCGCGTTGGAGATCACGCAGATATCTGTACACAGTCCCACGAAGGTAATGCTCTCGATCGCTTCCTCCTCATTTGCCTGACGAAGCAGTTCGCCCAGCTCCACCGAGCCGAAGGTCGGTTTATCGACAGGCGCCTCCTTACAGAGCACCGCGAGCTCCGGGCGAATCTGCCAGCCCTCCGTCCCACGGATGCAGTGCGGCACCGGAAGCCTCTTCCCTTCCTGTGTGTCCATATAATTCTGCTCATGCGTGTCCCGCGTGAAGATCACGCGCCCCGGAAAGTTCCGGATCTTCTCTTCCACCCGCGGCACGATTGCCACGGCCTCCTTCGTGCCGAGCGCCCCGTCGATAAAATCATTCTGCATATCCACAACTACCAGTATTTTCTGCATCAAAAATCTCCTCCTTTTCTGCGCTCCTCGCGCGCGATCTGTCGTTATCTTACCATATTTTGCGCCAGAGCGGGAACTTCTCTCAAAAAAACTCTCTCCCGGTCTGCTCCGAGAGCCGCCCGAGTTGACAAACCGGCTGTTTCCTTCTACAATAAAGCCGTTGGCGGACATATCGCGCCCACGATAAGGAGGAAAATCTATCATGACAAAACAGGCAGCAAAAGCTTCCGATAAAGCGGTGAAGAAAGAAAAGAAAGCCGCAAAAAAGATGAAATCGACGATCTGCGTGGAGATGGGAACCTTAAGCGTGGACATCTCCGGCGTCAAGAACGCGGTAAAGAAGGCTGTGAAGGAGCAGGGGCTCGAAGCCAAAGAGCTGAAGATCTACATCAACACCGCCGAGCAGGCCGCCTACTACACGCTCGACGGCCAGAGCGATGAGAGTTTCCGGATCGATCTGAAGACGCTGTAACTTTTTCTTGCAAAATTCATTTGCATCCTGTAAGATGAATGGCGAAGGAGCCGCGCGACTGGCGGAAACGGGCGAGAAGCCCGCGCAGGAGCACCTGCGGGAAACGCGGCGATACGAAAGAAAAGCCGACCGCCTGGGCACATGCAAAATACCATGTGTTCAGGCGGTTTTTGCATGCATTCTTAAAGCCAGAAGGAGGACCACATGAACGTATTATCACTCGAGGAGGAACTGAAATCCAACGCCTATCCCGGCCGCGGCATCGTCATTGGCCGCACGCCTGACGGGACGCGCGCCGTCGCCGCCTACTTCATCATGGGGCGCAGCACAAACAGCCGCAACCGCGTCTTCGTGGAGGACGGCGAAGGCATCCGCACCCAGGCTTTCGATCCGTCAAAGATGGAGGATCCGAGTCTCATTATTTACGCGCCGGTGCGCGTGCTCGGCGAGCGCACCATCGTCACAAACGGCGACCAGACCGACACGATCTACGATGGGCTGCAGCAGGGGCTCAGCTTTGAACAATCTCTTCGCTCCCGCTGCTTTGAGCCGGACGCACCGAACTACACGCCCCGGATCTCCGGCGTTCTGGAGACGAAAGACGGCGCGTTCCACTACGTGATGTCGATTCTGAAAAGCAATGGCGGCGATCCGGACTCCTGCCAGCGCTTTACCTTTACCTACGAGAACCCAAAGGCAGGCGAGGGACATTTCCTGCACACCTACCTGCACGACGGCAATCCGCTGCCAAGCTTCGCGGGCGAGCCGAAGCCCGTCGCCATTCCGGACGATATCGATGTATTCACCGATCTTATCTGGAACAATCTGAATGAGGACAACAAAGTATCCCTCTTCGTGCGCAGCATCCGCATCGCGGATGGAACATATGAGACCCGCATTGTAAACAAAAATCGTTAAAGGAGGATTTGAAAATGAATGAACTGCAATTAAAATACGGCTGTAACCCGAACCAGAAGCCTTCCCGCATCTTCATGGCGGACGGAAGCGAGCTCCCCGTCAAGGTGCTTTCCGGCAAGCCCGGCTATATCAATTTTCTCGACGCACTGAACGGCTGGCAGCTCGTCAGCGAGCTGAAAAAGGCGACCGGCCTTCCGGCTGCCACCTCCTTCAAGCACGTCTCCCCCGCGGGCGCAGCGGTTGGCCTGCCACTCACGGACACGCTCGCGAAAATCTACTGGGTGGATGATCTTGGAGAACTCTCCCCGCTCGCCTGTGCTTACGCCAGAGCCAGAGGCGCGGACCGCATGTCCTCCTTCGGCGACTTCATCTCCCTCTCCGATGTATGCGACGCGGACACCGCCCGTCTGATCAAAAGGGAAGTCTCCGACGGCGTCATCGCCCCGGGCTATACAGAGGAAGCATTCGAGATTTTAAAGCAGAAGAAAAAGGGAAATTATAATGTGATTGAGATTGATCCGGACTACGTACCGGCTCCGATCGAGCAAAAGCAGGTCTTCGGCGTCACCTTCGAGCAGGGAAGGAATGAGCTCGACGTGAACGGCGATCTCCTTGCAAACATTGTCACGAAAAATAAGGATATTCCCGCAGAAGCACTGATCGATCTGAAGGTTTCGCTCATTACGCTCAAGTACACGCAGTCGAATTCTGTCTGTTTCGTCAAGGGCGGACAGGCGATCGGCATCGGCGCCGGCCAGCAGTCCCGCGTCCACTGCACGCGTCTCGCCGGAAATAAAGCGGACAACTGGTTCCTGCGCCAGTCCCCGCAGGTGCTGAATCTTCCCTTCGTGGACACACTCTCCCGCGCGGAGCGCGACAACGCGATCGACGTCTACATCAGCGACGAGTACATGGACGTGCTCGCGGACGGCGCCTGGGAGAAGATTTTCCGCACGAAACCGGAGGTCTTCACGCGCGAAGCGAAGCGCGCGTGGCTCGATCAACTGACCGACGTGACGCTCGGCTCCGACGCCTTCTTCCCCTTCGCGGACAATATCGAACGAGCGCACAAGAGCGGCGTGAAGTACATCGCCCAGCCGGGCGGCAGCGTCCGCGACGACCTCGTCATCGAGTGCTGCGACAAGTACGGCATCGCGATGGCCTTCACCGGCATTCGATTGTTTCATCATTAAAATAACGCGTCAGAGGGCCGTGAATGCAAATGCCAGCATTCGCATTCACGGCCCTCTTATATTCTTATATTTCTATCTTACCTATTCTGCTCTCCAGATCATATCACGGGAAATATCCTCCAGCGTAAAGGCTCCGCACATCGCCATCGTATCGGCGAGCTCCGCGCCAATCTTGTCGACATAGCACTGGACGCCCTCCGCCGCGCCGCCGTAGACCGCCGTCACGAAGGGTCGCGCGATCAGCACACCGTCCGCGCCCATCGCGATCGCCTTAAACACGTCCACGCCGCTGCGGATACCGCCGTCCACGAGGATCTTCATGCCGCGGCCTCCGACCGCTGAGACGATATCCTCGAGCACTTCCGCCGTCGCCGGGCACTGGTCGAGCACGCGGCCGCCGTGATTGGAGACAATGATTGCCGCCGCCCCGGCGTCCTTCGCCTTCAGCGCCGCCCGGCGCGTCATGATTCCCTTCACAATAAAGGGCACGCCCGCCATATCCGCGATCTCACGGAGCTCCTTTACTGTCTTGCTGCCTGCCGGGGGCGTCAGATTCTTGAGGAAGGGAAGTCCCGCCGCGTCGATATCCATCGCCACAGCGAAGCAGCCCGTATTTTTCACAAGCTCCATCTTCTCACGGATCGTATCGAGATTCCAGGGTTTGACCGTCGGAATGCCAAGGCCGCCCGCCGCGCGGATCGCCTCCGTCGCCGCCTCCATGACCTTCGCGTTCGTGCCGTCGCCGGTGAAAGCCGCGATTCCCGCCTTCGCGCAGGCCTCCACAAGAATATTGTTGTAGGCCAGATCGTCATATTTCTCCCCATAGTGCAGGTTCACCGCGCCGACCGGTCCAGCAAAAATCGGATACCGAAAATGTCTGCCGAAAAGTTCGATCGAAGTATCCACCGGACGATTCTCGTGGATCGTGTCCATATTCACCCGGATCTCCTGCCACTTCTGGTAATTGCGCATCGCCGTATCACCGACGCCCTTCGCGCCCGGCCCCGGCATCTGATTTTTGCAGGCCACTCCGTTGCAGACCGGACATGCCTTGCACCAGCTGCCCATGCAGCCTCTCGCCTGATTCAGTACCTCACTGTATTCCATTTTATCAGTCTCCCTTCTGTATGTTTTGTCTGCCTTTTCTTTTTGCTGCTGCCCTGGACTGTGGGTCAAAAGAAATGCACCATAATCATGACCGCGCCGAGTACCGTCAGCACGACTCCTGTGATCTGGTTCAGCGCCTTCGGCTCCGCCCCGTTCGCAAACCTCGCCGCGCCCTGCGCACCCAGCAGCGTGAACAGGATGCAGGCGACCAGTACGATGGGATCCGGCGTACCGCCAATCACGACATGAGACATGGCACCGGTAAACGCAGTGAAGGACATGACAAAAACACTCGTCCCCACCGCTGTCTTCAGCTCATAATTCAGGATTGACGTCAGCACGAGCAGCATCATCATACCGCCGCCAGCCCCGACAAAACCGCAGATCGAACCGATAATCGCACCGCCGACCAGCGACTCTATCATTCTCGTCCGCTTATCCTTCGCCGCCAGCACATCCTTTGTGGTCATCACCGGGACAATCAGAAAACGCAGGCCAAGGAAAAAGGTCATGATAACCGAAAAATTTCCCACCGTCGTCTGCGGGACCAGCGAGGCCACATAGCTTCCGATCATCGTGAAGACAAGGACGGCCCCCAGCAGCGGCAGGCTTCCGCGAATATCCAGATTTTTATTTTTCCAGTATGTATAGGCCGAAGCAGCAGACGCCAGCACGTCGGAGGCCAGCGCGATCGTGATCGCCTCATAAGAGTCAAACCCCAGAAAGGTGACCAACATCGGCGAAATCACCGTCGCAGCGGACAGCCCCGCAAGACCCGTCCCGATCCCTGCGCCCATTCCGGCCAAAAAACAGACAAAAATCACTTTCAATTAAAGACTGTCCTTTCTATCCTCTTCTACCGCAAACAGACGCTCCCGCCACAGCTCTGTCAGTTTCTCCAGGGAAAAAGCCGCGTTGGCCGGACTTGTAGAGGGCAGCCGCTCGATCGTGCGCCCGGTCGTCTCCTGACAGTATTTCCGATAGAGCTGAAAAGCCTTATCCCCATTTGCAAAAATTTTCCTGATCGGGCTTGTCCGCAGGATGCGGTTCAGATCCGTCGGCGTCACATCACGGATACTGCTGTCGCTCGAACCGATGATCTCGCAACTCTGCACCACATCCCACAGCGCGATGTGATGCCGGTAAAGCAGCTCCTTCTTCTCCGGAATCGTCTGCGGCACGTCCTCCTCTGTCAGCGCCGCGATCAGTTTCCAGAAACGATTCTGCGGATGTCCATAGTAAAACTGTATTTCTCTCGATTTCACCGATGGGAAGCTCCCGAGAATCAGGATCTCGGAATGCTCATCATAGACCGGTTCAAAGCTGTGCTGCACGCGCAGTCTCTCCGTTTTCCCCGCGCCCGTTTTCTCTCGTAACATAACTTATAGTATATCACCAACTCACCTGATTGGTAAAGTCCGGATTTTCCCTTCTCCTCCCCATGCCACAATGATAGCCATTGTGGGCTTTTCCAAAAGATCCTCATCTGTGCCGCTGCGATGCTCCTCGTCCAGCAAGAGCCGACTCAGGCCTTTTGCGACTTCCGATATCGGTCAAAAACACAAAAGGAAATGGCCGCCATGATGCTGTCCGATACAAGCTGCGACCAGACAAGTCCGTACATGCCGAAAAATGCATTCAATATAAACAGCATGGGGATATTGATAACAACCCACCTCATGACGCCCAGAAACAACGCCCGTTTCCCATCCCCGAGCGCATTGAAGACATGGACCATCGAAAAGCAGAGAAACATCATCGGCGTGGCAAGAATGCGCGCACGGATAAAAGCGGTTCCAAGCTGTACGGTCTGCGCTTCCGAGATAAAAAAGCGCATCAGCCACGCCGCGAAAAGCTCGTAAACGCAGATGCTGACCAGACCGACAAGCAGGCCGGTCTTCCTCGCAAAATGGATGAAAGAATCCATCCGCTCATGATTGCCCGAAGAAAAATTGTAGGCGACGAGCGGCACCATACCCTGACAGATGCCAATCCCGACATTCAGTGGAAAACGCTCGACCTTCAGCACAATGCCGATCGCTGCCAGCGGGATGTCTCCGTAGGCCACCATCAGCCGGTCGAGCACCACATAGTCGAGGTCGAACAGAAGAACCGTAACCGAGGAGGGAATCCCGACCTCGAGAACGGAGCGGATGCTCTCACTTTGCGGCATCCCTTCCCGCGGATTCAGGGTGATGACATGCTGCTCCCTGCTCCGGTAAAGAAAGCTCAGGAAATAAACACAGGCTGTGCAGTTCGAAATACAGGTCGCGATGCCGACGCCAAGCACCTGATAGCCGTCCGGCAGCAGCACGAACATAAACAGCGGGTCGAGCGCGATATTCAGCACGCCGCCCAGCGCGATGCCAAAGCTCGCTTTTTTCGAATAGCCCACACAACGGATCAGATTGGAAAGCACATTGGAGAGCACGGTCGGAATACCGCCAATCACGAGCACACAGAAAATGTAATGTCTCGCGTAGACGATCGTGTTTTCTCCCGCCCCGACCAGCTTAAGAAGCGGATCCATGAACAACAGCATACCTACGGAAAAAACCGCCGCCAGCGAGATCGCCAGATAAATACTGAAGACGCTGACCCTCCTGGCCTCCTGCTCCTGTCCCCGCCCGAGCAGACGGGAAATCAGCGTGCCGCCGCCGACCCCCGAGATTCCCGCAAGAGAAAGCGTGATATTAAAAACCGGAAGCATCATCGAAATACCGGCGACCATGTAGGGATCATTCGTCCGCCCCACATAGAAGGTATCCGCCATATTGTAGATCAGCACGATCAGCTGGCTGATCACCATCGGTACCGCCATCAGCCGCAGCGCCTGCGGCACCGGCATGGATTCAAAAATTTCCTTTTTCTCCGCTGTTTCGTTCATCCTGCACTCGCCCTCTTCATCAGTGCTATATATTGTAGCCAGAGCGGAAGAAAATGTCAAGAAAGCGAAGTAAAGAAAACGAATGCCTCGTCTTCCTTGACGTATTCCGGAATTTCCAGTATCATAAATCTCATAACGAACAAACGGAGCTGACACATTATGGCTTTCGATGGCATCACCGTTGCCTGCATGGCGCACGAGTTAAATACGAAATTGTCCGGCGGACGCATCTCGAAGATCGTGCAGCCGGAGACTGACGAGCTTCTTCTGACCGTCAAGGCAAAGGAGGGAAACCTGCGGCTGCTGCTCTCAGCCTCCGCGAGCCTTCCTCTCGTCTATCTGACCGAAGCGAACAAGACGGCGCCGATGACGGCGCCGAATTTCTGCATGCTGCTGCGCAAGCACCTGAGCGGCGGACGCATTCTCTCGGTCACGCAGCCCTCGATGGAGCGCGTACTGCGCTTCGAGATCGAGCATCTCGACGAGCTGGGCGATCTCTGCCGCAAATACCTGATTATCGAACTGATGGGTAAGCACAGCAACATCATCTTCTGCACGCAGGACGATCAGATCATCGACAGCATCAAGCGCGTATCCGCCAATATGAGTTCCGTGCGCGAGGTGCTCCCGGGCAGACCCTATTTCATTCCGGACACGCAGGGAAAATCCAACCCGCTCACAATCGCGGAGCAGGATTTTATCACGCTGATCGGCGCGAAACCCGCGAAGCTCGCGAAGGCGCTCTACACTTCACTCACAGGCCTCAGCCCGGTCGCGGCGGAGGAAATCTGCCATCAGGCCTCGCTTGACTCCGACCAGCCCGCGAATGGATACGAAGCGGAGGCGCTGCTGCACCTGTACCGGACGCTCCGGCGCTATCTGGAGCCGGTGATGGCATGGAAAGCCGCGAATTTTCCCGCGCCTGAAAATGCAGTAAACAAGATCTCAGAGGCTTCAATATCATCAGAAACAGCGTATAGGCTCACGAATTCTTCAGAGTCAGCAGAAACGGCAAACAGAAGTGCAGGTTCTCAGGAGAGGACATTCGTCACAACGCCGGACAGCACCTTTTCGCCCTCCATCTACTACGACGGCAAAAATCCGGTCGAGTTTTCCTGCCTGCCGCTGACGCTCTACACCGACTGCCGCCGGGAGTCCTACCCCGGCGTCTCGCTCATGCTGGAGCACTATTACGCCGAGAAGAATACGCTGAGCCGCATTCGCCAGCGCTCAACCGACCTGCGCCGCATCGTGCAGACCGCGCTGGAGCGCAATGTGAAGAAATACGATCTGCAGGCGAAGCAGCTGAAGGACACGGAAAAGCGCGAGAAGTACCGCATCTACGGCGAACTCATCAACACCTACGGCTACGGCGTCGAACCCGGCAGCAGGAGCTTTCGCGCGCTCAACTACTACATCGGCGAGGAGATCGAGGTCCCGCTCGACCCGCAGATCCCGGTGCAGGAAAATGCGAAAAAATATTTTGACCGCTATGGAAAATTAAAGAGAACCTATGAGGCCGTCACTGCTCTTCTGAAGGAGACCGGCGAGGAGATCGAGCATCTGCGCTCCATCCAGACTGCGCTCGACATTGCGCTTAAGGAAGAAGATCTGGCCGAAATCCGCGAGGAGCTGATGCAGTCCGGCTATATCCGCAAGCGTCCGCAGAACGCGAAACGGCCGAAGATCACATCAAAGCCCTTTCACTATATCTCCTCCGACGGCTACGATATGTATGTGGGGAAGAATAATCTGCAGAACGACGCGCTGACCTTCCAGTTCGCGAACGGCAACGACTGGTGGTTCCACGCGAAGGGCGCGCCCGGCTCCCACGTGATCGTCCGGACGAACGGAGACACCCTGCCCGATTCTACCTTTGAGGAGGCCGCGCGGCTGGCGGCACACTACAGCGCGAACCGCGACGCGGAGAAGGTCGAGATCGACTACGTCGAGAAGAAGCAGGTGAAGAAACCGAACGGCGCAAAGCCCGGCTTCGTCGTCTACTACACGAACTACTCGATGATGATCAGCCCGGACATTTCCGGGATTCGCGAGCTTTAAAGATCCAAAAAAGGCGCCCCAGCCCGGGACGCCTTTTTGTTTTTCACCGTCTACTGAAGCGCTTCCGCAATTGCCTCCGCCGCCAGTTTTCCACTGGTCACAGCCCAGCCGTTGTTTGCGCCGGATGGAGAATCATCGCCCATGACGCCCCCGACCGTCTCGCCGGACGCGTACAGACCTTCGATCGTCTCACCGGACGTATTCTGCACCTCAAGGTTCTCATTAACAACCAGACCGCCCATCGTCGTGGCGAAACGCGGCTTCTGCTCTACCAGATAGTAGGGTCCGTCGCCGATCTCCATCGTCAGATACTCGGCAGGACGGCCAAAATCCTCATCCTCGCCGTTCTGTACGAAACTGTTGTAGCGCTCTACTGTCGCTGTCAGTGTATCCGCATCCATACCTGCCAGCTCTGCCAGCTCTTCCAACGTGTCCGCATGATAGAAAATCGGGGTCGTGGAACCGTTATTTTCGAGATATCCTTCAATGTCCTCCTCACTGATACCCGCGGAACTCACCGCCGGCACAAACTCCTGGAAAGTCTCCTCGTCCATCAGCAGATACAGCATCTGATCTGTCTGCTCGAGTTCCGCCTCCAGAATCGTGCGGTTAGATGCCTTCTCACTGACCACGCGCTCGCCCTCCGGGCTGACCAGAATACCGCTCATCGTGAACGCCTTGTAGTTTCCATTAATTGTAGACTTTGCAGTCCCCTCAGACACCTCGATGCCGTTCGGATAACGTTTTCCATATTCCATCAGGCGCGTATCTGCGTCGATTCCCTCTGCCGTCGCCATGATAATCCCGTCTCCCGTGGAGGACACCGGCCCGTAATACAGCGCATTCTGCATTTCTTCCGTCAGCAGATCATCGTTATTTCCATAACCTCCGGTCGCCAGAAGCACCGCGTCCGCATTGATGGTGTAGTCCACCGTATCGCTGGACGCCGCCACGCCAACCACTGCACCGCTGTCGTCGGTCAGGAGCTCATTCGCCTGGGTGCTCAGGAGTACGGTTGCGCCGGACGCTTCGACCAGCTCACGCATCGTCTCAGCCGCACCGGAACCGCCACCGGTATAAGCCAGCTCACGGTCGTAGGTATATTCCGCCAGCTGATGCAGACCGCTCTCCGTGTCATAGGTCACACCCTGCTCCTGCAGCCAGTCGGATGTCTCGCCGACATTCTCCGCGTAAAGTGTTACCAGCTCCGTCACATTCAGGTTCGCTCCGTTCGCCATGAAATCCTCTACCATGCTCTCCACGGAATCCTCCGTCACGCCCAGGTCTATCTGCAGCTGAGAACCCATGACCACCTGGTTGCCGCCGCTGATCGAGATCGCGCCGCCCATGTAGGACATCTTCTCCACAAGAATCACGTCAAGGCCAAGCTCCGTCGCGCGGATGCAGGCTGTCATACCGGAACCGCCTCCGCCTACGATGACCAGATCCGCTTCCAGCGTCTCCTCCGTCTTCTCCGCAGTCGCCTCGACCTTTACGGATTTCAGAGCTTCCGCGTCTCCGCCGGCCTGCGTTACACAGTTCGCGACCGCTTCAATGATCGCCGTCGAGGTATAGGTCGCTCCGCTGACGCCGTCAATGCCAAGCGACTGCGTCTCCACGATCTTATCGGGAAGCTGGTCGACCGCGTTCGAGCCGATTCCCTCCGTCTCCTGGTGATCCGTCACCACAACGCTCTCGATCGCGTCCTCGCTGAAGGTCACCTCCACGGTCACCGCGCCGTTCAGGCCCTGCGCGGAAGCCGTATAGGTACCCGGTGCATAAGTTGCGCCTTCGGCAACCTCGGCGATTTCCGTCACTTCCGTGGTGGTAGCGGCCGTTTCCCCGGAGGCACTTGCAGCCGTATCGTTGGAGACAAACGCCCCCCGCAGCGCTACAAGCACCACGATACTGACGGCTCCCGCAATCACGCCTTTGATAAAGGTACTGCGGGAAATCTTTTCCTTTTTCAAAACTACTCCTCCTCACTCTCTATATAGATAAGCAGATCATGCGGCAAGCAGGCGATCACGCCTCCGGTCTCTGACAGAGCGCCGCTGTACACACAAATCTGGTCGGGGCAATCCGCCTCAGTCACACTCACCTCGCCGTCCTGTACCCGGATGACATTGTAGCCCACGATATCGTCCTCAATGCGCAGTTCCGTGTCCTTCGAGAGATCCAGCTTCTCATAGACCTCCCCCCGATACTGGATTACGGCATACACCGCCGGTTCCTGTGACGCCCTGTAGCGCTGGAACAGAAGCCCCGCGGCCGCTATCAGGAGAACCAGCACGGCAAGCACGATCAGATTTCGTTTCTGTTTCGACATGATCTGTTATCCTTCCCATATCTGTAAAAAGCTCCCTCCCTCAGCGAGGAAGGGAGCTTTTCATAAAATTCTACTGACTGTCCGCGTCGATCGCATTCGCCGCCGTGCGTCCGGAGACGAGGATCTCGACGATCGCGTTTCCGCCCAGGCGGTTGCCGCCGTGAATACCGCCGGTGACCTCACCGGCTGCGTAAAGACCCGTAATCGCGTTGCCGTCAGCGTCCAGCACATGACGCTCGGTATCAATCGATACGCCGCCCATCGTATGGTGCGTCGAGGGAGCCATCACACGGATGCGGATGACCGCGCCCTCCAGATTGTAGCTGTCCTCGATGTAGTTGCCGTCCTCATCGGTCTCGACATCGCCGATCAGTGCGCTCGCCTGGCTCTTCTCAATGCCGTCGGAGGGCTGCTCGCCCGCCATGATCGAGCGGTCATAGGCCTCAATCGTCGCGTAGATATCCGCAGGATCCGCTTCCATGCCGAACTCATCCAGGACTTCCTGAATCTCTTCCTCGCTGGAGACAAGATAGACTCTGCCGTCCACTTCCTCATCCAGCTCATAGGGATAACCCGCGCCCGGAGAGACGTTTCCATTGGAGAACTCAAGGAAGACGCCCTGCGTTCCGTTGTACTCGATACCGTTCGCAAACTCGCCCAGAGACAGAACATCGCGCTCCGCGGATTCATTTACGAAACGGGTGCCGGTCGTCGGATTGATATACACGCAGCCTGTGCCGCCGCCGAAGGCCAGATCGCCGTCGTCAATCCAGGAGATCGGCATCATCTGTGTCCAGCCCTCGCCGACCGTAGCCGCTCCGACTTCCTCCGCCATCGTGATGCCATCGCCCTGCAGCGAGGAACGGTTCGTGGTCTCCGTGTCGGAGTTGATGTAGCTGACATCCCAGTACTCATTGGTCTCGATGACCTTGTCAATATTGGCCGCGTAGCCGCCGGTCGCCAGCACCACGCCCTCGTTCGCGTAGGCGTAAACGGTCGTACCGTCGTACATGGTCGCCTGCACACCCACAACCGCTCCATCGTCATCCAGCAGCAGATTCTCCGCTGTGGTGCGGGTCATGATCTTATTCTGATCCGCCGTCTCAGAGGTCTCAAGCAGCGTATTTCTCAGAGAGACGAAGTAAGTTCCCCAGTTTCCGGTCTCATCCGCCTCGCCGTCACCGTCCAGATCACAGCCCAGATAGCCGTTCTCTCTGTACCACAGCGCGCCGATCAGCGTCGTCTGACTCGCGTCGTCAAACAGCGCTCCCTGATCCTCAAGCCACTCCTTCAGACCCTGGCCACCATTGATGAACTGGCTGACCAGCTCATAATCGCCATAGTTCCACTCCGTCATATCATCGTTCGGACGAAGTCCGCCGTAATAGGTCTGGAAAATGTGGAGATTAACGGTGGAGAACAGCGTAATCTGGCTCTCCGGCACGCCATCATCGAGCTGCGGCTGCGCCCAGTCAAGATACTCCTGAATCTCCTCTTTCAGCTCCTGCAGAGTCTCCAGATATTCCTCATGGACGCCATGCTGACTCAGCTCCTCGATATCTCCGGCCACAAACTCATGATCCTGATAGTATTCTTCGTCAAAGGGCTCCTCGGACCATTCCAGAATCGTCTTTAAGGTATCGATGCAGCCCTGCACGGACATAACCTTGTCATAGGTCTGACCGTCATAATCCCACACACCGGTCGTCGCGTCCGGATCCTCCGGATCCCACACCAGATACGGCATCACCGACTGGTAATAGCCGCCGGATACCAGCGTGTTGCCGCCGATCTCCGCATTTTCCTCGATGACCAGGACAGTGTCTCCATTCTGTGCCGCCTGCGCCGCAGCCGCCATACCGGCACCGCCCGCTCCGACAATCACAACATCATAGGTCTCCTCGATATCCTCCTGCGCCTCATGCACGACCGTATTCTTCTGGAAGGTGCCCGCATTCGAGACGCCTGCCTGCTCCGCCGCGTCATTCAGCGCCTCACGGATCGCTCTGCTCGTGAAGGTCGCGCCGGACACCGAGTCAACGCCGGAACCATTCGCCGCGATCGCGTCCTCAAACATAATATCGTACGCAACATCGCCCACATGAGCGGTCTCGGAAGAAGTATTCACCTGAATATCGGTGATCGCCGTGTCACTGAAGGTCACATCCAGCTTGACCTCTCCCTTATAACCCTCTCCGGTACCTGTGTAAGTGCCCGCCGTGAAAGTCAGCTCACCATCGTCCGCTACAGAGGTATCCGTTCCGCTGACCGCCGCGTCGATCGCCGCCTGCGCAGCCTCCCGGATGCCGTCCGATGTAAAGGTCGCCCCGGACACGCCGTCGATCTCAGCGCTCTGCGCATCGAGAATCTGCTGCGCCAGCTCATCCAGCGCCGCACCGCCTATGGTTTCCGTCTCACTGTCTCCGACCGTCTCCACCGCAGTGATGGAGCTGTCGTCCGTCGTGATTGTGACCGACACCAGGCCGCCGAAGCCGGACGCCTCTCCGGTATAAGTGCCAGGCGTATAAGTGCCTGCCTCACCGGCTGAGGTTGTCGTTGTCGTCGCCGCGCCGCCCGTCGAAGCACTGTCAGAGGAGTCAAACTTCGCTTCCGCCCCCTGCAGCGCTACCAGCACCACGATGCTGACGACTCCCGCTACAACTCCCTTGATAAAGGTATCGCGGGGAATTCCATTCTTTGCCACAATTTTCCCTCCTTTTTAGATTTTAATTTTTATAAAAACTCACGTTTGATGAGTCTTTATTCTTTTATAACCGTCACTTCCGCTTCCGTCTCGAATTCTCCGCTGATTCCCTCCGTCACATAGACCTCTCTGTCTTCCGTGACGAAGATCGCGTCAAATTCATCGGCGTGCGCTCTCCAGTACTCCGTCGCCTCGTCGAGTCCCATCAGATAGAGCGCCGTAGAGAGCGCGTCCGCGAGCATCCCGTTCTCTGAGACAATCGACACAGAGATAAGGCCGCTGTCCGCCGGACAGCCGCTGCGCGGGTCGAGGATGTGGATATAGGTATTTCCATCCTCCTCGAAATAACGCTCATATCCTCCGGAAGTAATCACCGCTTTATCCACGACCGGAAGCGCTCCTAAGATGCTCCCCGTCTCGCCGTCCGGATCCTGAATGCCGATCCGCCAGTCCGAGCCGTCCGGCTTTGTCCCCAGCGCCTGTACATTGCCGCCGAGCGACACCATACCGGAGGTCACGCCGTACTCCGCATAGATCTCCATGATGCGTGCTGAGGTATAGCCCTTCGCGATTCCGCCCAGATCAATCTGCTGCCCTTCCCCGAGCAGTACCTGATCGCCGCTGAGGCTGATCGCGGAAGCGTCCACATACGCGAGCGCCTCTTTAAGCTCCTCCTCCGTCGGCACATGATACTCCCCGGAGTAAAAGCCCCAGAGCTCCACAAGCGGATAGACCGTCACATCGAAAAGACCGCCGGTCTCCTCATAGATCGTGAGCGCCTCCTCAAGGATTACCTGCGTGTCCTCCGAGAGTGTACCGCCGCCGTCCGCATTGATGCGCGAGACCTCGCTCGACGCGCTGCCGGTCGACAGGAGCGCGTCGAGGCGCTCCACCTCCGCGATCGCAGCCTCAACCGCAGCCTCCGCGTTCCGCCCATAGGCGGTGAAGCTCATGACCGTATCCATAGCCAGAAGCTGCTTCTGATATACGGTGTTATTACCCTTCTGCCGGTACTGACAGATACAGCCTGCCACGAGCACAACTGCGATCACGCCCAGCAGGGACAACAGGAGTTTTCGACTCATCGTTTACTGCATGGTGATGATCTTCGTCGGGCATTTCTCCGCGCACTTGCCGCAGCCCACGCACTTGTCGTAGTCGATCACCGCCAGATTTCCTTCCACATGAATGGCATCGTGCTCGCACTGCCGCTCACAGGCCTTGCAGCCGAGACAGCCCGCCGTGCAGACCTTCTTGACCTCCGGTCCACGGTTTTTGTTCGAGCAGCGCACCGCGTAGCTTCTGTCCGCGCGCGCGATCTCGATCAGTCCCTTCGGGCAGGCAGCCGCACAGAGGCCGCAGCCCACGCACTTGTCCGTGTCGACAGTCGCCACGCCGTTTACCACGTGGATCGCGTCATAGTTACAGGCTTTCACACAGGAGCCAAGTCCCAGACAGCCGAAGCTGCACGAACCGACTGCCAGTCCTGCCAGCACCGCCGCGCGGCAGTCGTCGATACCGACATAGCTGCACTGATTTGCGGTGTGCTCGCAGTCTCCCGCACACTTTACCAGCGCGGTTTTGCGCTGCGCCGCCTCGGCCTCCACGCCCATGATCGCGCTGATCTTCTCTACCATCTCGGCCGAGCCGACCGGACAGGTGTTCGTCGGGGCCTCGCCCTTCGCGATCGCCGCCGCCACCGCGTCACAGCCCGCATAGCCACAGGCGCCGCAGTTATTGCCGGGGAGGCATTCCCGCACGGCGATTTCCTTTTCATCTACTTCCACATAAAATTTCTTACCGGCTCCCACCAGCGCGATGCCGATGATCAGGCCGATCACGCCGACGACGAGCGTCGCAATGATAATTCCCTGCATATTTTCATTCCTCCCTTACAGGCCGGAAAAGCCCATGAACGCGATCGACATGAGCGCCGCGCACAGAAGCACGATCGGCGCGCCGCGGAACGGAAGCGGAATCGCCTCCTCGTCCAGACGCCCGCGGATGCCGGCCAGCACCACAATCGCGATCGTATAGCCAACCGCCGTGCCGAAGCCGGCGAACACGCTCTCCACCAGGTTATAACCATTCTGCACATTGGTCAGCGCCACGCCGAGCACCGCACAGTTGGTCGTGATCAGCGGCAGATAGATGCCAAGCGCCTCATAGATGCCACGGGATGTCTTTTTGAGGAACATCTCCACGAGCTGTACGAGCGCCGCGATGACCAGGATGAAGACAATCGTCTTCAGATAGTCCAGATTGAAAGGCACCAGCACATAATCATAGAGAAGGCTTGCCACCGCCGAGGCGATCGTCATGACGAAGATAACCGCCGCGCCGAGACTGGCAGAGGTCTTGATCTGCCGTGAGACGCCCACGAAGGAACAGATGCCGAGGAACTGGCTTAAGACCACATTGCTCACCAGAGCATTGGTCACGATAATCATAATCAGGGATGTCATGCTTCACCCTCCTTTTTCTCATCCGCGCAGGACTTCGCGCAGGTTGCGCAGCAGCCGTCGCAGCCCTCGACCATCTTATTCGCTCTGGTCGACATGCCAAATCCGTTCATAATCGCCACCACAAAGGCCAGCACCAGGAAAGCGCCCGGAGCCTTCACGAAGACGGCGATCGGCTCATAGAAGTCCGGCATCACCTGCACGCCGAAGATCGTGCCCGCGCCGAGCAGCTCACGGAAGACGCCGAGGACAAACAGCGCGATCGTGAAGCCAAGCCCCATGCCGAGTCCGTCCATCACCGAGAGGAAGGGCGGATTCTTCGAGGCATAGGCCTCCGCGCGGCCAAGAATGATGCAGTTGACCACGATCAGCGGGATATAGATGCCAAGCGCCTCGTACACACCCGGCGTGTAGGCTTCCATCAGAAGCTCCGTCACCGTCACGAGCGAGGCGACGATCACGATGTAAGCGGGAAGCCGCACATCGTCCGGGATCACCTTCCGCAGAAGGGAAATAATCAGGTTTGACAGGATCAGCACGGCCATCGTGGACGCGCCCATGCCGACGCCGTTGATCGCGGACGTCGTGACGGCAAGCGTCGGGCACATGCCGAGCATCAGCACAAAGGACGGGTTTTCTTTCACCACGCCATTATAAATACGTTCTACCCAAGGTTTCATCTTACGCCCCTCCTCACTTCACATTCGCCGCGTAGAAATCGAGCGCGGCGTTGACTGCGTTGACGACTGCCCCGGATGTGGTGGACGCGCCGGACACCGAATCAATCTCGTTGTCTGCCGTGGAACCACCGGATTTATTCAAGGTAAACTTGTCGGTATTAACTCCCGCGAACTGGCTCTTGAAGTCGTCCTCATCGCAGAGCATACCCATACCGGCCGTCTCATTCAGCTCCGTGAAGGAGATGCCGTTCACCGTGCCGTCCGCCGAAATACCGATGGACAGCGTGATATTTCCATCATAACCGTCGCCGCTCGTAGCGCTGATCACATAGCCAGCGATATTGCCGGAGGCGTCGTAGCCGACCACCATCTCATTGATGTAGGCCCTGCCGAAGTCTTCTCCGTACACCTCGCCGTCCAGCGCCTCGACCGCCGCGCTGATCGCGTCGTCGTATTCAAAGCTCACCGCATCCGGGCAGACCTCCTGATAGGAAGCCGCGCTCGCAGCGAGATTCTGCGCCTCGATCGTATCCTTCGTCATGCCGTACACGCCGCTCAGGGCCACGCCTGCGATCAACGTGATCGCGAAGAGAATCAGCGCCGGAGCCGGAATCGGGAAACGCTTCTTTCCGTCCTCGGATTCCTCTTTCTGCTTGCGCAGGCCGTAGGGAACCGGAACCGTGACCTCATCGATCAGCGGCACAAGCATATTGGAAATGACGACCGCATAGCTGACGGAATCCGCCGCGCTGCCGAAAATACGGAACACGCCACTCAGGACGCCGATCAGAATACCGTACAGCAGCTGCCCTGTCGAAGTAACCGGACTCGTGACCGGGTCGGTCGCCATGAAGAAGGCCGCCATCACAATGCCGCCGCCCGCGAGATGCGCGAGGATGAAGACCGGGTCAAAGCCCTGTCCACCGAAGATCGCCACAAAGGCCGCGAAGGATACCAGCGTCGCAACCGGAATTTCAAAGGTGATGCCACCCAGCGCCCAGAGAATCAGTCCGCCGATAAAGAGTGCCGCGACGGAGTTTCCGATGACGCCGCTCGTGTTGCCGATCAGCATCTGCGTCACACTCACCGCCGTGCCCTCCGCCATCTGCGCGAGGGGCGTCGCCGAGCTGTAGCCATCGACCGCGTAGTTCGTCACAATCCCGCTGAACGAGATCAGCAGGAAGCAGCGGCCGCCCAGCGCCGGGTTCATGAAGTTGTGTCCCAGTCCGCCGAAGAAGCACTTGACAATCAGAATCGCGAACAGCGCGCCAGCGAAGGGAATGTAGAGCGGCACGCTCGCCGGAAGGCACAGCGCCAGCAGAAGTCCGGTCAGCACCGCGCTGCCGTCCTTCAGTGTATTTTCCCTGCCCGCTATGTAATCGAAGACAAACTCGGTCAGGGTCGCCGTGACGATAGACATCAGGATCACCAGGACCGCCTGCAGCCGGAAATGCCAGATTCCCATCACGGTCGCCGGCATGAGACACAGGATCACGTCCAGCATGACGCTGCCTGTCGTCAGCTTGCTCCTCACATGTGGGCTGGAGGAAACATTGTATAATTTACTCATTTTTTTGTCCTCCCCCTTTACTTTCTCTTTGCGGCCGTGATCTCCGCCTTGGCCTGCTTGAACAGCTGCATCAGCGGTCTCTTCGCCGGACAGATGAAGGTGCAGGAGCCGCATGCGATGCACTCCAGACCGTACAGCTTCTTTTCATAGCGCTCATAATTCTTGCGCTCCGCCGCCTCCGCCATCATCTGCGGCGTCAGGCCGAGCGGACATACCTGCGCACAGCGCCCGCAGCGAATGCAGGCGGTCTGCTGCTCCTGCGCTTCTGCGACCGGATCCTTTATCAACACGGTCAGCGCGTTATTATTCTTGCAGACAGCCGCGGCGAGATCCGGCATCGCGAAGCCCATCATCGGGCCGCCGCAGATGATCTTCTCCGGCTCCACGCCGTCCTTGAAGCCGCCTGCCGCCTCGAGTACCTCCGTAAGGCCGGTGCCGATCTTCACCATCAGATTGCAGGGCTCCTTCACGCCGTCACCGGAGACCGTAAAGCCGCGCTCCATCGAGGGCTCCGACTTACAGACCGCCCGGTAAATCGCATGGACTGTCGCCACGTTATCGACCACACAGCCCACATCTGCCGGCAGCATGCCGAGCTTGATGTGTTTTCCGGCCACGACCGTCATAATCGCACGCTCGCCGCCCTGCGGGTATTTCGCCTCCGCTTTCATCACGCGAATCTTCGCCTCGCCCGCGCAGGCCTTCTCCATCGCCTCAATCGCCTCCGGCTTATTGTCCTCGATCAGGACCACACCCTCCGCGTTCGGGAACAGCCGCAGCATCACTTTCAGTCCCGTGACGATCTCGTCCGGGTAGGTTCGCATCAGCTGGTCATCGCAGGTGATGTAGGGCTCGCACTCGCCGCCGTTCGCGATCACATATTTGATCTCCTCCGGCTTCTTCGGCATCAGCTTTACATGCGTCGGGAAGCCCGCGCCGCCCATGCCGATGATTCCGGCCGCCTTGATCCGGTCGAGAATCTCCTGATTGCTGAGCGTCATGTAATCCGTCTCGACGCCAATGCCCTCTGCGAGCGTGTATGCGCCGTCGTTCTCGATCACGATCGACAGATCGGACCCGCCGAGCACGTTTCTCCGGTTCTCGATCGCCTTGACCGTGCCGGAACACGAGCTCACGATGTTCGCAGAGACGAAGCCGTCCGCCTCGGCGATCACCTGTCCGGCCAGCACCGCGTCGCCCTTTGCGACGACCGGTTTCGCCGGCTTGCCGATGTGCTGATTCAGGTGGAATACCATATCCCCCTTCGGCAGCAGCGTCCGGAAAGCGACGTCCCGCGCGTACTCTTTGCCCTCGGCAGGGTGTACGCCGCCGTGAAATGTCTTACTGCTCATTTGACATCCTTCTCCTTTTCTTTTTTTGTGACTCCGTTACCCTCTCTCCCTCTTCCACAGGTACAGAGAAGAATACTTACCACAAGAGACCGCCAGGTCTCTTAGCATCATATGGGAGCCTGTCCGATTCCAGAACGAAAAGAAAGGCTGCAAAGACCACCAGCGAACCTGATGTCTCTGTTTTCACAGCCGTTTTTTCTCTGAAGTCGATTTTTGTCACTGTTAAAAGAATAACACACCGTGTTTTATCTGTCAATTCCGCCGCCCCTAATTCTGCCAGTGCAAAAACGGATTTTTCGTGATTGCATTCTTTTGAAATCTGTGGTAGAATACAGCAGTCGGCGGCGCTGAAGCACCGCCGCAATATGAGGAGACGTATCGAAGTGGTCATAACGGGCCTGACTCGAAATCAGGTAGTCCTTCGGGGCTCGAGGGTTCGAATCCCTCCGTCTCCGCTGAAAAACAGTCGGCAGTCACATTGATGGCTGGCGACTATTATTTTGCGCAAGCAGCATATAGCCTTCGAAGAAGGAAGTCTAAAGGCCTGGCGTTCTGAATCGCTGTGCAAAATAAAATCCCCTCCTGTAAATGCGAGGGGATTTTAACCATATCTCAGTGCCAGTCTTTCATGATTTCCAGAATTTCTGCCTCGTAGTCGCCGCCGATCTCCTCCTGGCGGCCTCCGTGCCGCAGGTTCGTCTCCACGCCCCGCGCGCCGTCTTCCTCGTACTCCCAGATATGGTAGGGAACGCCGCGGTAGTCGAAATCAAGGCTCCCGCAGCCGTCCTCCTCCGTATACTGATATTCCCAGCCGCGCTCCTCGAGAAATGTCCGGACGCGCGCCAGTCTCTGCTCTTCCATAGACGCGTCCTCTTCAGCGAAAGCTCAGCAGCTCTTCCACCTCTTTGCGCGGGCGGACCTTCGGCTCTTCATCCGGATAGCCGAGCGCGATCAGCGCCGCGACCCGCTTCCCCTCCGGAAGACCGACGGCCTTCGCCACCTTGTCCTCCTCGAAAAGTCCCATAATGCAGGAGCCGATGCCCTTCTCCCAGGCCGTCAGGCAGAAGGTCTGGGCTGCGATTCCGGCGTCGAAGGACTCCCAGGCGTCGCCTCTGCAGGTCGTGAACGAGCCGTCCGGATCGTAGCCGGAAATTCCGGTGGTATAGGTCAGCACGACCAGCGCCGCCGAGGTCCGGATCATAGCCGCGTTTTTCGCGAAGCCCGCGACACAGTTCGCAGCGATCTCCTCCTTCAGCTCCTGGCTGTCCACCACCACGTAGCCCGGCGTCTGGCTGTTCTTCCAGGTCGGCGCGTAACGCGCGATCTCCACGATCTCCTCAATCAGGCTGCGCGGAATCTTTTCCTCCTTATACTTGCGGATGCTTCTTCTTGTCTTCAGACATGCAATCATTTCCATTATGATGTTCCTCCTTTTGCTCCGACCGTTACGTCCGTTTTCTATCGTCATTTTATCATATAAGCTTAAAATTGCAAGCTCGCTGCCCCGGCTGTTTTACTCACTCCAGAATGTCCTCGATATTGCAGCCGAGAACCCGGGCTATAGATTGCAAATGATGATGTTTTGCCCTGTTAATATCGCTCTGCCTTTGCTCATACAGCTGAATGGAGCGGATCGACACACCCACGCGTCTGGCCAGCTCATCCTGCGTGAGATCCCTGTTTTTCCTCAGAACGGCCAGATTGGTTTCATATTTTACGCTCATCATGGCGTCAAACACGCTGACTGCCTTGCTCGGGTCCGCTTCATGAAGCACATCATAAAGCTGACCAAGTTCTGCAAACCTCAGTCTTCTGCAAATCGTGGAAAAGGTCTTTCCCGTATACCATTGATAATATGCGAGTATCCATCCAACCCAATACTCAGCTGGATAATCAATATGGGAAATCCCGGTTTCTTCCGGCAAAGGCAAGCCACACTCCCGCAGGATAATCCTGCACAGCTCAATGCCTGACATTCCCGAAATATAGCTTACATTTCCCATACCGAATTCGTCCGCGATTTCAGTAGCAATAAAAAGATCCAAGAATTCCTGCCCGCCAAGGTCTGCCACAAGAACGGCGTATTCCAACGCGCTTCCCAGATTTTCCATAGCGTCGTCAAGATAGATTTCATCGTAAGCGCGGGTCATCATTTCTCACCTGCTCTCTTATAATATCCAGCACAAACAGATCATTTTGAACCGAGGCAAAGTCCTGTCCGTGATTGTTAAGATAAGTCCTCCTCGCTCTTTCCTCACGCTCCATGCGACGAGGGTTATAAATACTTCCGTCTACCAGTTCGTATTCTATATACTGTATTTTCCCAAAAGCCTTTTTACTCATTAAGACGATCTGCTCTCCAAGTTCGCCAAGCTTCATAGCCTGCGACAGTTGGTTTACTGAAATCGTATTGTTCAAAAAGTCCTTTGCATACGAGAAATAAGAATCATCCGCCCGGTAACCACAAATCACATCAAAGCCGGAAATATCCGGTAAAAATTCACCCTTTATATACTGATCCGCCTCTCTTGCAACAGGAGAACGTTTCGGAAAAATCCGATGCTTCAGCAATACAGCAATCCAGTTCAGAATATGATATCCATCTTTATTTAAATACAATACGTTTAAATCACTCAAATCCAGCTCGTACTTGTTGGCAAAACCGTCTTTAACCGCGGGACAGGCCCATTCTCTGGCAAGCTCTGCATTCTCTGTACAGTAAAATCCTCTTCCATAGTCGTTTGTCTCAGAACCCAATCCATATATCGGCTTTTTAACTATCCTGGGTGAACCGTGATAGACAATCATTTCATCCCCTCCCAAAGTATCAATAAAATGATATACAAGTACAATATATCATTTTATTGATACTTTGTCAAACAGCAGGAAAAACACTTCCCACGTAAAATATACAATTTGAATTTTTACGGGAAATCTAATATAATCATTCTACCGATAAGCAAACAGGCATGTCCGCCGACGCGGGCGTGCAAAATAGGAAAGCCAGACAGAAAAACATGAACAAACGAAACTATCAGAAGGAACTTGATAAGGAACTTGCGCATATTCGGGAGACAGGAACCGCCCCGACACTCCTTCTGCACAGCTGCTGCGCGCCCTGCAGCAGCTATGTACTGGAATATCTGGCGGAATATTTCCGGATTACGCTGCTCTACTACAACCCGAACATTTACCCGGAGAGCGAATACCGCTGCCGGGTGCAGGAACAGCAGCGCCTGATCCGGGAGCTGCCGACACGATATCCGGTTAATTTTCTGGAGGGCGAATACCGCCCGGAGGATTTCTACGCCTGCGCAAAAGGGCTGGAGTCCCTGCCGGAGGGCGGCGAGCGCTGCTTCCGCTGCTACCGCCTGCGCCTCACCGAAGCGGCAAAAACGGCAAAAGAAAAGGGCTGCGACTACTTTGCCACAACCCTGTCCATCAGTCCCCTGAAAAACGCGGATAAGCTCAATGAGATCGGCGAAGCACTGGCCGCGGAATACAACCTTCGCTGGCTCCCGAATGATTTCAAGAAACGGGACGGCTACAAGCGCTCCATCGAGCTGTCAAAAGAGTATGGGCTCTACCGGCAGGACTACTGCGGCTGCGTCTACTCCCTGCGGGAACGCCACCCTGCCACCGACTGACCTCTTCAGCGCACCCGGTCCGGGAAGCCGACCTTGCGCTGCACCTTGCGCAGCGTCTTCGTGGATACATACGAAGCCTTCTCGGCGTTCGCCTTAATAATCCCGTCGATATAGGCCTTATCCTTCTCCAGCTCGGCATAGCGCTGCTGCAGCGGCTTCAGCACGCTGATCACGGCCTCTCCCACGGCCATCTTGAACTCGCCGTAGCCCTTTCCATCGAATTCCTTCACGACCTCCTCCGGCGTTTTCGACGTGCAGGCGCTGTAGATGTCGATCAGATTATGAATGCCGGGCTGCTCATCCCGGTAGAGAATCTGCGCCTCGGAATCCGTCACCGCACGCTTGCACTTGCGCATGACCGTATCCGGGTCGTCCATCAGATAGATCGAACCGTTCGGGTTCTCGTCAGATTTGGACATCTTCTTCGAGGGATCCTGCAGGCTCATGATCTTCGCGCCGACCTTCCCATAATAGCCCTCCGGCACGGTGAACACATCGCCGTAAATCGCATTGAAACGCTGGGCAATATCCCGCGTGATCTCCAGATGCTGTCTCTGGTCAATGCCAACCGGTACAACATCCGCCTGGTAGAGCAGAATATCCGCCGCCATCAGCACCGGATAGGTGAAAAGTCCGGCGTTGATATTGTCCGCATGCTTCGCGGACTTATCCTTGAACTGCGTCATCCGGTTCAGCTCTCCCATGTAGGTGAAGCAGTTCAGAATCCACGCGAGCTCCGCGTGTCCCGACACATGTGACTGGTAATACAGGCAGTTCTTCTCCGGATCAATGCCCGCCGCGATATAGATCATCAGCAGGCTGCGCGCGCGCTTCCGGAGCGTCGCCGGGTCCTGGCGGATCGTGATCGAGTGCAGATCCACCACACTGTAAAAGCATTCATATTCGTCACAGAGGTTCACCCAGTTGCGGAGCGCCCCCAGATAATTTCCCAGCGTCAGGTTCCCGGTGGCCTGCATCCCGCTGAATAAAACTTTTTTTCCCTCAAACATCGCCTGTATCCTCCCCATTTGTTATGATGTATAACGCTCTCTATACCTGAGCTGTGCGAGACATATATCTATATGAAAACCATTGGGCAGCGTCGGCACTTAACGAAGTCAAGCCGAAAGGCGCAGACTGAGTTTAGTGTCCGCTACGCTGACCACTGAGCGAGAGCGCGTTTTCAGATAGATATATGCCTCGCATGGCGTCACTTGTAGCAAACTCTATATCATCATAACTTTCTTCCTTGCCTTTGTCAATCAACTTTGCTATAGTGGAGAAAAAGGAGGCTATACGGTTATGGAGAAAATTACGAGTTTTACAGTCGACCACATCCGCCTGATTCCCGGCGTCTACGTGTCGAGAAAGGACCCGGTCGGGGACACGGTCGTCACGACCTTTGATCTTCGCATGACGAGTCCGAACGACGAGCCGGTCATGAACATCGCGGAGATGCACGCCATCGAACACCTCGGCGCGACCTTCCTGCGAAACCATCCGCTCTATGGGGCAAAGACGCTCTACTTCGGGCCGATGGGCTGCCGCACCGGATTCTATCTGCTGCTGATCGGAGATTTCGAGTCGGCTGACATCGTGAATCTGCTGATCGAGATGTATGAGTTTATCCGGGACTACGAGGGCGATATCCCCGGGGTCGCCCCGCAGGACTGCGGAAACTATCTGGACATGAACCTTCCGATGGCGAAGTGGCTTGCCAGAAGGTATCTCGACGAGGTGCTCTACGATATCCCGGAGGAGCGCCTGCACTATCCGAGCTGATGATTTTCCGGGCTTGCAGAATTCGCGGAAAATTGTCGTGAAGCTATGCAAAGCATAAAGGCATGGCAGACTGACATATCCGCACATCCAACACAAAGAAGCAAAAAAGGAGTATGCGCCAGACGGATCATTTGATTCCAAGTGGCCATACTCCTCTATTCTTATACATATTTCGGACCTTGTTTATATAAACTGCATACTCTTACGAACACAACACGTAGTTGGTACTCTAAAGAGCACGACACGCAGTTAGTCCTTTAGGATAAATCCTTTAGGGCAGCCGCTTACGTGCAAAGACACATGATTGCCCTATATGAGCACATCACAGCCAGGCCTTGATCTTTCCGTAAATGCCCTTCCCGTCCAGGCCGAACTTCTCGATCAGCACCTTCGCCGGGCCAGACTCACCGAAGCGGTCCTCGACGCCGATGCGCAGCATCTTCGTCGGCGCGTTCTCCGAGAGGGTCTCCGCCACCGCGCCGCCGAGGCCGCCGATGATCGAGTGCTCCTCTACCGTCACGACCTTGCCGGTCTTCTTCACGGACGCGACGACCAGCTCCACATCCAGCGGCTTAATCGTATGAATATTGATCACCTCGGCGGAAATGCCGTCCGCCTCCAGAAGCTTCGCCGCCTCCAGGCTCTCGCAGACCTCCAGGCCGGTCGCGATGATGGTCACGTCCGTGCCCTCGCGCAGCGTGATGCCCTTGCCGATCTCGAACTTATAATCCGGATTGTCGTTGATGACCGGCACCGCGAGACGTCCGAATCGCATATAAACCGGTCCCACATACTCCGCGGCAGCCTTCACCGCAGCTCTCGCCTCCACGTCATCGGAGGGGACGATGATCGTCATGCCCGGGATCGTGCGCATCAGAGCGACGTCCTCATTGCACTGGTGCGTCGCGCCGTCCTCGCCGACCGAAATGCCCGCGTGGGTCGCACCGATCTTTACATTTATATGCGGATAGCCGATGGAGTTGCGCACCTGTTCGAAGGCTCTGCCCGCCGCGAACATCGCGAAAGTGGACGCGAAGGGAATCTTGCCCGCGGTCGAGAGTCCGGCCGCTACGCTCATCATATTTCCCTCGGCGATACCGCAGTCGATATGACGGTCCGGGAAGGCTTTCTTGAAAACGCCGGTCTTCGTCGCGCCCGCGAGGTCCGCGTCCAGCACCACGATATCCGGATTCTGCGCGCCCAGCTCCGCCAGGGCGTTGCCGTAGCTCTCTCTTGTCGCGATCTTCTTTACTTCTGACATAACGCTTCCCCCACTTTCTCCAAATCTGCCATTGCCACCGCGTACTGCTCATCATTCGGCGCCGTGCCATGCCAGGACGCCTGATTTTCCATGAAGGAAACGCCCTTGCCCTTGACGGTCTTCGCGATGATCGCCGTCGGCTGCCCCTTC
Organism: Lachnospiraceae bacterium; assembly: GCA_020860645.1. Classification (GTDB taxonomy): domain Bacteria; phylum Bacillota; class Clostridia; order Lachnospirales; family Lachnospiraceae; genus Hominiventricola. The sequence continues at coordinate 22,684 of JAJBTX010000077.1, read as the reverse complement.
ACGGTCCGGGCCTCCTCGAACGCGGCCCGCAGCTGATCCATGTCGTTGCCGTCCGCCACGTTGATCACGTGGAAATTGAAAGCCTCGAACTTTTTGTCAATCGGATACGGGGAGTTGACGTCCTCGATCTTTCCGTCGATCTGAAGTCCGTTGTTGTCCACGATCACGACAAGGTTGTCCAGCTTCCTGTGGGCTGCCAGCATCGCAGCCTCCCAGACCTGTCCCTCCTGGAGCTCGCCGTCGCCGAGCAGCGTGTAGACGCGATAAGATTTTCCATCCAGCTTCGCAGCGATCGCCATACCGACCGCAGCGGAGATGCCCTGTCCCAGGGAGCCCGACGACATGTCGATGCCCGGAAGATCCTGCATGCACGGATGACCCTGCAGGCGGCTGCCCACATGGCGGAGCGTCAGCAGCTCCTCCAGCGGGAAATAGCCCCTCTGTGCCATCGCGCTGTAGTAACCCGGCGCGGTGTGTCCCTTGGACAATACAAAACGATCGCGGTCCGGATCCTTAGGATTCTTCTGGTCAATTTTAAGCTCCGCAAAATAGAGCTACGTGAAAATGTCTGCCGCAGACAAAGCTCCGCCGGGATGTCCCGCCTTTGCGCTGTGCACGCCGGTCACAATCCCTTTGCGGACTTCATTTGCGATCTTTTTCAGTTCTAAAGTCTGCATGGTTCTCTCCTTTTCTGTAATCTTCACGGCCGCCGAAAACATTTCCGACCATGTATACATAAATTTATACTATCACAAATCCATGATTTTTCAAGTCGTTGTTGTGAAAAGACCCGGCATGGGCAATCCCGGCTCCACAAGGGCCGAGCGTGGATTCTGCGTGGGACGACTTTCCACAGTGCTGCACAGCTCAGGCAAATGCCGCCGCCAGGCGCGCCACCTGCTCCGCTGTATTCTCCATATTCTCCGCAGCCGTCGCCGGATCCATCGCCTCGTCAAGCGTGCACACGCCGCGCAGAATTGGGAAGAAAGCGTCGATGCCGTTCTCGTTGCAGGCCTCCGCGCCGGGAGCGATCGAACCGGCCAGAGCCACGACCTTCGCGCCATGCTTTTTCGCCATTCCGGCGATGCCGACCGGAACCTTGCCCATCGCGGTCTGCTGGTCGAGACGGCCTTCGCCGGTGAAGACCAGATCCGCCCCCTCGAGCGCCCGGTCCATCTCCACCGCGTCCATGACCAGCTCAATACCCGGCTGCAGCTCCGTGTTCAGGAAGGTCAGGAAGGCAAAGCCCAGACCTCCCGCGGCGCCCGCGCCCGGTGTGAGTGTGCAGTCCCTGCCCGCCGCCTTCGCCGCGACCCGCGCGAAGGATGCCATGTCCTGATCAAGAGCCTCCTTCATATTGTCCGTCACGCCCTTCTGCGGCCCGAAAATATAAGTGGCGCCGATCTCCCCGCAGAGCGGATTATTTACATCACAGGCCACGCGAAAATGGCAGTCCTTCAGCTCCGGGAGCGCGCCGTCCATGCGGATCGCGGCGACCTTTCCCAGCGCGGAGGCACTGATCCCGGCGGGCTCGCGCTTCTCATCCAGGAACTCGAAGCCCAGAGCCGTCAGCATGCCGATGCCGCCGTCGTTCGTCGCGCTGCCGCCGATGCCGACGATGAAATCCCGGCAGCCGCGGCCGATCGCGTCACGGATCATCTCGCCGACGCCGTAGCTCGTCGCGTCGAGCGGCCGTTTGTCCTTGCCGATCAGAATGATACCCGCAGCCGCGGCCATCTCCATAATCGCCGTATTGGTCTCACGCAGCAGTCCATACTCCGCCGTCACCGGCGTCTCAAGAGGCCCGTGCACCTGTACCTGCACCGGCTCTCCGCCCATACCCTCGACGAAGGCCTCCGTCGTGCCCTCCCCGCCGTCCGCCACCGGCTTTACGAGGATCTCTGCCTCCGGGAGCACCTTTCTCACGCCGCGCTCGATCGCGCGCCCCGCCTCCATGGAGCTCAAACTTCCCTTCAGGGAGTCAATCGCTATCACAATTTTCATCGCTCTTCTCTCTCCTTCTTATAAAAGTCCATCTGGGACTTTTATAAAATATTATACAGGCATCCCCGTCGGATTGTAAATAGACTTTCCCATAAAAGCCCATTAAAAACCCGGGCGCTCCCCAAAAGGACACACCCGGGTCTTACTTTCCGTATCAATATGTATCAGATCATTCCCAGCACTGTCGGCAGCCAGGTCACGATTCCCGGAACGTAGGTAATCAGCAGCAGCACGAGAACCAGCGGAACCAGGAAGGGCAGGATTGCCTTGTACATCTGCTCGATCGTAATCTTCGCCGTCTTCGCACAGATGAACAGCGAGGTGCCAACCGGAGGCGTGCAGAGGCCGATCATGAGGTTCAGCACCAGGACGACGCCCAGATGAACCGCATTGATGCCGAAGGAGGTCATCAGCGGGATCAGGAACGGGATCGTGATCGTCATGACCGCCAGCGCTTCCATGAACATACCGATGATCAGGAACGCGATGTTCAGGATCAACAGCATGATGTACTTGTTGCTCGTCAAGCTTGTCAGCGCGGTAGAAAGCGCACTGGTCATACCCATCATCGTCACGAGCCAGGAGAACGCGGCCGCGCCGCAGATAATGACCAGGATACCGGCGCTGTCGGCCACTGCCTGGCGGATCTCCTTGCAGACCTGCTTGAGCGTCATCTCGCGATAGACGATCACGGACAGGAAAAACGCGTAAATCGAAGCTACACAGGCCGCCTCGGTCGGGCTGAAAACGCCTGTCCAGATGCCGCCGATGATGAGAACCGGCGTCAGCAGGGACAGAAGCGCATGCTTTGTCGAGGACAGTGCCTCGTGCAGATTGAACTTATGCACCGGATAATGGCGCTTCTTCGCCATGATGAAGACGAGAACGCTGGTCGCGAGGGCGAGCACCAGACCCGGTACAATACCGGCGATAAAGAGCGCACCGACCGAGACTTCCGTCATCATACCATAGACAACCATCGGGATGGACGGCGGGATAATCGGTCCGATCGTCGCAGAAGCCGCCGTAACGCCCGCCGCGAAATCCGGATCAAAGCCCTCGTCGATCATGGCGTCGACCTCGATCTGGCCAAGTCCACCGGCGTCTGCCACCGCGGATCCGCTCATGCCGGAGAAAACGATGGACGCCAGCACGTTCGCGTGCCCAAGGCCGCCAGGAATCCAGCCAACCCATGCGGAACAGCAGCGGAATATTCGTCTTGTGATACCGCCCGTATTCATCAGCTTCGCAGCCAGGATGAAGAAGGGAATCGCGAGCAGCGTATACGAACTCGAGTTACCGATCATACGGTGGACGATAGCTGTTGCCTGGAACTGGCCCGTAGCCAGCGCCGTCACCATCGCCGAGATGGACAGGGAGAACGCGATCGGGACTCCGCAGACCATCAGAATGATAAATACCCCCATTAACAATATAACATTCTGAACTATCATAAAATCAAACCTCCTCTTCCTCAGCAGGGACGTTCAGCCGCCCGGTCAGTCTCTTATAGCTGATATTGATGATCTGACAGGCGCTCATCGCGCAGCCGATCGGGAACGGCAGATAAAAGAACATCTTGCTGACAGGGATAGTCTGATAGGACGTCGACATCGCGTTCTGTACGACCGAGATGCTGTAATAGCCTCCGACGATCAGGAACGCGAGCGTGATCAAATCCATGACCACAATCCAGACATTGCGCACCTTTTCCGGCATGGCGTTCGACACGAAGGTCAGCCGCATGTTTTCATCATTGTGGAAGGTGATAACCATTCCGATGAACACGATCCAGGACATACATACGAGGGTCGCCTCATACTGCCACGCAATCGGGGAACTGAATACGTAGCGCATGATGACATTGATCCCGATCAGCAGCGTCAGGAAAATCACGAAAATCGTGCAGACCACGCTGGCTATTCCATCGAGAATGTCACAAAATTTATCAAAAGCTTTCACTCCATCTACCTCTCTCTAAAGATATGACAGTCGGGCAGGACATTCACTTGTCTTCGTGCCCTGCCCGAACTGTCATACGATATTACAGTCTCTTCAGACTATGTATGGATGCTGTCGGAAGTAAACCCCTACTCGACCGAATCCACCACTTCCATAATTCTCGCTACCAGATCCTCTGCCCAGTCATACTGCGCATAGAAATCATCATACACAGACGCCGTCGCCTCCTGGAAAGCGGTGGTATCCGGATAGCTCACCTGCATGCCGGCCTCTTCCAGCTCCGCAAGCATCTGATCCTGGTTGTCCACGATCGCCTGACGATGCTCGTTGCCATAGATCACAGCCGCTTCCTGAAGCAGCTCCTGCACATCCTCCGGCAGGCTGTTCCAGGTCGTGAGCGAGAAGATCATGTTCTTGCACTCATACTTGTGGTTCGTGATGCTGAGGTAATCCTGCACATCCTGGAAGTTGTTCGCATAGATGTTCGCAACCGGGTTCTCCTGGCCATCGAAGGTGCCCTGCTGCAGCGCAAGATAGAGTTCCGAAAATGCCAGCGGGGAAGCCGACGCGCCGAGCGCCTCAAAAATGGCGATCGTCATGGAATCCTCCGGGGTACGGATCTTCAGACCTTCCAGATCGGACGGCTCCTCGATCGGGCGCACGCTGTTGGTAACCTGACGCAGACCGTTCTCCCAGTAAGCAAGCTGGATCATGTTGTGGTCCTCAAGGCCTTCGGTCAGCTCCTCGCCAATCTCGCCGTCCAGAACCTCATACACCGCGTCGTAGCTGCTGAACAGGAACGGAAGTCCGAGCGCGTTCATCTTCTCAGCGTACTCCGCCTCGTTGCCCTGCGGAAGCATCATCGCGTCCAGGGAACCCATCTCGATCATCTCAGCCATCTCCGCGTTGGAGCCGAGCTGCTCCGCCGCATAGATGTCGACCTGTACGCGGCCGTTTGACTGCTCATAGACGTAATCCGCGAAGTTCTCCAGGGATACGTTCAGAAGGTTCGTCGTCGTGTCGCTGTGTCCGAGCTTGATCGTGTACTCCGGCGTATCATAGGTGATCTCAGCATCCGAACTCGCCTCGCTGTCGTCGGCCGCTTCCGTGTCATCCGTGGTCTCCGTCGTCGTGCTGCTGGAAGAACTGGAACTGGATCCTCCGCATCCGACAAGGGCCGCCACCATCGCGGTAGCAAGCAGCAGTGCCATTACTCTCTTCTTCATTTTTCAATCCTCCTTGTTGAAATGAATTTATTTAACCAAAATAGGTTGCACCATTGATATTGATATCCTCACCGGATACGTAGGATGCCTCGTCCGACGCCAGCCATGCGATGGTGTTGGCGACCTCGCGGGCTGTGCCTGCACGTCCCATCGCCTGCTTCGCGCGGGACTCCTTCTCCTTCTCATCGGAGAGCGTCGCGCGGATGTCCGTCGCAATCAGGCCCGGGCAGACCGCGTTGACCGTGATCATGTCCTTGTAGGCCTTGCAGAGCTCCATCGCCTGCGCTCTCGTGAAGCCGATGATGCCGGCCTTCGCCGCGCAGTAGTGAGCGCCGCCGTACACGCCGCCGCCGCACTTCGCTGATACGGAGGAGGTGTTCACGATCCTGCCGTAGCTGCCCTTGACCATGTAGGGTACGACCAGCTTCGAGCAGAGGAAGGTACCGACCAGGTTTACGTTCATGATCTTCATGAAGTCGTCCTTCGTCATCTCGTCGATCGTAACCGGCTGGGTGATGCCTGCATTGTTGCAGAGGATATCAATCCTGCCATACTTCGCGAATACTGCGTCGAACATCGCTTTTACGGAATCCTCGTCCGTGATATTGACGCTGACCGCCATGGAATCACAGCCGAAATCCTTCTTCAGCTCGTCCGCGTTCGCCTGTGCGCCTTCGAGATTCATGTCCGCAACCGCAACGCTGCAGCCTTTCTCCGCAAGTACGCGCGTGATCTCACGACCGATTCCTCTCGGGGATCCGGAGCCTGTCACGATGGCAACTTTTCCTGCAAAACTCATAACTATACACTCCTTTTATTCTGGACTATTTAAATGGCCTTCGCCTGTTCCACAATGTTTTCTACCGTAATGCCGTTGATCGCCAGCAGTCTCTCATAAGGCGCGGACATGCCGAACTGATCCTGGATACCGATCCTCTTTACCTTGCCCTTGCCCATCTCGGCGACGACCTCGCAGACCGCTCCGCCCAGACCATTGATGATATTGTGATCCTCGACGGTGATGATCTTTCCGATGTCGTTCACGCAGGCCTCGACAGCAGCCTTGTCAAGCGGCTTGACCGTGTGCATATCGATCACACGTGCGCTGATGCCGTCCGCCGCGAGCTGCTCTGCCGCCGTGATCGCCAGACGCACCGTGTCGCCGTTTGCGATGATGGCCACGTCGGAGCCGTCACGGAGCTGCTTTGCCTTGCCGATCTCGAAGGTATCGTTCTCATCGTAGATAACCGGGATCGCGTCACGGGTGAAACGAAGGTAGCACGGGCCGTCCATCTCAGCCGCCGCACGGATCAGCTTTCTCGCCGACCAGTAGTCCGCCGGCATGATGACCGTCATATTCGGAAGGGTACGCAGAACGCCCATATCCTCGATGCACTGATGGGAGGCGCCGTCGTTCGCCGGCGTCACGCCGCCGTGAGAGCAGGCGATCTTGACATTCAGCTTCGGATAGCAGATCTCCTGTCTGATCTGCTCGCACATTCTCAGAGAACCGAACACCGCATAGGTGACCACAAACGGAATCTTTCCGCAGGTCGCGAGACCCGCAGCCACGCCCGCCGCGTCCTGCTCCGCGATACCCACATTCACATGCTGCTCCGGCAGGGTCTTCGCAAAGGTGGTCGTCATGCAGGATTTTGCGATATCCACGTCAACTACATAAATATCTTCATTTTCTTTCCCAAGCGCTACCAGCTCGTCGCCGAGGCCTTTACGGGTCGCTATCAACTCGCTCATCCTAAATCCCCTCCTCAAGTTCTTTCATAGCCTGAGCATACTGCTCGTCATTCGGCGCCGCGCCGTGCCATGCAAGCTGATTTTCCATATAGGAAACGCCCTTGCCCTTGACGGTGTGGGCATTGACAAATTTCGGTTTTCCGTTCTTTACAGTCTGAATCTTATCGAAGGTAGCCACGATCTCTTCCATATTGTGGCCGTCTATCTCATAGGTGTCGTAGCCAAACGCGTCAAATTTCTTCGTCAGATCAAGATGCGGCATGATCTCGTCCGTCGTGCCGTCCAGCTGAAGGCCGTTGTTATCGATGATAACGACCAGATTGTCGAGCTGATACCGGTAAGCGCACATAACGGCCTCCCAGATCTGCCCCTCATCGGCCTCGCCGTCGCCGACTACTACGTATACCATATAGTCTTTTTTGTCTCTCTTACCTGCAAGCGCCATACCTACGCCGCAGGAAAGGCCCTGTCCGAGGGAACCCGTCGAAATATCGATGCCCGGGCATTTCGTCATGGAAGGATGTCCCTGCAGCTTCGATCCCTCTTTACGAAGCGTATGTAAGTCCTCCTCCGGGAAGTATCCCAGAATTCCGAGAGCTGAATACTGAATCGGGCACACATGACCCTTTGACAGGATAAATCTGTCGCGATCCGGCCAGCGGGGATTCTTCGGGTCCACATTCATCTCCCTGAAATACAGGCAGGCGACGATGTCCGCTATGGAGAGCGATCCGCCCGGATGACCCGACTGTGCCTCATAGATCATGGTGACAGCCGTTTTCCTGAGCTGCTTTGCTCTTTCCTTCAGCTCCTCAATCGTGATTTCCTTATTCATATCACTCGATCCTTTCTATCTCCTTTTTCGAGACTGGTGGAATTACCTGCATACGGCACATTCGTCAGTTTGCAGTCAAAAAGAATAAAACACTGTTCGCTCCGCGGCTGTGAACGCATCTTATTCTCCTGAATGCTCTCTGTTTTTTTGTACTGTTTGCATATTTCAATCATAAATGATTCGACCTTTTATGTACAATATGTCTTTTGAATAGTGGTATAGTTTAAAACTATAGTGCAAAAATCCCACAGGCTTGACTATTACCCTGAAAACCAGTAAAATAGTAAGAAATATTTCGATTTTGTTATTTTTTTCTACGGGCTGAGGTTGCATATGGATTTAAAAAAACTGGAATATCTGAAGACAATTTATCGGGTAAGAAATTTTTCCAAGGCAGCGGAGGAGCACTATATTTCTCAGCCGTCCATTTCAAATGCCATTCAGAAGCTGGAAGCGGAGCTGGGCACAACGCTGATCGACCGCAATTCCAAGCCGCTGGTTTTCACTCCGGCCGGCGAACACTTCATGCACCATGTCAACACGATTCTGGATGCGGTGGCCTACGCCGAGAGAGATATGAAGGAGTTCCTTCTCCCGGCGCGCAAGACGATCCACACCGCTTTCCACCCCACGCGCGGCGCCTGGCTGCTGACGCCGATCTACTCGGATTTTCAGCAGAAATATCCGCAGATCGACATCGTCGTGCACGATGTTTTTCACAATCAGATGCTCTCGATGCTGGAGTCCGGGGATCTCGATCTAACCTACACCCTGATTCCCGAGGATCTCGATCTCAACAAATTCCGCACCATTCCGCTGCAGAACTGTGAACTCTACGCGATGCTCCCGAAGGGCCATCCGCTCGAAAACTACAGAAAAGTCTCCATCTCCATGCTGAAAAACGAGACGCTGATCACCTTCCCGCCCGGCTCGCTGATCTACGCGCGCCTGAAAGAGGAGTTCCGGGCAAATCACATCGACAAGGCCTTCTACACACTGCAGCCGATCCGCATCATGCGCGAGATGGTGGAGGAGGGCCGCGGGATCGCCTTTGTGACGCGCGACGAATTCAGCCAGCTCTCGGATACGGATCTGTTTTCCGTCCGTCCGCTGGAGAATCTGATCCGTTTTCTGAAGGGATTTCTTCTGAAAAAAGAGAAAGAGCTCACGCCCTCGATGAGTCTTCTCATCTCCTATATCGAGGATCAGATTCATCAGAAGCGCCTGGAAAGAGAGGCCTGATTTTATCCGGATGACAAAAACGGCTGCCCCCGCGAGTGAGGCAGCCGCTTTTTTTTACTTGTTTACTACATTGATCGGCGCGCCGTCGATCACGGACTTGATATTCTCCGCGGTCGTATTCATGATGAGCTCGCGGGCGTCCTTCGTCGCCCAGGAGATATGCGGCGTGATAATGCAGTTCTTCGCCTTCAGGAGGATATTGTCCGCCTTGATCGGCTCCGTGGAGACCACGTCCAGCGCGGCTGCGGCAATCTTTCCGCTCTCCAGCGCGTCGTAGAGGTCCTGCTCCACAACGAGCGGTCCGCGGCTGTTGTTGATGATCACGACGCCGTCCTTCATCTTCGCAATATTGTCCTTATTGATAATCCCCTCCGTCGACGGGAACAGCGGGCAGTGCAGGAAGATGAAATCGCACTTCGCCAGCAGCTCGTCCAGCTCCACATACTCGGCCACCGCGCGGCCTGCGTCGCTCTGGAACGAATCATAGGCGAGCACCTTCACATTCATCGCGTTCAGGATCTTCGCAGTGTTCTGTCCGATACGGCCAAGGCCGATGATGCCGGCAGTCTTTCCGGAGACCTCGATCATCGGATAGTGCCAGTAGCACCAGTCGGGATTCGACGCCCACTCGCCCGCATGTACGGAATCATTGTGATAGCCGATGTGCGAGCAGACCTCCAGCAGCAGACCCACCGCGAACTGGCTGACATTGTCCGTGCCGTAGACCGGCACGTTCATCACCGGAATATTCTTACTCTTCGCATACTCGCAGTCCACCACGTTGTAACCGGTGGCCAACACCGCGATCGCCTTCAGGTTCGGGCACTTGTCGATCGTCTCTTTGCTGATCGGCGTCTTGTTCATGACTACGATCTCCGCATCGCCGATGCGCTCCGCGATCAGCGGGGACTCCTCATAGGCCGTCCTGTCATACACTGTGACCTCGCCCAGCGCCTCCAGCGGCGCCCAGCTGATATCGCCCGGATTCTCCGTGTAACCGTCCAATACTACAATTTTCATACACTTCTCCTTTTCTGTTATACCATAAAATAAAGTTCACACTCTTCTATATTACCTTTTTTCAGGATAATTTCAACTGTTTCTTTCGATATTCCCGGAAAATTTCTCCAAACTGCGTGCCGCAGTGCTCCACTTCCTTAAGAACCAGCTCCGTGGACGCCTCGTCCTGATACCAGTTTTCGCGGCTGATCCCCTTCGTCACGACGGGGCAGACAAGGATCCGCGCCTCCGGAAAGCAGACCTGATAGTAGAGGCTCGCGCGGCGCGCGTGGTAGGCCTGGCAGCAGAGCAGCGCCGTCCGGATCTCGAGTCCTGCCTCATCGGTCACACGGCGGGAGAACATCGCGTTCTCATAGGTGTAGGTGGATTCCTGCTCGCCCAGAATCGCCTCGGGCGGCACGCCCTCCTTTTCGAGAATATCACAGAGGAACGCGCACTCCGTCCCGAAACGGGAATCGCCCTTGAAATGCCCGACGAGCTTTCCGTATTTCCCCGAAGGAAGGATCCGCGGCGCATAGCCCGCCCGCCAAAGTTCGGCGGCGCGCAGAGCCAGCGCTCCCTCGTCCGAGCCGGGGATGAAGATGATATCCGCCCTCTCCGGCGCATCCTCCAGAAAGATAAAATCCGTGTAGACATCTACAAAACTCATGACCGCAGAATACCGCTCCCGTCGATCAGGCGGACGACGCTCTCGATCGTCTCCACCGGATAGACGAGCGCCATGCGCACGTAGCCCTCCCCGAGACTGCCGAAAGCCGTTCCCGGCGTGACGATGACGCCGGTTCGCTCCATCAGCTCGATCACGAACTTCTCGCTGCTGCTGAAATTTTTCGGAATCGGAGCCCACACGAACATCGTGCCCTGTCCGTCCGGCACCTCCCAGCCAATACTGGTCAGACCGCGGCAGAGCGCGCGGCAGCGCTCCTCATAGGCTCTGCACTGCTCCTTCACACTGTCCTGCGGCCCGGTGAGTGCGGCAATCGCCGCCTTCTGGATCGGCAGGAAGATACCGTAATCAATCTGAGAACGAACATTCCGGAAGCGCGCGATGATCTCCCGGTTTCCGAGGGCGAAGGAGATCCGCATACCGGTCATATTGTAGGATTTCGACAGCGAGTAGAACTCGATGCCGACGTCCATCGCGCCCTCGTAGGACAGGAAGGATTTGCCCTCCCTGCCGCCGAATACGATGTCCGCGTAGGCGTTGTCGTGGAGCAGCATCACATTGTATTCTTTCGCGAAGGCGATCGCCCTGCGGTAGAAATCATCGTCCGCGACGGAGCAGACCGGATTCGCCGGATAGGACAGAATCATGAATTTCGCCCGACGCGCGCTCTCCTCCGGAATATCCTGGAAATCCGGCAGAAAATTGTTCTCGCGGTAGAGCGGGTAGGTTTCGAGCTTCGCGCCCATCAGCTCCGGACCCGCGCCGAAGACCGGATAGCCGGGGTTCGGCACCAGCACCGTGTCACCCGGGTCGCAGAGCGCCAGCGCGATGTGCGCCATTCCCTCCTGTGAGCCATACATGCTCATGATCTGATCCGTCGCGAGCTCCACGCCAAAGCGGCTTCTGTAAAAATCGCTGACCGCCTGCAGAAGCTCCGGCCTGTCCGCCAGCGCGTACTTATAATTTTCCGGGTTGCCGCAGGCCTCCTTCATCGCCTCCATGATGTGCGCGGGCGGCGCAAAATCCGGCGTGCCCACGGAAAAATTGTAGACCGTGCGGCCTGCTGCGAGCAGCTCGTTCTTCTTCGCATTGAGGACCGAGAAGATGCCCTCCGGCATATTGGATCTGTCAGAAAAAATAAGCTTCATATTATTTCGTTTCCTTTCCCGTTCTTTTTGAAGTTGAGAATAAAAAGTCCTTGTCAATCTTCTCTTCTTCTGCTATCTTTAGAGAAAACACAGCGCGGCAATCCTGCCTGTTTCATTTTGATCCGGGGCGCCGCGAAAAATTTACGAATTTGAGAGGTTAGAAAGATGGCCAATACTTGTGATGAAGCAAAATGTACCGGCGACTGCTCCACCTGCAGTGCTGAAGACCTGACGGTGACCCTGACGCTGGACGACGACACGCAGGTCGAGTGCGCGATCGTCGGTATCTATGAAGTCGGAAAGCAGCAGTACATCGCTCTGCTCCCGCTCGACAAAAACGGCGAGAATCAGGACGGTGAGGTCTATCTCTACCGCTACGAGACGAGCCCGTCCGGCGCACCCATACTCGGCAACATCGAGACGGACGAGGAATACGAGGCGGCTTCCGAGGGCTTCGACGAGATGCTCGACTCCATGGAGTACGACGAGCTCGTGCCGGAGGAGGACGTAGCGCAGTAAGCGAGAACCATTCCATGCCTGCATGTACCTGCATACAGGCATTTTCTCTTTGAAGTGAAAGCTCTCAGGCGCTCCTCCGGGTATCTGGCTCGCGCTGCCGCACGAAACCGTCAATACAAATGTTTCACTTTAAAATCGCGCTCCGTCTCGCGGCGCAGGTCTTTCTTCGCGATATCCGCGCGCTTGTCGTAGAGCTTTTTGCCGCGGGCAAGCCCGATCTCCACCTTCGCGAGATTTCCCTTGAAATAGACGCGTAAGGGGACGATCGTGTAGCCCTTCTCGGCAGTTTTCCCGAGCAGCTTGTTAATCTCCGCCTTATGAAGCAGGAGCTTGCGCACGCGCAGCGGGTCACGGTTGAATATATTTCCCTTCTCATAGGGGCTGATGTGCATGCGATAGATGAAGACCTCGCCCTTGTCGATCTTCACGAAGGACTCCTTGATGCTGCACTTCCCCATGCGCAGGGACTTCACCTCCGTGCCGTGCAGGGAGATCCCCGCCTCGAAGGTGTCCTCGATGAAATAATCGTGGTAGGCCTTTTTATTATTCGCAATCAGCTTTACACTGTCTTTTCCCATAATCCCTCCCGCATATTCCTCTACCCGGCGGCGCCATATCGAAATCCGGCGCGACGATGGCTCTGTACCAGAAAAGCACTCCTGCTTTCGTACAGGAGTGCCCCCATCATTTCCTTATCTGTAGTCCGGCTTTCACTCAGAATACGCTCAGGTTCAGGACAATCGCCAGAACAAAGAACAACACCAGTAAAATCTTCGTCCACTTCGCGATGGCTCCCTCCATCGAACGGCCCTTATTCTTTCCCCAGTAGGTCTCCGCCGCACCCGCGAGAGCGCCGAGGCCGTCGGACTTGCCCTCCTGCATGAGCACCAGCACGGTCGCCACGATACAAATCAGTACAAATATTGCCATGAGAACATATCTCAGAATCTGCATTTTCACACCTCCTATGCGTCAAACAAAAGCATTGTAGCACAGCTTTCCAAAAATTACAACACCTTTGCGAGGAAACTTTTCAGACGCTCATTCTGCGGATTTCCAAAGAATTCGCGCGGCTCATTCTCCTCCATGATGACGCCCTCGTCGATGAACATGACTCTCGTCGCCACCTCCCGGGCAAAACCCATCTCATGCGTCACGACCACCATCGTCATGCCGTCGTCCGCGAGCTTCTTCATGAGCTCCAGCACCTCTCCGACCATCTCCGGGTCGAGCGCGGAGGTCGGCTCGTCGAAGAGCATGACCTTAGGCTTCATCGCGAGGGAGCGCACGATCGCGATGCGCTGCTTCTGTCCGCCGGAAAGCTGGTTCGGATAGGCGTCCGCCTTGTCCTCGAGGTTCACGAGCTTCAGGAGCCGCATCGCCTCCTCCTCCGCCTCGGATTTACTCATAATCTTCGCGCGCTGCGGGGCGAGCGTGATATTATCCTTCACCGTCAGGTTCGCGAACAGATTGAAGTGCTGGAACACCATACCCATGTGCTGCCGCACCTTGTTGATATCCGTCTTCGGGTCGGTGATCTCCTGCCCGTCGAAGACGATCGTGCCCGCGGTCGGCTGCTCCAGCAGGTTCAGACAGCGCAGGAAGGTGGACTTGCCGGAGCCGGACGGCCCGACGATGACGACCTTCTCCCCGGGAGCAATGTGCGTGTCAATCTGCCTGAGAACCTGATGATCGCCAAATGATTTCGATAAGCCTTTAACGTATATCACTTTGTCTGAGCCTCCCTTCCAGTTTTCCGAGCAGCCAGGTCAGGAACATGACCATGACAAGATAGATGGCCGCGATCGCGAAGAACGGCACGAAGGCCTGATAGGTCTTCGACTGGATGATCATCGCGCCCTTGGTCAGATCCTTGAGGCCGATGACCGTCACGATCGATGTCTCCTTGAGCAGCGTGATCATCTCATTTCCGAGCGCCGGGAGCACATTCTTGAAGGCCTGCGGAATGATGATGAAACGCATCGTGTCCGCGTAGCTCATGCCGAGGGAACGGCCCGCCTCCATCTGACCCGCGTCGATCGACATGATGCCGGAGCGGACGATCTCCGCGATATACGCGCCGGAGTTGATGCCGAAGGTAAGGATCGCGCAGCGGATCATATTGCTGTCCGTCGCACGGGCGCTGGCCCAGATGACAAACCACATGATCAGCAGCTGCACCATCGTGGGCGTTCCGCGGATCACCGTCAGATAGACCTTGCAGACCCCGTTCAGGAATTTCAGAACCGGTCCTCTCTTATTTACCGGCTGCTGATCATGCGCCGAGCGGATGATCGCGATGATCACGCCGATCACCAGTCCGAGGATCAGCGCGCAGACTGTCACGAGCAGCGTGATTCCGATTCCGCGGATAAAATACTGGTAATTATTGTCCAGTATGAAGGTCTGGTAAAGCCCCAGCTTCAGGCCGCTGATTAATTTTTCCAAGCCGTCTCCCCCTTTCAGAAAACGAGGGCGTTCAGAGCTCTATGCTGAACACCCCCGTTGATGCCCTTTTTATACTTACTCTGCCGTGATGTAGGTGTCGAGAATGCTCTGCACCGTGCCGTCCGCCGTGAGCTCCGCAAGAGCAGCGTTCAGCGCGTCGAGCAGCGCCTCATTATCCTTGGACACCGCGATCGCGTACTCCTCGATGACATACTCTGTGTCAAGGATCGCAAGTCCCTCATTGGCCTCCACAAAGGAGAGCGCCGGCTGTTGGTCAATAACCACGCAGTCCACCTTGCCCTGCAGCAGCGCCTGTACCGCAGTCGCGCCGTTCGTGTAGGCGATCACTCTGTCCTCGCCGTAATCGTCAGAGCAGTAAATATGTCCGGTCGTGCCTTCCTGCACGCCGATCAGCAGATCCTCATTGGAGAGGTCGTCCACCGACGTGATCTCGGAGCCCTCCGGCACGATGATCACCTGCACGCCGGTCGCGTAGGAATCGGTGAAGTTCACGTTCTCCAGTCTGTCCTCGGTCACGGTCATACCCGCGATACCGACGTCAATCTTGCCGGACTGCACGGAGGTGATGATGGACGAGAAGTCCATGTCCACGATCTCGAGCGTAAGGCCAAGCTTTTCAGCCAGCGCCTCCGCGATCTCCGCGTCGATGCCGACGACCACGTCTCCGTCATAGTACTCATAGGGCGGGAACGCCGCGTTCGTGCCCATCGTCAGGACGCCCTCGGTGACCGTGGTCACCTCGGCGGCTTCCGCAGACTCCTCGGAAGCCTCTTCCACAGCTTCCGTCTCTTCCCCGGCGGCCTCTTCGGTCTCCTCTTCCGTCGTCTCCTCTGTCGTGTCCGCCGACGTCGAACTGCTGCTTCCGCATCCTGCCAGAAGCGCCGCCGCCATGCTCACACAGAGAACCGCACTTACGATTTTCTTTTTCATAATGTCTCCTCCTGTAAATTGATCTTCACGGGTTTTGGGAAAACCCGCTTGCACCTATTATATAGGAAACTTCGCGAAATGCAAGCGCTTTTACTATAAAAGTCGCGGACGGCGGCTATGTGGACTGCATGCTTGCGATGCGAAGCTAATCCTTTAGGACATGCAAGGACACATAAACATCGGACGGACTTTTATATTTCGTAACTTTTATAAATTTTTCCGTCCAGCTCCTTCCAGAGGAACACGCCGTCCTCATAGCTCATGTAGCTGTGCGCGCTGCCCTCCTTCGGAATCGCCACCGAGCCGGGATTCATATAGATATAATCCTCATGCTCGCGGCAGACCGGCACATGCGTGTGCCCGTGCAGCAGGATATCGCCCTTCCCCAGCATCGGAAGGTTTCCCTCGTGAAACACATGCCCGTGCGTCAGGAAAATCATCCGTCCGCGCTCGTAGAGGAAACCATAGTCCGCCAGAATCGGGAACTCCAGCACCATCTGATCGACCTCGGCGTCACAGTTGCCGCGCACGCAGAGAATGTCGCGCTTCAGCGGATTCAGCATCGCGATGACCTCCTTCGGTGCATAGCCCTCCGGCAGCTCGTTCCGCGGCCCGTGATAGAGAATGTCGCCGAGCAGAATCAGGCGCTCCGCCTGCTCTCTCTCATATGCCTCCAGCAATTTTCCGCAGTAATACGCGGAACCGTGAATATCAGACGCGATCAGCAGTTTCATACAATTCCTCCGTCTCTTTTATCTGTTTTACAAGCCTTTGCTCCATGCTTTTGGTGTCCTGCAGTTCTGCGTATTCCGGTCTGTCGAAACGCAGGTATGCGAAATCCCCATGCCGCCGCAGCCCCAGCAGCCAGTCGGCCAGCTCTGTCTCCTCGCCGAAAACCTCCGCCACAAAGTCTGTCGTTTGATCCAGATAGGCGCAAAGTGCCGATCGCTCCTCCTCGATCGTTTCTCCCTCCTTCGTGAGCATGCTTCTCCGATCCGCCGCACGAACCATATCTGTTTCTCTGTCTGTCCGGTCGAGAATCTCCCGCAGCCTCAAATCTGCCCAAAGCTCGACGCGCTCCTCCGGCTCCTTCAGAAGACCGTACTCTTTTTTGACCTTCCGCTCATGTTCGCGCTGCCACAGAAATTCCTCCGGCGTCAGCCCTGTGGATTCATAGCGTCCCAGCACCTCTCTCAGGCGCCTGAGCCTGCGGGTCTTTTCCCCGAGCGCCGTCATGCGCTGTGAGGCTGCCGCCAGCAGATGCTGAATAAACATGCAGCGCACATCCGTCCCGGCCGCCTTCAGCTCTTCCTTCAGCGCGGATGTCTCCTCCGGCGTCAGACGCCCGTCCAGAAGCTCCGGAATCCGATATGCGCCCATACAGCGAAGGTACAGCCGGTAATAGGCGTCAAAATCCGCCGCCGTCTCCCTGCTTCGCAGAAATTCTTCCATAAATGAATGCGTGACGGCAAGCCCCTGCCGCTCATATTCCTTCAATACGCTCGACAAGTCCTCCCAGCCTCTGGCCGTGACAAACTCCGACTTCTCACGCGTCAGCGTCACGCGGTAGAACTGCTCCGGCTTCATCTCCAGATAAGAGAGAATCGCAGGGTAAACGCCGCCGGGCAGCGCGTAGTCCTTCCAGACGCCGAAATCCGCCTCGATCTCCAGCGTCCGCACGCGGTCGAGCGCCGCCATGTCAAGCTCCCGCGCCGCGCGGTTGAACTCCGGCGGGTTGCCCGCCGCGACGATGACCCAACCCTCCGGAATCCGGTGCGTGCCGAAGGTCTTGAACTGCAGAAGCTGCAGCATGGTCGGAAGCAGCGTCTCCGAGACACAGTTGATCTCGTCCAGGAAGAGGATGCCCTCGCGGTGTCCGCTTTCCTTCATATAGGAATAGAGCGAGGCGACGATCTCACTGAGCGTATACTCCGTCGCCGTATATTCTTTTCCGTCAAATTCACGCCGCACCAGCTCCGGCAGGCCCACCGCGCTCTGTCTCGTGTGATGCGTCATCGCGTAGGAGACCATGCCCACGCCGCAGATTTCCGCGGCCTGCCATGCAATCGCCGTCTTGCCAATGCCCGGCGGCCCCATGAGAAGGAGCGGCCGCTGTCGTTCCTGCGGGACGCGGAAACAGCCCTGCGCGTCTCTGGCTGTGTACGCTTTTACGCTCCTTATGATTTCCTCGCGTGCTTCCTGTATATTCATATAAATCTCCATTCTGCCGCCTTTCGGCAGGTGACACAGAGAGTGCTAAAAGAACTACTTACTTTCACACTCATATACCATCCTTCTGCGAAAGACGTCAACAGATTACGAAACCGCATTCACTCCAGGCACAGGTCATACGCCCAGTCCGGCGTCCTGCCCTTCTTCAGATCCCTGCTCAGGAACACAAACGCCGTCTCATAGTCCGGAGCCTCGGAAGGATAGACGCCGTCCCCATCCGTAAAATAGAGAAGTCCCCGCAGGTCACTCAACTCTCCTGACTCACACATCTCGTCTACCAGCCGGAAGACCGGCGTGAAATCCGTATCGCCATGTCCCTTGACCTCAATATCCCGCAGATAATCCTTCCATTCCCGCTCGGAGGATATTCGCGCGTGGTCCTGCACCAGGCAGTCGCACTGGATGATGTGGACATGCATCTCCTCAAAGAAATTCTCCTTCTCCCGCAGAATTTCCCAGGTCTCTTCGAGGAAGTGCCGGACCATCTCGCCCGAGCAGGAGCCGGAGGTGTCGATCGCGATGACGAGCTCGCGCAGCTTCCGGACCTCCCGATACTCGAGCGGTTCGAGAAATACCAGATTTTCATACCTGCTCCGACTGTAATCATAGGGAATGTAGTCGAAACTGTCAAGATCGAGACGCCGCTCCTCGCCGGATACCGCAAAGCGTTTCAGGAAGCGCCGGTAGTCATAGCCCCGCCCTTCTTCGAGTACGATCGCCTGCGTCTCCCCGCCGCCGCTTCCGCCCGCCTGCCGCCGATGCTCGCGCTCACTCAGCGGAAGGCTCTCAAAGACCGTCCGCCAACGGTGCACCGCCGCCAGCTTTCTCTGTAAATCGTCCGGCGCTCCGGCTTCCCGGAATTCGTGGTCCTCCCCGTCCTGCTCCCGCTGCGTCCAGCGCGAGTGGTCGTCCCGGCGGAAAACCTGCTCCAGCTCCCGCAGCCGCTCTTTATCCCGTAGCGCCAGCCATTCGGCGATTTCCCGCTCCTGCATCGGAATCCCCGCTTCCTTAAGCTCCCGGTAGCAGCGGCTCCTCACCGCAGGGACCGGCCTTTCAAAGCCGGGTACCGCCATGCGGTCAATCCGGTACTCCGTCGCGATATCACAGGCCAGCGCCCAGATCCTCCCGCCACAGACCGGCTCCCGGAACGCGTGCAGATAGAGCCCGTGCAGCAGAAGGTGAAGCTGCACGCGCATCAATCGCCGCAAATCTTCCGCAAAAAGGCGGCAGACCTCCGCGGGATTCCACCAGAAGTCCACGCCGTCCGTACCGGAGACGCCGTCTGTCCAGCGGTTCTCCGGAACGGCCAGCACCGTGCCGAAGTGTGGCAGACGATCCCGCAGCGTAAGCTGCGTCAGTCGCAGCGCCTCCGCGGCCAGGGATGTGATGTGATCGCTGTCCATATTTTCCCTTTCACTTTTCCCTTAAATTCTCCTTCATTTTACTTTAGAATGATGAAGATTTCAATGAGTATGACGCAGATTCCGCCGTCTTCTGCTCATTTGCATTTTTTCAGAGCGTATAGTATACTTAGAAAAGTCACGAAGTAATCAACTTTTTCATTAAGATAGAGGTTAAACAGTATGAAAATGCAGGAATCCCCGGAAGATTATCTCGAAGCGATCCTGGTCTTATCCAGGGAGCTCGGAAATGTCCGCTCCATCGACGTCGCAAATTATCTCGGCTACAGCAAGCCCAGCATCAGCGTCGCGATGAAGCGCCTGCGTGAAAATGGTTTCGTCGCACTCGACGACCACGGCAATCTGATTCTGACCGGCTCCGGCCTGTCGATCGCCCTGAAGATCTACGAGCGCCACCTGACCATCTCACAGTTTCTGATGTCCATCGGCGTCAGCGAGGAGGTCGCGAAAAAAGACGCCTGCCGCATGGAGCATGTCATCAGCGACGAAAGCTTCGAAAAAATCAAGGCCATCACCAGCTCTTCCTTCCTCGGCACCGGGAACTGAACGCCGAATGTCCCGGAAAAGCCTTGCTATTTCCCTGATTCTGGGATATAGTAGTCTTCGTTGGCACAAAATAAGGGAAAAAGGTGATAAAATGGTCTTAAGTTCACTTCTCGCCCAGATGGTTAAGCTTTTTTCTGTCATCATCGTGGGTTATATTCTGAATAAAATAGGAATCATGGACAGTGATTTCAATAAGAAGCTCTCGCACCTGGTACTCAATGTGACCCTGCCGGCCATGGTCCTTGGATCCGTCCTGACCTCGACCGTAAAACACAGTCTGAGCGAGCTGGGCGTACTGGTGCTGGGGACAGCGCTCCTTTACATTGTCCAGCTGCTCGCGGCATTCACGGTTCCTTCTCTCATTCCGGCGGGCAAATCAGAGCGGAGTGTCTATCGCTTTGTCGCGATGTTCGGGAATACCGCTTTCATCGGCTATCCGATCATTGAAGCCATCTGGGGCATCGACGCTTTTTTTTATGCAATGCTTGGCAATCTGCCCTTCAATCTCTTTGCCTTTACGCTGGGAGTCGGCCTGATAGCAGGCGGCAGCAAGGTGGAAAAAAACTGGAAAATGTTTTTAAACTCTGGCGTGATCTCCTCGCTGCTGGCAGCGGTCTTCGCACTGACGGATATCGCGATCCCGTCCTTTGTCGGCGAGGTATGCGAGCTGGTGGGGCAGATCACGACCCCGTCCGCGCTCCTGATCATCGGCGTATTTCTGGCGGATCTGCCGCTGAAAGAAGTGCTGGGCGGCGTTAAAATCTGGATCATGGCCGCCGTGCGGCTGCTGGCGGTTCCGTTTGTGCTTTTGCTGATTCTTCCGCACCTGATCTCCGATCCGACGATCATCGGAGTCGTGGTTGTCCTGGGCGGCATGCCCTGCGCGACGAACGGTCTGATGTTCTGTCTGGAGTACGACGGTGAGAGTAAGATCATGGGACAGGCCATCTTCCTCACCACGCTTCTGGCAATCCTGACGATCCCGTTCATCACTTCGTTTCTTGTCTGAGTGAAAACGCCCCGCACAACCGCGAGGCGCTTTTTTCAGTCTTCCTTTTTCGCTCTTCGCTCCCGGTCGCAGACGATCCACTCGTCCAGCGTGAGCGGCGTATAGTCGGAATACATGCAGAAGCAGTTGATCATATTGGACGGAATCGGCCTTTTTTCGCCGTCCGCATCTTCGTGGATCGTGGCGCGCGTGATCTCCTGGAACTGCTCGATCAGGCGCTGGTCCTCTGTATCGTGCACATGCCCGTAGAGCATGTATACCTTCGCTTCCCCCTTCTTACTCAGACGATACTGTCCGTTGTAGCACATGATCGGATAGTGGCAGAGCACCACCTTTCTCCCGTTGTCGTGCATCTCCTTATAGGGCAGGATCCACTCGAAGCGCGCCGCGTTATACGCTTTATTCCGCAGAAAGCGGTCATGATTTCCCTGTATCAGACATAGGCGCCCGTCCAGCTTTTCAAGGAGTTCATTCGTCTCCTCCGCCTTTCCCCAGGACAGATCGCCGAGAATGATCACTTCGTCATTTCTGCGCACCCTGTCATTCCACCTCCGCAGCATGTACGCGTTCATTTCCTCCGCGTCCGCGAAACCCCGGCGGTCCATCTTCGTGTTCAGGCCCTCGTGGAAAAAATGCGGGTCGGCGATATAATATCTCACGGCGGCACCTCCCTCACACGTCTGATCCGGCACATGTTCTCTGTCTACTATGCCACTGCTCCAAACTCGCCCACCCTCGAGATGAATTCCTTCAAGTCCTCAATGTAGAGATATGGCTCGTACTCAGCATAAATTTCCGGATCGTCCAATATTACTATCTGAACATTCTCTGCGCGCAACGCCTCCAGAGTTCCCAGCAGACATCTCGCCTCATTCGCCGTCTTGCAACAATAAGCAATACATCCCTGCTGATCAAATACCTTTGCAATCACATATAACCTTCTTTCACCCATTCTGATTTCCTTTCTCCAGTTCATTTAAATCCATCCTGCTTTTCTCTTTCGTTTATTCTAATAAACCTGCTCCGGACTGTTCCACAGCGGGCGCTTCGACTTCGTGGTCTACGAGAGGGCGCGCGGCGGCGAGAAACACCCATCCTCGCGATCGAGCTGGACGGGTTCGAGCACCTGACCGACGAGGCCGTGAGACGGCGCGACCAGGAGAAGCAGGCCATCTGTAGGGCACAGGGCTTCGAGCTGATCCGCGTCGAGAACTCCTACGCCAGACGGTATTATTACATCAAAAGGATTCCGGAAGACTATTTCCGGCATGTGAGGTAAAAATCAGGCCATGATGTCCTCCAGCGTAAACAGCAGCACAGACGAATCCTTTTGGGCCTCCCGTAAAACCGCATCGGTAAAGCCGGTTTTGCTGAACAGCGCAAACCATGTTCTCACTCTTCTTCGACTCACCAGATCAGCCCGATGACGCAGTCTTTCCAATGCTGTATAATCCAGCGGCTGGTTTCTCCACTTACATTCGCAGAAAAGATAATCGTCCTCGCCTCTGGCTACCAGATCGATCTCCGCCTGCCCGTGAGCCGAAGAGTTACGGTCCGTCCCCCACCAGCCCCCGATCTCCGTAAACAGAACCGGCAGCTCCCCGAGGCTGTTCTTCCGCAGCAGATATTCCCGGCAGACCTGTTCAAAGACAAGCCCCATATAACGTTTATAATCTTGGGCGATTTTCGTGTTCTACAC
>JAJBTX010000037.1 GCA_020860645.1 Lachnospiraceae bacterium | reverse complement strand
TCCAAGAATTTCCATCAACTGGCTTTAGTCGGAAATCCTCTGGAAACTAAGGTTTAAGATCCATGGCGCACATCCTTCGATTTTATTGAAATATAAGTATGAATATTTCAAATTGATCTGAGCATTTTTCTGCATTATAATCAGGCAAATCAGAATTGTCAAGAGGTGCAGACAAATGGACAGGATGCAAACAAAAAAACAATCCGGGAGTGTTGTACTATGCGTGATTCTCGTTGCGGCCGCCTGCCTTGTACACGGTGTTATGCAGGGCGTTCATGATAATTATGGTATCATGATGCAGGGACTCACAGGAACATCCGGAATCAGCTATGCATATATCAGCTTCTGCATTGGGGTAGGTGCGCTGATTTATGGAGTCGCACAGCCATTTTTAGGAATGCTGGCATTGAAAAAATCCAATGCATTTGTGATTTTGCTGGGCATTGGATTTACGGTAGCGGGGCTAGTGATCACGCCTTTATGCCGTGATCCGTTTTCCATGCTCCTGTTCTTCGGGCTTGTGCTGCCCTTTGGTACGACTGGCTTATGCTTCGGTATTGTCATGGGCGCCATTACTCCCTTCCTCGGAGAAAAACGGGCGGCTATTGTATCCGGTATCGTGCAGGCCAGCGCCGGAATTGGCGATGCTCTTATGTCTCCGGCATTGCAAACCATGTCTGATAATTTTGGGATCCGGACGGCAATGAGTATTACCGCCATTCCATTTGTCCTCATGATACCCGTTGTTGTCTGGCTTGGAGCAGTCAATAAGAAGCGTAAAACGGAAATCAAAGAAAATGCCAAGGAGAACACTTCTCTTCCCGCGATGCTGCGGGATGCGTTTCAGGATCGCGACTATCGCCTGATTCTGATTGGGTTTTCCACCTGCGGATTTAATATGTCCATTATTGAAAGCCATCTGTATTCTCAGTATATTTCCTATGGAATTGAGAATTCAGTTGCTTCTCTTACATTGACTGTTTACGGAATCGCGACCATGGTTGGGGCTGTGCTGTCCGGTTATCTGGGGACAAGATGGAAAATGAAAAATGTTCTCAGTGCAGCGTATGCCATGCGTATTGTGATTTCTCTGGGCTTTCTGTTTGCCCCCAAGACGGTAGCGTTTGCATTTACAGCTACGGCAATGCTTGGACTGTGTGGAGACGCTACCGTCCCGCCAACCTCCGGCATCATAAGCAGGAGATTTGGCGCTGAAAAAATGGCGGTACTGTACGGCTTTGCGCTGATCGGTCATCAGACAGGCGCGTTTCTGAGCTCTTTCCTGGGCGGTATCTTTGTAAAAAATGGCATGGGCTATGCGCCTCTATGGATTGCGAATCTTTGCCTTGCGACTGTGGCTGCTTGTGCAAGTTATATGATTAAAGAAAAATCGAAAGAACTCACTTGAAATTCCTCCAATGGCAGTATATAAAAAATATATATCGATTGAAATCAACAATATTAGCAATCCGTGTCGTTCTGTTCCGGGAGTTCCTCTTTTATAATTGATCCATCAAAATAAAGGAGGTTCATCAGAATGAACACAGACAGGATTTACGCAGAGTCTCTTGCAAACGAGTATGCGCCGAAAGACACGTCGAAGGTAGTGGCGTTGCGGAAGCTGGACAGAAAAGCGAAACGTCCGGCAGCTATTTTCGGCTATACGTTTGGAATCATCGGAGCTCTGATCGCCGGATTTGGCATGTGTCTCTCCATGCAGGTGATCGGACCGCAGTCCGCCGCAGGCATGGTGGCGGGCATTATTGTCGGAGCGATTGGATTTGTGGCTATGGCCGTCAACTATCCGATTTACAAAGGAATACGAGATAGAGGGAAACAGAAATACGCTTTTGAGATTATGGAACTGGCGAAAGAGATCAGTGAGGGCTGACCGGCATTAGGATTTCGGTGAAGACAGAAGGTGAATGGAATGACGAAAGCGGAGAGCAAATATTTTAATACGGCCAGAAGGATGGACGAGGCTTTTCTGGAACTGATGGAAAAGAAGGATTTTGCGTATATCACAGTGTCAGAAATCTGTGAGTTAGCCGGGGTCAATCGTTCCACCTTCTATCTTCATTATGAAACGATAGGCGATCTGCTGTCAGAATGTTTAGAACAGAGCAACACGCAGTTCGCGGAATATTTTAATGTAAAGAAATCGGAACTGGAGAAGAAGATAGAAACAGCGCCATTGGAAGAACTGTTTTTTATAACCTCGGAATTCCTGATCCCATATTTGAGGTACATTTCCGAGCACAAATCTGTTTTCAGGGTTGCCCTCAATAAGCCGGAGGTCATGCAGGCGAACAAAACCTATGACGGATTATTCTGTGATGTGTTCAATCCAATTCTGGAGAGATATGGAGTGTGTGAAAAAGACAGGGATTATATGCTTACCTTTTATATAGAAGGACTGATGGGAATTGTGAAACGCTGGCTGCAGTTTGACTGCGCAGATCATGTTGATAAAATAGCGGAGATTATGATGAATGTAGTCAGGCGGTGAGAGGGGATGAAAATAAAGAAGTTCATCCAGACGAATCCGGCGCTTCAGAAATATCTGACGGACTTCTGGCTGAAAGCAATCATTTCACTGGGAAGTTCTCTTGTGATAAACATACTTTATGCCATATGGGAAATCATCAGTGGAATTTATTATCATTCCTTCTGGTTTACGACATTGGGATGTTATTATGTTCTGTTGTCGGCGATTCGCTTCCTTCTGCTGAGAGAAGCCGACAAGGAGGATCATGCCGCGTGGGAAAAATATCGAATCTGCGGGGTTTTTCTGCTTCTGATGAATCTGATATTGTCAGGCATTGTTGTATTGGCAGTAAAGGATAACCAGGGTTCTGAATACGCAGGATATCTGATCTATGTTGTAGCTCTCTATACATTTTGTAAAATAACTGTTTCTGTCAGAAATATGGTTAAATACCGCAAAGTGTGTCATCCGGTTTTGTCGGCGTCGAAAGCAATCAGTTTCACATCCTCTGTGGTGTCCATGCTGTCGCTTGAGATCGCCATGAACCGGCAATTTGGTGATGATCCGTTATTTTTTCAGAGGATGACCATACTGACTGGAACCGGAGCCTGCATAGTTATATCAGTTACAGCAATTCATATGATTCTTACGGCACATAAAAACATGCGGCAGAAAAATTGTGAATATGGGAATATTATACTTAGGACGCGTAAGCCAGAAGTTTTTGATAAATTCGCATACACTGAATTTTCACTGAGGGTCAGCGGTCAAAGGCAACTGTTGCAAAAGTTGCAACAGTTCAACTGGTCAGAGAATGCAAACGGGTGATGAGCTAATCCAATATTATCAAATTACACTTGCATTGATTTTTGAGATTCCAATTTGGAATTTCAAGTTTGAGAAGACATATTTACCGGCTTCACTTTCATTCGGCTCCGAATCAGCGGAATCATAATCCTGATAGGAAATCCGCCATATTGGCTATGCCCGCTCCCGTTGTCTTCCACGCAGATGTGCAGTTTTTCTTATCTGCGGTGACAGACAGAAAGACAGTACAGCCGTTTTCATTATGGCTGATGCTGTTCTGAATCAGGTTTGTGACCGCATGTTTCAGCAGTCCTCTGTCCGTCTCGATCGTACAGGCGGACGGGCTGTCCGTTGAGTTCCATTCAATCTGAAATTTATCATCGATTTCCATATTCATAAAATCTGCGGCAGGCTGTCGGACGATGGCGACTGCGTTTTCCGGTTTCTGCCGTTGTGCAGCCGTGATTTTCGCGGGCTTGCTGCTTGTGGCGGAGAGAGGCTTTGGGAGAAAAGAGATGAGGTGACTTCACTCGTCTTTACTTTCCCGGGAATTTCCCAAAGCTAAACTTCATCCAATTTTTACCTTTCCCCTCAATCGGATTTTACCTGTCTCTGTTAGAATAGTTCCTCGAAGAAAGAGAGGAGACAGGCTATGAGTACTGCATTGACGGAAGCAAAAAGCAGAAAAAAATCCGCCTGGAAGAATGCGCTGACAGTGCTGCTGTTTGTGCTGCCGGCGCTGATACCGCTGATTATTTTCTGGATTTATCCGATTTTGCGCTCGGTTTGGCTGAGCTTTACGAACTGGGATTTTATGACGCCGGACTATGATGTGGTGGGGTTGAAAAATTACATATCGCTCCTGAAGGACAGCCGCTTTTACAACGCGCTTTGGAATACCGTCGTCTTCACGGCGGGAACGCTGGTTCCGACGATCGCGGGCGGACTGGGGCTGGCGCTGTTGTTAAGAAAAAATTTCCGCGGCAACGGCATTTTCAAGTTTGTGCTGTTTTCCCCGTGGATCACGCCGACGGTCGCGATCTCCATCGTCTGGACCTGGATATTTAAGGCGGACGGCGGTATCGCCAATCTTGTGCTCGGTTTCTTCGGACTCCCGGCGCTCAAGTGGATCAACAGCTCCAGTACGGCCATGCTGTCGGTCATCATTGTGACGGTGTGGAAGAGTCTGGGCTACGCGATGATTTTCTACCTGTCCGCGCTGGAGAAGGTGCCGGCGGAGCTTTATGAGGCGAGCGCTCTGGACGGTGCGAAGCCGTTGCGGCAGTTTCTGGATATGACGCTGCCGAGCATCTCGCCGACGACCTTCTTTCTGATGATTATCACGATGGTGAATTCCCTGCAGGCCTACGACCAGATCCAGATTCTGACGCAGGGCGGCCCCAGCGGAAGTACGAGGACGCTGCTGTACATGTACTATCAGCTCGGCTTCCAGGAGTTCAAGATGGGCGAAGCGACTGCGATCGCGGTCATCATGATTATCATTACGGTGCTGCTGTCGCTGATCCAGTTTACCGCCTCGAAAAAATGGGTGCATTACTAGGAGGGAACGTGAGATGAAAGAGATAAGAAATAAAATCGGAACGGTGCTGAGATTCGCGGTGCTGCTCCTGGTAAGCATTTTCACGGCCTTTCCCTTCCTGTGGATGATTCTAAGCGCTCTGAAGACGAAGGCGGAGGTTATGAATGTGAGTTCGTTGCTCCCGTCGAGCCCGCAGTGGTCGAATTTCATTTCTGTGATCTTTGACTCGCCGCGGCCGGGCTCTTGGTGGAACAGCCTGCTCGTCTCTGTCGTCATCGTGGCGCTGCAGGTCGTCACGGGCGCGATGATCGCCTATGCGATGGTGTTTCTGGAATTTAAAGGCAGAAATATCCTGTTTATCGTCGTCATGGGAACTTATATGCTTCCGGTAGCCGCGACCTACATACCGGCCTATATTATCCTGTCAAAGTGGAATCTTCTGAACACGCTGACCGGTGTGGTGATTTCCAGCACCGTCAGTATCTTCGGCATTTTCCTGCTGCGGCAGGCCTTCATGCAGGTGCCGAAGGGGCTGGTGGAAGCAGCCAGGATGGACGGCGGCGGACATTTCCGCATTCTGTGGGAGATCGTTTGCCCGATGACGAAATCGTCGTTTATTACTTTTGGATTGATGAGCTTCATTTCAGCATACAACAACTACATGTGGCCTTCCCTGATCACCAATGATTCGAGTAAATATCTGGTGTCACAGGGACTTCGCAGCTTCTTCATCGAGGGAGGGGCCTACGGCACGGAATGGGCGCTGGTTATGGCGGGCAGTTCGCTGATCGTCATACCGCTGCTGATCCTGTTCGCCTTCACACAGAAATGGTTCATCAATGGAATCGGTGGAGACACCGGAATGAAAGGCTAAGGCCAAAAAGAGGAGGAAAATGAAGATGAAAAAAAGACTGATTGCAATGCTTTTACTCTCCGCGCTGACGCTCGGCGCGCTGACCGGCTGTGGTTCCGGTTCGTCGACCGCGTCTGCGGCATCGGGGAGCAGCTCGTCCGATGGAAGCGACGCTGCGGTGTCAGATGGCGCGGTGGAAGTGGAATTCTGGTACGCGGGCGGCAAGACGGCGGTGAATGTCGTGCAGGAGATCGTGGACGAGTTCAACGCCTCGCAGGACGCCTACTATGTCACGACTGTGACGCAGGCCGATTACACGGAGACTTATGAGAAACTGCAGGCGGCGATCGCGGGCAGCGTCGCGCCGGATCTGGTGCTGCTCGGAACCAGCACAGCCCGGGTGCTCTCGGACAAGAACGTGCTGACCGATTTGACGACCTACACGGAGGCGGATGAGGAATACGACCGCTCGAAGTACATCGACGCCTTCTTCCAGGGCGAGGATGACAACGGAAAGCTCTTCGCGATCCCGGCCTACGGCACGACGCAGGTGCTCTACTACAATATCGAGGCCTTTGAAACGGCGGGTATTGATCCTGAGAGCATTGAGACCTGGCAGGACCTGGCGGATGCCGCGCAGAAGATCAAAGATGCGGGCTATGATTACGGCTGGGAGCCCATGTACGGCTACCAGAATCTGATCGACATCGCGATGAGTAACGGCGCGAGTGTATTCAGTGAGGACGGCACGCAGGTCACGATCAACTCCGAGGAGTGGGTGGAAGCCTGGGAAGCGATCCGCACCTGGATTCACGACGATGAGATTATGACGGTGCACTCCGGCGGACAGGGCTGGGAGTACTGGTACACGACGATGGACGACGCGCTGAACGGCGTGGCTGGCGGCTACACCGGTTCCTCGGGAGACCAGGCGGATCTGGACTTCAGTGTGGTGGCGGCGATCGAACAGCCTGCCTTTGATGAGGATTCCGAGTCCGCGCCGTTGGCGGAGGCGCTGGTGCTCAGCGTGCTGGAAAGCTCCGGAGATGCGGAAAAGCAGGGCGCTTATGAATTTATGAAATATTTCACCTCCACGTCCAGCCAGACGAAGTGGACGATGGCGACGGGCTATGTGCCGGTGAGAACCGATATGGATGAGGACGCGGATTACCAGGCCTATGTTGCGGAGAATCCGCAGGCGGCGGTGCCGGTCGCGCAGGCGACGCACGGCTCGATCTACCCCTATGATCCGACTGGTGGCGAGATCATTGACGCGCTGTCCATCGCGGCGGACAAGGTAGAGCTGGAGGGCATCTCCGCACAGGAGGCGCTCGATGAGGCGCAGGCGACGGCGCAGGCAGCGCTCGACGAGGCGCTGGGACAGTGATGAACGAGGCGGAGCTCACGTTCACGATTGGCCGTAGGGCAGCCACCCGGCAGGAGGGAACCTTTGAGGTTCCTTCCGGCTGCGGCCGTCTCTGCCTGAAGCATGACCTTCCGGATAAGTATACGTTTCTTACGTTCCTGATGGTGAAGGATCCGCAGGGACGTGTTCGTTTTCTGAAGCAGCTGGGCTACAGCGAGCCGACGATCCTGATCGGAGAGGAGAGCGTGGACACGACAATCGGTGGCGTGCCGGGAGAGATTCCGGCTGGGCGCTGGAGCGTCAGCGTCTTTCTCTTTGCGGAGTATCTGAAATTCCTGGAAGGCGCTCCGGACTTCCTTTTCCATGTGAGTGTGTCGGATCGCTGGGAATCCGTCACCGAGGTGATCGGCGGCGAGATCTGGGCGGAGCCGGGCTTTGTTTACAGCCGTTATGATTTTTCAGAAATATACAGAAAAGGCGCGGCCTGGTACAAGGGCGACCTGCACACGCATACCCGTCTTTCCGATGGAAAGGAAACGCCGCAGGCGGCCAGCGGCAAGGCAAATCTGATGGGTCTCGACTACTACGTGCCGACGGAGCACAATACGCTGCACAGCGGCTGGCCGCTGACCCGGACGATGATCGTGCCGGGCGTGGAGATCACGACGACGTTGGGACACGCGAATCTCTTCGGCATCGACCGTATGCCGGGGACGCTGGAGCGTTTTCTCGCGGATAAAGAGGAAGGGCTTCTGAAAGAGGACTGGCGGGAGCTTCTTAAGGAATGTGCGGAGCGAAGCTGGCTTTTCAGCGTCAATCATCCCTTCCTCCATATCTGGAAATGGCTCCTCGTGGAGCTGCCGCTCGCGGCGGTGGACTGTCTGGAAATTGTCAACGATCCGACCTATGAGGCGGACGAGCAGGCCGACGCGCGCACGGCGAATGAGAAGGCCATTCTGCTCTCCGATCTGCTCTGGGAGGACGGCTGGCGCATCTGCGCGATTGGCGGCAGTGATTCACACAACCGGATCGACGAGCGCTACGGCGACGCCGCGGAACCGTCCATCGCGGGCGACCCGGCGACCTGGCTTTATATGGAGAACCTAAGTCCCGCGAATCTTCTGGATGCGCTGCGCGGCTGCCGCGCGTATGTGACGCGGCACTGTGAGATTGAGAGCAATGTGCGCTTCGGCGCGCAGCTTTCGGAGGGGACGCAGCGTTTTCCGTACCGGATCATACTGAAGGGTCCACAGGAGCGGCCGGATATCTTTTATCTTCACAACGGCGTCTTTCAGAGCTGCCCGGTGACCCGTACCGAAGACGGGCGCTGGCTGGCGGAAGGGGAGGCGGAGCTCTGTGAGGAAGGCTATCACTGGCTTCGCTTTGGCGCGAGGGAGCAGGACGGCGCGTTTCTTTTCTATGGAAATCCGGTCACGAGAGGGAGAAAGGAGCATCGCTTCTCAAACTTTGGAGAAATAGCGGAGGAACTGGAGAGACAATGGAAATAAAGGGAATTTTATTTGACAAGGATGGAACGCTGATTGATTTTCACAGGGTCTGGGTGCCCGCGGCCGCGCGCGTGGCGGAGAGGCTCTGCGAGAAGTACGGGGCTCCGGAAAAGAAGGAGGAGATTCTTCTTCGGATGGGAGTGGCAGGAGACCGGGCCGACCCGGAGGGCGCGCTGGCCTGCAAATCCTACGAGGAAATCGCCGAAGATCTGGTTCCCGTTCTGCGCCAGGAGAAAGAGGAGCTGGCGGCCGACCTGGAACGGCTGTTTTACGCGGAGGTCGGGGAGAAGCTGACTCATTATCCCACGTTCACGAATGTGAAGCAGCTGCTGCGAAGCCTGAAAGCAATGGGTCTCAGGGTGGGCATCGCTACCTCCGACAGCTGGAAGTCGACGCGAAGCTGCCTGACGGCCTTAAGGGTGCTCGGAGAGTTTTCCTTCTTCGGTGTGACCGGCGTGAATCTTCCGGAGAAGCCGGACGGGCGGCTGATCGGGATGGCCGCCGTGCAGTGGGGACTTTGCCCCGGGGAGATTGCGGTCGTCGGCGATACGCCGAACGATATGCGTTTTGCAAAAAACGGGCGCGCGCTTGCGATCGCGGTGCGCAGCGGCGTGGGCACGGAGAGCTCTCTTGCGCCGCTGGCCGACTATCTGATTGATTCTGTGGCGGATCTGCCCGCGCTGGTGCATAGCGTAAATAACGAGGAGAAGAAAAATGTCGAATATCGTATTGAAGCATGTGTATAAAAGATATGAAAACGGTTTTGAAGCCGTGAAGGACTTTGACCTGGAGATCGAGGACAATGAGTTTATCATCTTCGTAGGGCCATCCGGCTGCGGAAAATCTACGACGCTGCGGATGATCGCGGGGCTGGAGGACATTACGCAGGGCGAACTGCTGATCGACGGCGTCCGCATGAACGAGGTGGAGGCGAGCGACCGCGACATCGCGATGGTGTTCCAGAACTATGCGCTCTATCCGCATATGAGCGTCCGCAAAAACATTGGCTACAGCCTGAAAATCCATCACGAGAAGAAAGAGGAGATCGAGCGGAAGGTGAACGAGGCGGCGGAGATTCTCGGCCTGACAGAGGTGCTGGATCGCAAGCCGTCCCAGCTTTCGGGCGGACAGAAACAGCGCGTCGCAATGGGCCGCGCGATCGTCCGCAAGCCGAAGGTCTTCCTGATGGATGAGCCGCTGTCCAATCTGGACGCAAAGCTCCGCGGGCAGATGCGCGTGGAGATCGCCCGGCTCTATCATCAGCTTAATACAACTTTCATCTATGTAACGCACGACCAGACGGAGGCCATGACGCTTGGCACAAGGATCGTCGTCATGAAGGACGGCGTCGTACAGCAGGTGGACACGCCGGAGCGGCTGTTCCGCTATCCTGCGAACCAGTTTGTAGCCGGTTTCATCGGTACGCCGCCGATGAATTTCCTGCCCGGAAATGTCGCCTTCGAGGACGGAGCGCTCGGCATCCGGCTCGGCGAAAAGAAAGTTGCGCTGACGGTGGAGAAGGTGCGGAACATGCAGAATAAGGATATCGTCGGGAAGGACGTTGTCGTCGGCGTCAGGCCGGAGCATGTGCACATCTGTGCGCCGGAGGCGGAGGAGGCCTGCGGAACGGGCACGGTGGACGTCTATGAGATGCTCGGTTCGGAGGCGATCATCTACCTCAATCAGGACGAAACGGGAGAGAAGCTGATCGTGAAGGCCGGTACGGAGCAGAGCTTCCGCCCCGGAGACCGCGTCGGTTATGCCTTCAGCCTGGAGAATATTCATATTTTCGATAAGGTTACCGGGGAGACAATCACGAACTGAGGGAACGTATATGGCTTACTTATTTCTTGCACTGGCCATCGGCGCGGAGATCGTCGGGACGACGCTTCTGAAATATTCGGAAGGATTTGCGAAAGCCGTCCCGACGATTTTCAGTCTGCTGGCCTACCTGGTCTGTCACGTCAGTTTTTCCCGCGCTGTTACCGGTATTAATCTGGGCATCGCCTACGCGGTATGGTGCGGCGTGGGCATCATCGTGACCGCCGCGATCTCAAGGTTTATCTTCGGAGAAGCGATTTCCGCCGCGGGTGTCGCAGGGATCGCGCTGATCCTGGCGGGCTGCGTCGTGATGAACCTGTTATAAAAACCCCTGTGTCCATCCCTTTCACGAAAGCGAAAACCGATATCCTGACAGCTTGTATACTTCAAAGCCAGAGTCTGTCAAGAGCCTCGACATGAGAGGAGAAAGCGTATTTCTGCAAAGTCGATCTTGACAATGGCCTCCTGCTGTGCCATGCTGATAATATCAGTGATATATTAATAAAATATTTCGCGAAAGCACAGGGAGGATACGATAATGGCAGAGGTCTATCTTGACGAACAGGTCTACATCGACATTTTGAAGAGCGAGCTCGTCCCCGCGCTGGGATGTACGGAGCCGATCGCGCTGGCTTACGCGGCGGCAAAGGCACGGCAGGTGCTCGGCTCTTTCCCGGATCGGATTGAGATTCGCTGCAGCGGCAACATTATTAAGAATGTAAAGGGCGTTGTCGTGCCGAATTCGGGCGGACTTAAAGGTGTGGACGTCGCGGCGGTGCTGGGCGTCGTCGGTGGAAATGCGGACCGCGAGCTGGAGGTTCTGGAGGAGATCACGCCGGAGCACATTGAGAAGGCGAAAGAGCTGATCAGTCAGGGTTATTTTACCTGCAAGTTGCAGGAGCACGTGGCGAATCTCTATATCGTGGCGAATGTCTTTCACGGGGAGGAGAGCGCGAGCGTCACGATTGTCAACCGCCACACGCTGATCACGGAGATCCGGAAGAACGGCCAGGTGATCTATGAGGCGAAGCTCGGGACGGAGCAGCAGACGGAAGCGGCTTCTGACGGCTGGAATCTCAGCGTTAAGGACATTCTGCACTTTGCAGAGACCGTTGATACCGCTAAGATCAAGGATGTTCTGGACTCGCAGATCGAGCTGAATTCGCGGATTGCAGACGAGGGACTGACAGGCAGATATGGTTCGCAGGTGGGACGTGTCCTGCTCGACAGCCGCGGGTACAGTGTAGCGGTGCGCGCGCGGGCGCGGGCAGCGGCGGGGGCCGACGCGCGTATGGGCGGCTGCAGTCTGCCCGTGGTGATCAATTCCGGCAGCGGAAATCAGGGCATGACGGTATCTCTGCCGGTGATTGAATACGCGAAGGAGTGGAATGCTTCCGACGAGACGCTGTACCGCGCGCTCGCGATCAGCAACCTTGTTTCTGTACATATTAAGCATCACATCGGCAGTCTGTCCGCCTTCTGCGGCGCGGTCTCCGCGGCCTGCGGGACGGGCGCGGCGATCACCTGGCTCGCGCACGGCAGCTATGAGCAGATTGCCTGGACGATCATCAATACGATGGCCGACGTGGGCGGCATCGTCTGCGACGGGGCGAAGGCGTCCTGCGCCGCCAAGATCGCTTCCGCGGTGGACGCCGCGATCCTGGCGCACAATATGAGCATGGCGGGACAGTATTTCCACTCCGGGGAGGGCTTCGTCCAGGAAGACCTGGAGAAGACGATCCGCAGCCTCGGCTACATCGGGAGAGTCGGTATGAAGGAGACGGACACGGAGATCCTGAACATCATGCTCGACCAGGTGCCGCTGGAATAGTTCTTGACAAAAAGCGGTTGATAAGGCACTCTGTTAATGCTGAAAATATCCTGATAAAACTATCTTGAAAATACGGAGGCTCTGTCATGGAATACGTAGGTACTGCCATCCTTGTGATGGAGATCATGGGAACGATCGCGTTCGCCGCTTCCGGCGCGATGGTGGCGATCCACAGGGGAATGGATCTGTTCGGCATCTGTGTCCTCGGCGTGATGACCGCCGTCGGCGGCGGAATGACGCGCGATGTGATCCTGGGTACGGTGCCCAAAGCGCTGACCAATCCGCTCTATACCGCGCTGGCCGCCCTGGTTTCCATTGCGCTTTTTGGGCTTATTTATATCCGGAGGGAGCACTGGCTGGAGCGGCGGCATGTCTGGTATGACCGGGTCATGTTTGCCATGGATTCGATCGGGCTGGGCGCCTTCACGGCGGTGGGCGTTACGACCGGGATCGAGTGCGGCTATGCGGACAAGACTTTTCTGCTGG
The DNA here is from genome assembly GCA_020860645.1 of Lachnospiraceae bacterium. GTDB lineage: Bacteria > Bacillota > Clostridia > Lachnospirales > Lachnospiraceae > Hominiventricola. The sequence continues at coordinate 1,776 of JAJBTX010000037.1, read as the reverse complement.
TGTTTCTGGGGACGCTGACCGGCGTCGGGGGCGGTCTGCTGCGCGACATCATGGCACAGCAGGAGCCTTATATCCTGGTGCGCCATGTGTATGCCTGCGCCTCCATCGTCGGGGCGCTGAGCTGTGTCATCCTGTATCGCAGCGTCGGGGAGATGACCGCGCTCATCGTGTCCGCGCTGGTCATGGTGGTCATCCGTGTGCTGGCCGCGCACTATCACTGGAATCTGCCGCGGCTGGAGCTGTGAGTTCCCTCAATTTTCCGGTAATCTTCGAAGAATGTAGTCGCCTACAGCCACAGCGTCCTCGAGTGTCAGGTAATGCCAGGAATCGGTTCCTTCCGGGAACTTATAATCCGTTTATCACATAAACAAGTCAGAGATTCTGCTTTATCAGCACACTTTCTGCGTTGACTTTGTGATTTTTCCTGAACTCAGGTGACCGCGAGCTGTACTCTGTGCAGTAGAAAATCCACAATATTGATATGTGCAATGCCGTTTCGGCTCATATCCAGCCTGTCGAGGGAGAGGACATATTTTGGCGATGCATCTGTGATCGGTGAAAACGCGCCGAACTCTCTCTCGATGGTGCGCGGGCTGGCCAGCAGGTAGGAAACCTGAATAAAGCATTTTTTGCCATTTTTGACGGCGACAAAATCGACCTCGGACTTATAGGTTTTTCCGGTAAAGACGGTAAACCCCTGCGTCAGAAGTTCATTATAGATGACATTCTCGAGGAAAAAGCTGTCCTCGTACTGGATGGTATTCGTATTGATTGTGCGGAATCCTGTGTCAATGGCGTAATACTTTTCTCTGTTCCCCAGAGAGGCCTTTCCGGTTAGATTATATCTGCTCACACCGTGGATCAGATACGCTTTTTTCATTTTGTCCAGATAATTATAGACGGTGCGCGTGGACAGTACGTTGCCCGTATTGGTCTGATAATACTGCACGACGTTTTCGGCGGAAAATTCTTTTCCTGCGTTAGCCATGATATACAGCGAAATGTCGCGAAATACTTTTTTGTCAATTCGGGACTTCTTTTTCACAATATCCCTGTTGATGATACTCTCGTAAAGATTTGAAATGTAGCGTACAATGGATGTTTCGTCCGTAAAATTAAACCGAAGTGGGAAACCGCCCCATTTCATATATTCATAGATGAGATCGTCTGTAAATTCCCGGTTATTCAGTCGATAGTACTCCGCCATCTCAGCGAAAGTAAAGGGCAGAATTTCAAACTCTATGGTCCTTCCGGTCAGCAACGTTGCCAGCTCGCCTGACAGGAGCGTTGAATTACTTCCGGTAACAAACAGAGATACATTCAGAGTTGCGCGGAAGGATGAGAGCGCCTTTTCAAAATCTTCTATATGCTGAATCTCGTCCAGAAAAATATAATACTTTTTCTCGTCTTTTATTCGCAGCTTGATTTCCTGATTCAGATCCGAAGCCGTCTGGATATATTCATAATCCATATCTTCAAAATTGATGTAGATGATATGTGTTCCATCTACTCCCCGTTCCGTCAGTTCATCCCGAATTGTGTCCAGCAGGATCGATTTTCCCGCCCGCCTGACGCCTGTGATTACCTTTATCAGGTCCGTTTCGTAATAAGGACGGATTTGCTTTAAGTACATTTCACGCTTTAAATTCATTTTGTGAACCTCCACATTTCGTATAATAATATAATTTTCAAAAATGTGCAAGTATATCTTTCGCAAAATCAAAAAACTTTGTGTTTTGTGAAAATAAAATACGCATGAAATTGCAAAAACGAGAA
>JAJBTX010000049.1 GCA_020860645.1 Lachnospiraceae bacterium | reverse complement strand
CAAGAGCACAAAACCGAGAAAAGTGGCTGATTTTACGCCTTTTCGGACGGTCTGGTGGGGGGGGATATAAATATGGTGGCAAAATTCTTCTTTTCAAAGAGGAGATATTTTGCTATACTTACCATATCTATGAAGAAGTATTGTTGCCGCCTGCCACTGCGTAGCGCTCCCGCATCGGACCTCTGTCTTAAGAACCATTGTGGAGCGTCGGCACTTAGCGAAACCGAGCCGTCAGGCGAAGGTTGAGCTTAGTACCGCTACGCTCCGCACTGAGCGGGAGCGGGTTCTTAAGACAGATGCCCGGGGAGGGAGCGCGTCCCTGTAGTTGCAGCGAAACGCAGGAAACAAACGCGTCCCTGCAGCCACAGTGTAACCCAGGAAGCAGGGCCGGAACCCAGGCGGCAATTGTGAAGGAGGTATCCGTTATGGAGAAGATGGAGAGAGCCACCCACGTTATTCAGGAGGATGAGGGGAAAGGCGCGGTGCAGATCGCGGACGAAGTCGTCGCGATCATCGCGGGCATGGCGGCCACAGAAGTGAAGGGCGTCGCGTCCATGGCCGGTAACATCCGGAACGAACTGGTGGCGAAGATGGGTATGAAAAGCCTGCAGAAAGGCGTCCGCGTGGAGGTGACGGATACAGACGTGAAGGTTGACCTCGCGCTGAATATGGAGTTCGGGACAAACATCCTCGAAGTGTCCGGGATCGTGCAGGAGAAAGTGAAAGCCGCGATCGAGAGTATGACAGGCATGAACGTGTCGGTGGTGAACGTCCGGGTGGCCGGCGTCGCGCTGGCGTAGAGATCGGGACAGCGAGGGGGACTGCCGCGGCAGTCCCCCGTTTTTGGAGGACAAAGATGAAAAGACGAGAACTGCGGGAGCGTATTTTTCAGCTCCTCTTTCGCGTAGAATTCAATGAACAGGATGAAATGCCGGAGCAGGTCGGCCTGTTTGTGGAAGATATGAAAGACGAGACCGAGGTGAGCCCGGAGGACGAGGCCTATATTTCCGGGAAATACGAGCGGATCGCGGAGCGGATACCCGAGATCGACGCGCTGATCGACGGCGTGTCGGAGAAGTGGAAGACCGCGCGCATGGGCCGCGTCGACCTGACGATTCTGAGGCTGGCGCTGTATGAGATGAAATTCGACGAGGATATTCCGGAGAAAGTCGCAATCAACGAGGCGGTCGAACTCTCCAAAACATACGGAGGGGACGAGTCCCCCGCCTTTGTCAACGGCGTGCTCGCGAAGCTCGCACAGAAGGAATAAACATGGCAAAAAATGTGTACACCGTTGCACAGGTTAATCAGTACATCAAAAACATGTTCGCCCAGGATTTCATGCTGCGGCAGATCTATGTGAAGGGCGAGGTGTCCAATTGCAAATATCACACGTCCGGCCATATCTATTTTTCCCTGAAGGATGAGAGCGGGGCTATTGCCTGCGTCATGTTTGCGGGCGACCGCAGGAGCGGCCTGCCGTTTCGTATGCAGGACGGGCAGAAGGTCATCGCGCTTGGCGCGGTGCGCGTCTTCGAGCGGACCGGTCAGTACCAGCTCTACGCGAAGCAGATCGCGCCGGACGGCGAGGGCGCGCTCTATCTGAAGTTCGAACAGCTGAAGAAAGAACTGCGCGAGATGGGCATGTTCGATGAGCAGTTCAAAAAGCCGATCCCCTTCTACAGCCGGACAGTCGGCATCGTGACTGCGTCCACCGGGGCGGCGATCCGTGATATCATGAACATCGCCCACCGGAGAAATCCTTATGTACAGCTGATCTTAAGTCCCGCGCAGGTGCAGGGCGAGGGAGCGGCGGAGAGCATCGCGCGGGCTATTCGCCTCCTGGACGCGCGTGGCGTGGATGTGATGATCGTGGGCCGCGGCGGCGGTTCGATCGAGGATCTCTGGGCTTTCAATGAAGAGATTGTGGCGCGCGCCATCTTCGCCTGTTCCACGCCGGTGATCTCGGCGGTGGGACATGAGACGGATACGACGATCGCGGACTTTGTCGCGGATCTTCGGGCGCCGACCCCGTCCGCGGCGGCGGAGCTGGCGGTGGCGGACTACCGGCAGCTGATGGAGGGACTGGAGCTTTTCGGTTGTCAGCTGACGGACCGGATGGAGCAGAAGATTATCAACCTGCGAAATGCGCTGGAGGATCGCGCTCTGCGCCTCGACCGCGAGAGCCCGACGGATCAGATCCGGGAGCGGCGCATGCGGATGTCCGCGCTTCAGAAAGATCTCGGCTACGCGATGGAGACGAAGGCGGCGGACCGCAGACACCGGATGGAACGACTCGCTGGACTTCTGGAGGGCTGTTCGCCGCTTCTGCGGCTGCAGCAGGGTTACTCGTACACGCAGACAGCGTCAGGAAGCGCGCTGCGCAGCATTTCCCAGGTGCGGGAAGGCGACGGTCTTCGTATCCGCGTGACGGACGGCGTCGTCCGGGCGCGCGTGGAGTCGGCGCTGCCGGAGTGAGGAGGAGAGCAGGATGGAACAGACACAGGAAGAAAAATTTAATCTCGAGAAAGGCCTGTCGCAGATTGACGAGATTCTGAAGAAGCTCCAGGACAGGGACGTCTCCCTGGAGGACTCCTTTGCTCTTTATAAGGAAGGCATGGAGCTTTTAAAATTGTGCAATGAAAATATTGAGCACGTGGAAAAACAGATGAAAATTCTCGCGCAGGAAGGGGAGGACGCATGGGAGGCATCGGAGAGTTAAAGGAGAAAACCGCACGGGTGGAGGAGATTCTGCGTAAATTTCTCCCGGAAGAGACCGGCACGCAGAAGGAGATCATGGAGGCCATGAACTACAGCGTGCTCGCCGGAGGCAAGCGCCTGCGGCCGATTCTGATGGATGAGACCTTTCGTCTTTTCGGCGGAGAAGGCGATGTCATCGAGTGCCTTATGGCCGCGATCGAGATGATTCATACCTATTCGCTTGTCCACGACGATCTTCCGGCGATGGATAACGATCAGTATCGCCGCGGAAAGCTCACGACCCATGCGAAGTACGGGCATGCGATGGGCGTGCTGGCCGGCGACGGCCTGCTCAATTACGCTTTCGAGACAGCTGCCTCCGCCTTTGACCGGGAGGGTGACCCGAAGCGCACGGCGCGGGCGCTGCAGATTCTGGCGAGAAAGGCGGGAATCTACGGCATGATCGGCGGGCAGACGGTCGACGTGCTCTCGACCGGACACGCGGTCGACCAGGATACGCTCGATTTCATCTATGAGCTGAAGACCGGTGCGCTGCTGGAGGCTTCGATGATGGTCGGCGCGGTGCTGGCCGGCGCTTCGGATGAGGAAGTAAGCGAGGTGGAGAAGATCGCTTCTGACGTTGGACTCGCCTTCCAGATTCGCGACGATATCCTGGATGTGACGAGCACGCTCGAACAGCTTGGCAAGCCGATTCACAGCGACGACCGCAATGAGAAGACGACGTATGTGACGCTGCGTGGCCTTGAACAGGCGAGCCGCGACGTGGAGGAGATTTCGGCGCGCGCGATCGCGCGGCTTGAAGCGCTTCCCTGTAAGAACGAGTTTCTGAACGAGCTGATAAAGTCCTTAATCTACAGAGAAAAGTAGGCGGCAGACTATGGTTCTTGAAAAAATCAACCAGACGGGTGATATCAAAAATATTTCTCCGGAGGAATATCCGGTTCTGGCGGAGGAGATCCGCGCGTTTCTGATCGAGAAGATCAGCCGGACGGGCGGGCATCTCGCGTCTAATCTCGGCGTCGTAGAGCTGACCATGGCGCTGCACCTGAGCTTTGATCTTCCAAAAGATAAAATCGTGTGGGACGTCGGGCACCAGTCCTACACGCATAAGCTGCTGACCGGCCGGAAGGCCGGCTTTGACGAGCTGCGAAAATACGGCGGCATGAGCGGCTTCCCGAAGCGCAAGGAGAGTGACTGCGACTGCTTTGACACCGGCCACAGTTCGACCTCGATTTCCGCGGGCATCGGGCTTGTGGCGGCGCGCGACCTGCAGGGCGGCGACGGCTATGTCGTTTCCGTCATCGGGGACGGCGCGCTGACCGGCGGCATGGCCTATGAGGCGCTGAACAATGCCTCCCGACTGAAGAAGAATTTTATCATTGTGCTGAATGATAATGAAATGTCGATCGCGGAGAATGTGGGCGGCATGTCGGAATATTTGAGCGGCCTGCGCACGAACCAGGGCTATACGAGCTTCAAGAGCGGCGTCGAACAGTCGCTGAACCGCATCCCGGGCGGCAGACGTGTGGCGGACAGCATCAAGAAGACCAAGAGCGGCATCAAGCAGCTCATCATTCCCGGTATGCTCTTCGAGAATATGGGGATTATTTACCTCGGCCCGGTGGACGGACACGATATCGGCCGGATGTGCGATGTGTTCCGGCAGGCGAAGCGCTTCCAGGGACCGGTGCTGATCCACGTCCTGACAAAGAAGGGCAAGGGTTACGAGCCGGCGGAGCGGCATCCGGCGCGATTTCACGGGACGGCGCCCTTCGTGATTGAGACCGGCCTTCCGGCGCAGAAACAGAAAAAGGCGAATTACCAGGACGTTTTTTCCACCTGTATGGTGAAGCTGGGAAAGCGCAATGAAAAGGTCGTGGCGATCACGGCGGCCATGCCGGACGGTACGGGCCTGAAACGTTTCAAAAATCTCTACCCGGAGCGCTTCTTCGATGTCGGCATTGCAGAGGAGCATGCGGTCACCTTCGCGGCGGGGCTCGCGGCGGGCGGCATGCGGCCGGTCTTCGCAGTCTATTCTTCCTTCCTGCAGAGAGCCTATGATCAGGTGCTGCATGATGTCTGCATCCAGAACCTGCCGGTCGTCTTTGCGATCGATCGCGCGGGCCTCGTCGGCAGCGATGGCGAGACGCACCAGGGCATCTTCGATCTGTCCTATCTGTCCAGTATTCCGAATATGCATGTGATGGCGCCGAAGAATAAATGGGAGCTGTCCGATATGCTGAAGTTTGCGGTGGAGTTCGACGGGCCGATCGCGCTGCGTTACCCGAGGGGGGAGGCTTATGATGGCCTGAAGGACTTCCGGAAGCCCATCGAGTACGGAAAGAGCGAGGTGCTCTATGAGGAGGAGGATATCGCGCTGCTCGCGGTCGGCAGCATGGTGAAGACCGCGGTGGAGGTGCGGCGTCTGCTCAAGGAGACCGGCTACAGCTGTACGCTCGTGAACGCGCGTTTTGTGAAGCCCATCGACACGGAGGTGCTGAAAATGCTGTCAGCGGATCACAGGCTGTTCGTGACGCTGGAAGAGAATGTCTTGAGCGGCGGCTACGGGGAGAAGGTGCGCGATTATGTACAGGAGCGGATTCCGGGGACTGAGGTCCTGAGCATTGCCCTGCCGGACGCCTACGTCGAGCACGGCAGCGTCGAGCTTCTGTATGAGGACGCCGGGATTGACGCGGAGTCGGTGTATAAGCGCGTGGTGGAGCGTTACATTGCCTGCCTGGCGCGTGCGGACGCGCCGAAGGGAGGCGCATGATGCCGAAGACGAGACTGGATGTGCTGCTGGTGGAGAGGGGGCTCGCCGAGTCCCGGGAGAAGGCGAAGGCCGTCATCATGTCCGGAAATGTATTTGTGGACGGGCAGCGGGAAGATAAGGCAGGGGCGGCTTTTCCGGAAAAAGCGGTGATCGAAGTCAAGGGCTCTCCCCTGAAATATGTGAGCCGCGGCGGGCTGAAGCTGGAAAAGGCGCTGGCGAATTTTGATCTGTCCGTGGAAGGAAAGATCTGTATGGATGTCGGCTCCTCGACGGGCGGCTTTACCGACTGCATGCTGCAGAACGGCGCGGCGAAGGTCTGGGCGGTGGATGTCGGGACCGGGCAGCTCGCCTGGAAGCTGCGGCAGGACGCGCGCGTGGTCTGTATGGAGCGGACCAATATCCGCTATGTCACGCGTGAGGATATCCCGGAGCCGATCGGCTTTGCCTCGATTGATGTGGCCTTTATTTCCCTTAAGAAGGTGCTTGGACCGGTGAAGGCGCTGCTGGCCCCGGAGGGGCAGGTCGTCGTCCTGATCAAGCCGCAGTTTGAGGCGGGACGGGAGCAGGTCGGTAAAAAAGGAGTCGTCCGCGACCCGGCCGTGCACCTGCAGGTTGTCCGCGGGATCATGGACTTTGCCGCGGAGATGGGTTTTCGGATTCTGGCTCTCGATTTTTCACCGATCAAGGGACCGGAAGGGAACATAGAATATCTGCTTTATCTGGAAAATCAGGAGGAGGACAGTGTCCGCGTGTCTGCAGCCATCGATCCGGCAGGGGTCGTGGAGCAGGCGCACCGGGCGCTCGACTGATCTTATGAAAACATTTTATATTATTGCGAACAGTGACAAGGAGGAGAGCCGGAAGCTCTCGTATGAGATCGCGGATTACCTGACGGGGCACGGTCAGCGCTGCCTGATTCGCAGGAGCGGAGAATCGGGCTCTGCCGAGGATTATGAACCACCGATCGGCCCGGATGTAGACGGTATCCTTGTGCTCGGCGGCGACGGCACGCTGCTGCGCGCCGCCAGAAATCTGTCTGACCGGAATATCCCCTTTCTGGGCGTCAATCTCGGACATCTCGGCTATCTCGCCGAGATCGAGCTGCAAGGTCTGGGCGCCGCGCTCGACAGGCTGATCGCGGGTGAATATACGGTGGAAAACCGGATGATGCTCAGGGGAAATGTCTGTGTGAACGGGGAGATCGCCGGGCGGGACGTCGCGCTCAATGATATCGTGCTGAACCGCATGGGGACGCTGCGCGTGATCGATTACGAGGTCTTTGTAAATGATGAGTATCTGAATTCCTTCACGGCGGACGGCCTGATCGTCTCGACGCCGACCGGCTCCACGGGCTACAGCCTCTCGGCGGGTGGTCCGATTGTGTCGCCGACCGCCGAGATGCTGATTCTGACGCCGATCTGCCCCCATACTCTGAATTCGCGAAGTATCGTATTTTCCGGCGACGACCGGATCCGGATTGAGATCGGAAAGGGGCGGCGCGGCGGCGACGATGAGGCTTTTGTGACCTTTGACGGGGATCACTATGTCCGGCTGCGGACGGGCGATTATGTGGAGATCGGCAGATCCGCGCGGATTACGAAGATTCTGAAAATCAGCCAGGTCAGCTTCCTGGAGGTGCTGCGCGACAAGCTGAGCCGCTAGCGTGAGGGCGACCGTTTCGGACAGCCGGTGTGCTGAACGCTGCGGATAGAGGAGGACGTATGAGACAGAAACGTCAGGAGAAAATTATCGAACTGATCGGGGAATATGACATCGAAACGCAGGAGGAGCTGGCTGATCGCCTGCGGGAGGCCGGGTTTCCGGCGACGCAGGCGACGGTCTCGCGCGATATCCGCAGTCTCAAGCTCTCGAAGGTTCCCGACCGGAACGGACGGCAGAAATACGCAGCGGTGGATGCTTCCGGGCGTCATCTTGCGGAAAAATATGTCGGCGTTCTGCGGGAGGCTTATGTGTCTGCCGACTGCGCGGGAAATATTCTGGTGATCAAGACGGTGTCCGGCATGGCGATGGCCGCCGCGACCGCGCTCGACAATCTCGGACTTCCGGAGGTCGTTGGCTGCATCGCGGGGGACGATACGATCTTCTGCGCTGTGCGCACGGCGGAGGCCGCGCCGCTTCTGCTGGAGGAACTGAGGAAAATCGTGGAGGAATGATCTATGCTGCTTCAGCTTCATGTGAAAAACCTTGCCCTGATCCGCGAGGCCGAGATTGACTTTTCGGAGGGGCTCAATATTCTGACCGGCGAGACCGGCGCGGGAAAGTCGCTGCTGCTCGGCGGGATGTCGATGGCGCTGGGCGGGAAGGTGTCGAAGGAAATGCTGCGGGACGGCGCGGATTATGCGCTGGCCGAACTCGTTTTTTCCTCGGATCGGCCGGAGCTTTTGAAAAAGCTGGAAGAGCTCGATATCCCCGCGGAGGACGGACAGATCATTCTGTCGCGCAGACTGTCCGGAAATCGCAGCGTCTGCCGCCTGAATGGGGAGACGGTAAGCGCGTCCGTGCTCCGCGAGGTCTCTTCTCTCCTGATCGACATTCATGGTCAGCACGAGCATCAATCCCTTTTAAATAAGAAAAAGCACCTCGAGATTCTCGATCTTTACGCCGGGGAGCGCCTCGCCCCCTTTCTCAAGTCCCTGAAGGAGAGCTGGGAGAGCTGCCGCGCGCTGGAAAAATCGCTTGGGGAGACCGGACTTGGAGAGACAGAGCGCCTGCGCGAGCAGTCGCTGCTCGAGTATGAGATCCGGGAGATCGAGGAAGCGCAGCTTACCGACGGCGAGGATGAGGCGCTGGAGCAGACTTATCGGCGTATGGTGAACAGCCGCCGGATTCTGGAAGCGCTGGGAACGGTGCGGCAGCTCTGCGAGGAGGACGAGGGCAGTGCGTCGGAGCTGACCGGGCGGGCCTGTCGGGAGATGAACGCCGCCCTGCAGTATGATGAGGAACTGTCCCCGCTTGCGGAGCAGCTCGGAGAGATCGACGCTTTGCTGGCCGATTTCGGGCGGGAGCTGACGCAATATATGGAGGCGATGGAATTTTCCGAACAGGATTTCCATGATACGGAGGAGCGTCTGAATCTCATCAACCATCTCAAGGCGAAGTATGGCCGCACTGTGGGGGATATCCTCGCGTCTGTGAAAGAGAAGCAGGAGCGCCTTGACTTCCTTCAGAATATGGAACAGCGCAGGAGCGCGCTGGAGGAGGAGCATGCCCGCGCGAAGAAGAAGCTCGCCGCCGACTGCGAGGCGGCGCATGGGATTCGCGTGCAGGCGGCACAGGAACTCTCGGAGCGGATGCTGGAAGAATTGCGGGAGCTCAATTTCCTCGATGTGCGTTTTGAGATCGCGATACGGGAAACGGGGGAGCCCTCGGCCGCAGGCTGGGATGACGTAGAATTCCTGATTTCCACCAATCCCGGCGAGCCGCTGCTGCCGCTCGCGCGGATTGCGTCCGGAGGAGAGCTCTCGCGTGTCATGCTCGCGATCAAGACCGTCCTGGCAGATCAGGATGCGATTGACACGGTCATTTTCGATGAAATCGACGCCGGGATCAGCGGCCGTACGGCTCAGAAGGTTTCGGAAAAGCTGGCCGCGATCGGGCGCAGCCGTCAGGTCATCTGTATCACGCACCTGGCGCAGCTCGCCGCGATGGCCGACAGCCATTACCTGATCGAAAAGAGCGCGGAAGGCAGCGGCACCGCAACTCATATCCGCCTTCTTACCGGCGACGAGGTGACGGAGGAGCTCGCGCGCATCCTCGGCGGCGCCGAAATCACCGGCGCGGTGCGCGACAATGCCCGTGAGATGAAGGCGCTTGCGGACCAATTCAAAGGAAAGACTTTCCAGTAACATTTCCGTCGAACATGCAGACACTACATGCAGATGTGCCCGCGCTTTTTCCGGCGCGGGCGTCGAGCAAGCGTGAAAGGTGTGGCTGCATGAGACGTCGCAGAATCTATCGGATCAGCCTGATCATGGCTCTGATCCTTTTCATATTGACATTGTGTGTATACAGCGCCTGGTATCTGAAAACGCAGGTGCCCGATGTGGTTCGCATCGCTTACGGGGACGAGCAGATCCTGAATCTGGGACTCAAGGAAGTGTCGGTGCAGGCTGTGGAGCGCGCGAGTGTGATACCGGGCGGCGTGCCGATCGGCGTCTATCTCGAGACACAGGGCGTCTACGTGGTCGGCACCTCGGAGGTGCTCTCGGCAGACGGTCTCCTGCGCGAACCGGCTCTGCAGATCGTCGAGGCCGGCGATTACATCCTTGCGGTCAACGGAAAAACGGTGGAGGATAAGGATGAGCTGATTGCCTGCATTCAGGCGAATAAGACGGAGACGATGGTTCTGAAGATCCGGCGGAATGAGGAGGAACTGCAGGTGCGCGTGAACGCGGTGCAGACCGACGAGGGCGACTATAAGCTCGGTGTGTGGGTGAAGGATGATATTCAGGGAATCGGTACGCTGACTTACATGACACAGGATGGAAAATTTGGCGCGCTCGGTCATGGCATCACGGATTCCGATACCGGTGAGTTGCTCGACGCCGCGGGCGGCGCGCTTTATGACACGACGATTCTCGATATTGTAAAGGGAGTCCGCGGTACGCCCGGTGAGCTGAGCGGCTCCATCACCTACTCTGACCGACATGTCCGCGGGACGATTCTCCGGAACACGCAGTGCGGTATCTTCGGAGAGGCGGACGAGGTTCTTGCCGGAGAACTGGACGACGGGGTCGTAGAGGTCGCGTTCCGGCAGGAGATTGAGACCGGCAGCGCTGTCCTTCGCAGCGCGGTCTCCGGCGAGCTGAAGGATTACGAGATTGAGATCACCGAGATCCGCCTGAATGAGAGTGATGTCAATAAAGGAATGGTTTTCCGCGTGACCGACCCGGAGCTTCTCGCGCTGACCGGCGGGGTCATCCAGGGGATGAGCGGAAGCCCGATTCTGCAGAACGGACGCCTTGTCGGAGCCGTCACCCATGTCTTTGTCAACGATCCGGCGAAGGGCTACGCGATCTTCGCGGAGACCATGCTGAGCGGGAGCGAGTGAGCCAGGGCGCGTCGATTCCTGTATTTTCCGGCGGCAGATGCGAAAAACATACATTGACAAATGATTCTGTATATGTTATAAAATTGTTTAGAAATTGTAACAAGTTTGTAACAAATTTACAGAGGTGAAATGATGAGTCATCATTGGAATAGAATCATTGTGAAAGGAATGGGCGCGGTTCTTGCCGGAACCATGCTGATTGCGGCTCCGTCCATGGAGGCGCTGGCTTCGGGGGCGCTGGGCAGCAGTGCGACGATCGGCATCGCCGGACAGCTTGCGCAGGCAGAGAGCGCGGAGGCGGTCGAGAATGCCGTGAGCGAGGCGGTGCTGACTTCGTTTGGCCTGGATGGCTACAGCAATCTTGGGATCGTTGTCGTCTCGGAGGGCAAGGTGAATATCCGTGACAGCGCGTCCACGGACGGCAAGATCGTCGGCAAGATCGGAAACGAGGCCGGCTGCGACGTCATCGCCGAGAGCGAGGACGGCGAGTGGCTGCAGATCAAATCAGGAGAGGTAGAAGGCTATATCAAGGCGGAATATGTGCTGACCGGAAGCGAGGCGCTGGACAAGGCTTCCTCCCTTCTGAAGACGGTCGCGGAAGTGACGACCGACGGACTGCGGGTCCGGACCGAGCCGGATATGGACAGCGAGATCCTCGACATCGTCGGCAGCGGGCAGAGTTTTGACGTTGTCGAAGAGCTGGACGAGTGGGTGAAGATTGACCTCGATGGCGAGGACGGATATATTTATAAGGAATATGTGGAGGTCGGCGCGAAGCTTGACGAGGCGCTGACGATTTCCGAGGTGCTTTACGGCGAAGGCGTGTCGAACGTCCGCGTGGCGATTGCTGATTTTGCGAAGCAGTATATCGGCAATCCCTATGTGTGGGGCGGCACGAGTCTGACCAAAGGGGCGGACTGTTCCGGTTTCGTGCTGGCCGTATTCAGAAATTATGGCATCAGCCTGCCGCATTCTTCGAAGGCACAGGCGAACTGTGGTACCAAGATCAGTCTCTCTGAGCTGAAGCCCGGCGATCTGGTATTCTACGGGAGCCGTTCCAGCATCAACCATGTGGCGATCTACGTCGGCGGCGGCCAGGTCGTCCATGCCAGTAACAAGCGCGTCGGCATCACGATCTCGAGTCTTTACTACCGCACGCCGGTGAAGGCCGTCCGGATTATAAATGATTGACAAAGCCGTGCGTTTGTGCTAGAGTAGTGAGGCGTGATTGTAACTGTTCAGAACAGTTACGCATGATTTTAGCCGTCATTCAGGGTTTGGAATACTCCGACCTTCCCTTAATGACCGGCGTTTAGAAAAACAGGAGGAAAAGCTATATGATTTCAAAGGAAAAGAAGCAGGCGATCATCGCAGAGTATGGTCGCAGTGAGGGCGACACCGGTTCGCCGGAGGTGCAGGTAGCGCTTCTGACAGCCAGGATTCAGGAGCTCACAGAGCACCTGAAGGTAAACCACAAGGATCATCATTCCAGAAGAGGACTTCTGAAGATGGTCGGACAGAGACGCGCGATGCTGGCGTATCTGAAGGAAAAGGATATCGAGAGATATCGTGCGCTGATCGCGAAATTAGGTTTGAGAAAGTAAAAGGCCATAGGGCGGAGAGCTTCTCCGCCCTGTTTTTCGTAGCGTCTGTCGGCGGAAGATATTTTCCGAGACCACTGAAAAGCGCAGAGGCGCTCCGCGTTTTTCAGTAGTTTCGGTATCTTCCGCTAAAGATATATTATATTTTCAGAAAGGAGATACGAAACATGTACAAAAGTTACACGATGGAACTGGGCGGAAGAACGCTCAGGGTGGACGTAGGACGCGTAGCCGCGCAGGCGAATGGAGCCGCGTTTATGCATTACGGCGAGACGGTGGTGCTGTCCACCGCGACCGCTTCGGAAAAGCCCCGCGACGGAATTGATTTCTTCCCGCTGAGCGTGGAGTATGAGGAGAAGATGTACGCGGTCGGCAAGATTCCGGGAGGCTTCAATAAGAGAGAGGGCAAGGCGTCCGAGAACGCGGTGCTGACGGATCGTGTCATCGACCGCCCGATGCGCCCGCTGTTTCCGAAGGACTACCGCAACGATGTGACGCTGAACAACCTGGTCATGAGCGTTGACCCGGCCTGCCGTCCGGAGCTCGTGGCGATGCTCGGTTCCGCGATCGCGGCCAGCATTTCCGATATTCCCTTTGCCGGACCCTGCGCGATGACGCAGATCGGCATGATCGACGGGGAGCTGATCGTGAACCCGTCCCAGGAGCAGTGGAAGAAGGGCGACCTGAGCCTGACCGTTGCCTCCACGAGGGAGAAGGTCATCATGATCGAGGCCGGTGCGAACGAGGTGCCGGAGGCGAAGATGATCGAAGCGATCTACAAGGCGCATGAGATTAACCAGGATATTATCCGCTTTATCGACCAGATCGTGGCCGAGGTGGGCAAGGAGAAGCATGCCTACACCAGCTACGCGGTACCGGAAGAGCTCTTCGAGGCGATCAAGGAGGTCGTTCCGTCGCAGGAGATGGAAGAGGCGGTCTTCACGGACGACAAGCAGACCCGCGAGGCGAATGTGCGCGCTCTGACAGAGAAGCTCGAGGAAGCCTTTGCTGATAAGGAAGAGTGGCTTGCCGTGCTGGGCGAGGCGGTCTATCAGTATGAGAAGAAGACGGTCCGTAAGATGATTCTGAAGGATCACAAGCGTCCGGACGGCCGTGAGATCACGCAGATCCGTCCGCTCGCCGCAGAAGTAGATATCATTCCGAGAGTGCACGGCTCGTCCATGTTTACGCGCGGACAGACCCAGATCTGCGACGTGTGTACGCTGGCTCCGCTGTCCGAGGCGCAGAGACTCGACGGTCTTGATGAAAATGAGACCGGCAAGAGATACATGCATCACTACAATTTCCCGAGCTATTCGGTGGGCGAGACGAAGCCGTCCAGAGGGCCGGGACGCCGCGAGATCGGCCATGGCGCGCTGGCGGAGAAGGCTCTGATTCCGGTGCTGCCGAGCGAGGAGGAGTTCCCCTACGCGATCCGCTGCGTGTCTGAGACCTTCGAGTCCAACGGTTCTACATCGATGGCCTCGACCTGCGCGTCCTGCATGTCGCTGATGGCGGCGGGCGTTCCGATCAAGAGAATGGTGGCGGGTATTTCCTGCGGCCTCGTGACCGGTGATACGGACGACGATTTTGTGCTGCTGACCGATATCCAGGGTCTCGAGGATTTCTTTGGGGATATGGATTTCAAGGTGACCGGTACGACCGAGGGCATCACGGCGATTCAGATGGATATCAAGATCCATGGCCTGACGAGACCGATGGTCGAGGGCGCGATCGAGAGATGCCGTCAGGCAAGGCTCTTTATCATGGATACCTGCATGAAGCCGGCGATCGCCGAGCCGCGCAAGACGGTCAGCGAGTATGCGCCGAAGATCATCCAGATGTCGATCGATCCGCAGAAGATCGGCGATGTGGTCGGCCAGAGAGGCAAGACGATCAACACGATCATCGAGCAGACCGGCGTGAAGATCGACATCGAGGACGACGGTTCCGTCTCGATCTGCGGCACGGACCAGGCGATGATGGACAAGGCCAAAGAGCTGATCACGATTATCGTGACCGACTTCGAGGAGGGCCAGGTCCTCACCGGAAAGGTCGTCAGCATCAAGGAGTTCGGCGCGTTCCTCGAGTTCGCACCGGGCAAGGAGGGCATGGTCCACATCTCGAAGATCGCGAAGGAGCGCATCAATCGCGTGGAGGATGTGCTGACGCTGGGCGACGTGGTCAAGGTCGTCTGCCTCGGCAAGGACAAGATGGGCCGCGTGAGCTTCTCCATCAAGGACTGCAAGGAAAAATAGGATTCATTAAGAAACTGATCGGCACAGCCGGGGATGAAAATCCGGCTGTGCCGATTTTTTTGTCTGTCATAAAACCTGTCCATCCTCATATATTGAGACAGGGGAGACTGTCCGAAAACCTATCTTTGAGTCGTAAGCAATCAATAGCTGAAACC
>JAJBTX010000129.1 GCA_020860645.1 Lachnospiraceae bacterium | reverse complement strand
GAAGATCTTTTCAAAGCACTATTTAATTATCAAGGTTCGTCCGCTGTCCGCTCCCTCAAGGGGAGTGACCAAATGATCATATCAAATATCGCCGTCACTGTCAAGCACTTTTTTATTTTTCTCAGCTCCACAATCGGGCTCTTCGGCACTCTCACCGGCCCCTTTTCGCGACCAGCTCGATTATAATATCACCGCGATTCCGGATTGTCAACACCTTTCGACAAAAAAATTTTGGCAAAATTTTAACAGAATTTTACGCGGTCTTCAGACCCCCAGAAGCAGCAGAATGATAATAAGAAGGAGAAGATTATTTTCATATAGATAAGAGAGATAGGCGCAGCCCTGAATCTGCACATGGAGAAACGACCCCCAGGAGCTCGCGCTGAAAATCGCGACGACGAGCAGAAACAGCCAGAGAACGATGAGCTGCTGCAGCAGGCCGAAGGCCGCACCAAAGATGCGGTTCAGAAAGCTCAGACCCGGAACCTTCGTCAGAATTTCAAGAGAGAGGAGCAGCGTCCGCAGAAGAATACGCACAACGATATAGGTCACAACCACCGCCAGCACCCGTGCCGCCAGCACATACATGAAATTCTCCGCATCGTCGCCAAGGCCGCTTAAAATCAGCAGAAGGTCGAGCTCGCTGTCCGTGTTAAGCACATTTTCCATGGTAAACGCCGAGGGCAGGACGCTTTGAAAAAAATTCGACACATAGGGCGCGGAAATATAGACTACCGCCAGAGTCAGCACCATGATGGCAAGAGAGACTCCTTTTTTGACAAATCCCTTCCGGTAACCATCTACCATACCATATCCAAGAAAAAGCAGCCCAAGCACACCGGCCGCGTTAAGCATTTCCATTTATTATTACATCCTCTTTATCTTAAGCGAATCTGATCCGTCCTGGACGCATGCATGACGATGTAGCGCGTGCTCCCGGACATTGTATACAGATTGGAGATCGACTCCTCAAAGCTCGTCTCGAAAATCACCTTTCCCGCGTGATTTGCAATCAGCAGATCATAATCATTGTAAATAAGAATCATGTCGCCCGAAAATTTTATGGTATGATAATCGAGGTTAAACTCCAGTTCGCACTCCAGCGTCCCGTGACCGTTGTACACCTGAAGGGCGTAGGAATCCTCCTCTCCCTCCGTCACAAGCCCCAGGTAATCATCGGACGCGAACACGCTCAGAACCTCTTTTTCCAGAGTAATCTCCGTCGTCTCCTCCGGAATCTGACTCCCCTCATAGAAGAGCAGTCTCTCCGTCCCCACAATGCAGCAGTGCGTGCTGCCCAGATAATGAATGCCCGGCAGAATCTCGCCCTTTATGATCCGCGAGGCCACCAGATGATCCGAAGAGTTCTCGCCTACAGAGTCAAAGTTATAAAAAGCGATACAGGTATTCACGCTGCCATCCTGAATCTGGAGGAAAGTGACCGCCAGCTTCGTGGCGTCCGAGCTGAGCGCCATGCGAAGGGGATAACCGGTATCCTGCAGCTCGAACTTCGCCTCCACCAGCACCGTCCCGGCACTGTCGTAAAGATACAGCCGCATGATATCCCCATCCTCGAGCAGCGCCGCCAACACGCCCTGAGACGACACCTCGATCTGGCGAATCGGATATGAGGTCTGAACACTCCCGAGGAGACCGCTCTCGCCGAAAATCATCGCCTCTGTTCCATTTTCCTCCGCGATAGCCGCGCTATTTCCGCAAACCGTCACCATCGGGCTCTGCATGCTGTAGGTCTGGCTCCAGATCAGCTGGTTGCGGGAATCCACGCACGAGATGCCGTCCTGGCTGTATTTCAGCACATAATCCAGGAATTCCGTATACTGCGTCGTCACGGTATCCGAGCGCTCGTAACTGTTCAGGACCTCGTAATCCGTGTAGACCTTATTTTTGTAAGTTGCCCAGAAGGTCGCCGCCGCGACAAGTATCAGCGCAAGGACACCCGCCCAGAATGCAAAGACTCTGAGCCTGTGTCCGCGGAGGTTTTTTTTAAAACTCTCCATATCCGCGTCGGTTCCGGTATTTTTCTTCAGTAATTGTATCGCCATCCGTATTCTCCGCCGAATCTGCAGTTCCTCTGTAGTATACCATTTTCCGTTAAGGAAGTACAATGGTTTGTCCTGCATAAATTTTATCGCTGTCCTCCAGACCATTCAGCTCGCAGATTTCGTCCAGGCGCTCGTCTCCGCCATATTTTGCGCGGCAGATTCCGAGAAGCGTGTCGCCGACCTGCACCAGATAGTGCTCCGGTTCCGCTGCCGCAGTCGTTTCTGCATCCTCCTCTGTGCTGCCTTCCTGCGCCGTCTCCGGATTCTCCTGTGATGCCGCCCCGTCCTCTTCCGCCACAGCTGCCGCATCCGCCTGTACCTCTTCCGCCTGCGGCGTTACAGCCTCTGACAACGCCTCTTCTGCCGCGTCCTCTGCCGCCAGACGATTTTCCTCCTGCGCGGCCTGTTCCACATCCACGTTCCAGTCACTTTCTCCATTCAGGCTCTCCGAGATACGGTAGAGCGCGCTCTCCATACTCGTCATCCGGTCATAATTGTTGATTAAGGTCACACCGATGACAAGAATGACCATCACAAGGAAGGTACAGGCCGTATAGAGAAGTGTCATCAGCTTTTTCTGCGAATTTTTCTCCTTCTTCTCCTGCATGGTGCTGCGAAAACGAGCCGCAGCCCGATCTGTCAGGACGCCCTCCGGCTCAATGCCAAGACCGCCGTGCTGGCGACTGATATATGCCTGCATCTGTTCATTCTTTTCATAATAAATATAATAGCCCGGCAGCGGCGCCAGACCGCTCTCTTCCTGCCGGAAAAATACTTCTTCATTTTCCAGAATGTCGGTCAGAAAAAATACCGTCTCCTGACCCGGGAAGTGCTTTCGGTGCAGGGATTTCAGATCATCCGTAAGTTTGACGGGAAATCCGGGGTTCGACAGGTACCAACCGAGGACCTCCATTCCGTCGAACCAGGTCTGCACGCCGCGGAAGATCTCGCTCCAGCTCTCATTGGAAAACCATTTTCCGCGTTCCTGTCCCATGTCGGCCTCCAGCGCACCCTGTATGTAGACGGCGGACACATCGCGGCGCCCCAGCAGCACCGCCGTCCTCATGCAGGTGAGCCTGTCCCCCGCCAGCTGGCGCAGATAAGTATACACATAATCCTCTATAAAAACCCGCGCGCCCGTCCCCGGCTCTCCAATCTGACGCGTGTTTCGCGGAAATGTCCTCTCTTTCTTCTCCATCCCGTTTTCCCTCCCTCCGGCTACATCGTAACACAGAAGGCATTCTGTTTTTGACGAAATACGGGAGGAAAGCCGCGTTTCTTATCGACAAAAAAAGACGCCGAAGCGTCCTTTTTCTCTGTCTTAGCGGAATCTGTAAACTGTCGTCGTGCGGCAGTGCTCTCCGGCGTCGAAGACCGGCTGACGGAACGAAGGGATATTGACGCTGTTCGGAAAATACTGCGTCTCAAGGCATACTGCCTCGCGTTTTGCGTACTGCGCGCCGCCCTTGCCGTTTCTGTCGCTCAGACCGTTCGCCGTATAGACCTGCACGCCCGGAAGATCTGTGTAAGCCTCCATCGTGATGCCGGAGCGGTCGTCCGTAAGCTCCGCAAACTTCTCCACCTTGCCGAACTCCGTGTCGAGCGCCCAGTTGTGATCGTAACCGCCCACCAGGTTCAGCTGCTCCCAGTCTGTATCGACGTCGTCTCCGATCCTTCTTCCCGTGCGGAAATCCATCGGAGTTCCCTCCACCGGCAGAATTCTGCCCGTCGGGATCGCGCCCGGATAAATCTCCGCGAAGCCGCTGGCCTTCAGCGTCAGCCGCTCGTCCTCAATCGAACCGGAAGCATGTCCTCCCAGATTAAAATAGGAATGGTTCGTCACATTGATCACCGTCTTCTTGTCGCTGACGCCGTCATAATCGATCTGAATTCCATCCGCGAGCAGGGTATAGGTAACGGACATTGTGAGATTTCCGGGGAACCCGTTCTCTCCATCCGGACTCAGATATGTAAATTTCACGGCATTTGCCGCCTCATCCGGTTCTCCCTTCCACACAACCTTGTGAAAGCCGTGATTCTTATCCGTATGAAGGTTATTTTCATTGTCATTCACAGCCAGATGATATTCCACGCCGTCCAGCGTAAATTTCGCACCGCCGATCCGGTTCGCGTGTCTGCCGATCGTTGAGCCGAGGCAGGCGCCGTTCTCCTCATACTCCTTCAGCGTGTCATAGCCGAGCACCACGTCAAGGCGTCCTCCCTTGTGATCCGGAACCATAAGGCTCACCAGAATCGCACCGAAATTCGTCACCGTCGCCTCCATGCCGCCTTCACCTCGCAGCGTATAGAGAGAAGCCTCCTTCCCGTCCCGGGTCACGCCGAACACTTTTTTCTCGATACTCATATCTTTTCCTCCTTCTCTACAGCTCCACGCGCCCCTCCAGCGCGCGCAGCAGCGTTACCTCGTCAATATATTCCAGATCTCCGCCGACCGGCACGCCGCTCGCGATCCGGCTCACCTTAATCCCGGTCGGCTTCACAAGCCTGCTGATGTACATCGCCGTCGTCTCTCCTTCCAGGCTGGAATTTGTGGCGATAATCACCTCGTCCACGTCCTTCTCCAGACGGTGCATGAGCTCCTTCAGGCGGATGTCCGAAGGCCCGATACCCAACATCGGGGAAATCGCGCCGTGCAGCACGTGATAGACGCCCTCGTACTTGCCCGTCTTCTCATAAGCGCTCATGTCGCGCGGATTCTCGACGACCATGATCGTCCGATGATCCCGCCGCTCGTCGGCGCAGATCGGGCAGAGCTCCTGATCCGTCAGCGTCAGACACTCCCGGCAATAGCGAATCGTTTTGCGCGCCTTTACCATCGTCTCCGCCAGCTTCTCCACCTTCTCCTCCGGCATATCGATCATATGGAAGGCCAGGCGCTGCGCCGTCTTGGCTCCGATCCCGGGCAGGGAGGCGAGCTGCTCCGCCAGCTGGCTGATCTGCTTACTGTAATACTCCATCAGAAACCGAGTCCTCCCATGCCACCGGTCATCTTCGCCATGTTCGCAGCGGCTGCCTCATCCGCCTTGCGCAGCGCTTCATTGGCCGCCGCCATGATCAGATCCTCGAGCATCTCCACATCGTCCGGGTCCACAGCCTCCGGGTCGAGCTTTACCTTCGTGACTTCCTTCTTTCCGGTCACCGTCACCTCGACCGCACCGCCGCCGGCCGCCGCCGTAAACTCCGCGCTCTCGAGCTCCTTCTGGCTCTCCTCCATCTGGCGCTGCATGCGCTGGGCCTGCTTCATGAGATTGTTCATATTGCCCGGCATACCGCCCTGAAATCCGCCTTTTCTTGCCATCGTGCCTCTCCTCCTGCTTTCCTTTTTATTAGCGATCACTCGCTGTCCACTTCGACCTCCATATTGACTCCCGACAGATCCAGAACCGCCTCCTGCGGCCTCGGGTCCGTGTGCGGTGTGTGCACCTTGATGTTCATCCGCACCTGCATCTCCTTCTCCACCAATCGCTGCAGATCCTGCGCGAGCGCCTGCTCGTCTACCGGCAGCTCCCGGCCAAGGATAACCTCTGCGCCGGAACGATCCGGCAGCTCCCGGCACAACGCGCCGTTCAGCTGCTGCGCCTGCATGCCTCCGAGCTTTTTGCGGAATTCCTGAAATCTCCTGACAAACTGCTGCACATCCTCCGAGAGCGCTTCCGGCAGGAGCGTCTTCGGGCGCGCCGCGGGCATCTCACGCACCGGCTGTACGGCTACGGCTGCCGGAATGCCCTTCTCCATACGCTGCTCGAGCTGACTCACACGCTGCAGCAGGGAGCTGTAATCCTGCTCCATCGCCGGCCTGCACAGCCGGATCAGGGCAATCTCCACAAGCACGCGCTTCTGCGTCGAGTAGCGCAGCTGCCCCGAGAGCTCCGAAAGTACGCGAATATAGCGCATCAGCGTCTCCGAATCGCAAAGGGACGCCTCCTCCCTCATGCGGGCGAGATTCTCCGAGGAGACGTCGACCAGCTCCTCCATCCCGCCACCACTCTGCAGCATGAGAAGATTCCGGAGATACCAGATAAAATCCGTTGTAAACTGGGACAGCTCTCTGCCCTGCAAGATAACCTTCTCGACGCTGCCGATCGCCTTCGCGAGCTCCTGCGCGCAAAGCTGACGGAACAGCTCGCTGAACACGTCGATATCGACTGCGCCGAGCACTTCCAGCACATGATCGTAGGTCAGTTTCTCCCCGAGATAAAACGCGATACACTGGTCGAGCAGGCTCAGAGCGTCGCGCAGCGAACCGTCCGCAGCCTTCGCAATGTAGGCGAGCGCCCGATCTTCCGCCTCCACCTGCTCCTCGTCCAGCAGCTCCTTCATGCGCGCCATAATTGTATCCGCCGTGATCCTCCGGAAATCATCGCGCTGGCAGCGCGAAAGAATCGTCACCGGCACCTTATGGACATCTGTCGTCGCCAGAATAAAAATCACATAGGACGGCGGCTCCTCCAGCGTCTTTAAAAGCGCGTTGAACGCCGCCGGTGTGATCATATGCGCCTCGTCGATGATGTAAACCTTGTACTTCCCCTCCGTGGGAGCGTAGGACACCTCCTCACGAATCTCACGGATATTATCCACGCCGTTATTGGACGCGCCGTCGATCTCAATCACATTCATCGACGCGCCGGACGCGATCGCGCGGCAGGACGCGCACTCTCCGCAGGGGCTGCCGTCCACCGGATGCTCGCAGTTCACCGCCTTCGCGAAGATCTTCGCGACCGTCGTCTTGCCGGTACCGCGCGTCCCGCAGAACAGGTACGCGTGACCGACGCGATCCGCACGGATCTGATTTTTCAGGGTGGTCACGATGTGATCCTGCCCCTTTACGTCCGGAAATTCCGTCGGACGGAACTTCCGGTACAGCGCTGTGTAAGACATTCTTTAATCACCAAAGCTGATTCCCGTCAGCTTCGCTTCCTCTATAATACCGGAATCCGGGTCCACCATCTTCAGACGACCCGCCACCTCGCCGAGCGGAACCTTGCAGGTCTCGCCGTTCACGATCGCTACCATGTAACCGTATTCCTTGTCAATAATCAGTTTTGCGGCCCGCGCGCCGAGTCTGGTGGAGAGCACCCGGTCATAGGGATCCGGCGAACCGCCCCTCTGCATATGCCCCGGAACCGTCACGCGTACATCCGCACCGGTCCGCTCCTTAATCTGCTCCGCGAGCTCGTAGGAGACGGACGGATAAGAATAATTCGCCATCTTTGCCTTGTATTCCTTCTTGGACAGGGCTGCGTCCTCCTTTGAAATCGCGCCCTCTGCGACCGCCAGGATCGTGAAACCCTTCTTCTGGTGATTGCGCCTCGCAATCGCGTCACAGACCTTATCAATATCATACGGGATCTCCGGAATCAGCACGATGTCCGCGCCGCCCGCGATACCCGCATGGAGTGTGAGCCAGCCAACCTTGTGCCCCATAACTTCGACAATGAAAACTCTGCCGTGGGACGCAGCCGTCGTATGGATACAGTCAATACAGTCCGTGGCGATATCCACTGCGCTCTGAAAACCGAAGGTCATATCTGTGCCCCAGATATCGTTGTCGATCGTCTTCGGCAGATGAATGATGTGCAGCCCCTCCTCACGCAGCAGATTGGCCGTCTTCTCCGTGCCGTTTCCGCCGAGAATGACCAGGCAGTCGAGGCCCAGCTTCCGATAATTCTGCTTCATCGCCTCGACCTTGTCGAGTCCGTTTTCATCCGGCTCTCTCATGCTCTTGAAGGACTGTCTGGAGCTGCCCAGAATCGTTCCGCCCTTCGTAAGAATACCTGAAAAATCTCTTGAATTCATCATGCGGTATTCATTGTAGATCAGGCCTTTATAGCCCTCTTCAAAGCCGTAAATCTCCACGTCGCCCTTCAATCCGTTGTAAAGACCCTTCACCACGCCGCGCATCGTCGCGTTCAGCGCCTGACAGTCGCCCCCGCTCGTCAGCATACCTACCCGTTTCATAAGCCCTGTCTCCTTTTCTTGTTATGGAAAAACACGTTATTTTCATTATAACCCACTCACCTCATTTCCACAAGAAAAATAAAAGCTCCGGATAGCGCCGTGCGCTGCTTCCGAAGCAAACGGATATGTCCGCTTACGCGGACATCACGAAATACTTTTTTAATCCGTGCATCCTGCTTTGAACCGCCGACCCGCACGTTACCTGTACAGTTAACTCAGCCCAGGCACCCTCACGGCACACAAAAGGTCCCGCTTAGTGCTGCTTTGTTCCCAACCTGACACGGTTCACGGGTTTCTGTTGCGTAAGACCCGGACATCAATGCCACTTATACAGGGCTGCTGCGAGCCGGACAGCCCGAGGCAGGATATCACCCCTGCTAAGGCGGATTGCAGGTGCAGGGCACCGCCATCTCCCCGGCTGCACGGACACTGACAGTATAGCGTTTTTCAGAGTCTTTGTCAAACAGAGCCTTTGCGCCGCTCCCTCAGTTTCCGGAAGAATTCGCTCAGCATCCCGGAACATTCCGTTTCCAGCACGCCCTCCGTCAGTTCCACCTGATGATTGAAAGCCGGGACATGCAGAAGATCCAGAATTGAGCCCGCGCAGCCCGCTTTCGGATTGCGCGCGCCGATCACCAGACGTGGGATACGCGCCTGTACAATAGCGCCGGCGCACATCTGACAGGGCTCCAGCGTAACGTACATGGTACAGTCCTCGAGCCTCCAGTCTCCGACCGCCCGGCTTGCCTTCCGGATCGCGGAGAGCTCTGCATGAGCCAGCGTATTTTTGTCGGTATTTCTCCGGTTGTAGCCCCGCGCGATGATATGACCATCCCTCACGATGACGCAGCCGATCGGCACCTCGTCAAGCTTTTCCGCCTTCCGCGCCTGCCGGATGGCTTCCTTCATATACCGCTCGTCCTCTGTCAGTTTCATCCCGATCGCTCCTCTCGCAGCTCCCAAACCACGGACAGGAAATACACTTCTCCCCGCCCTTCGGATACAGCAGAAAACGGTTCACATCCACCGGATAATCGTCCCACTCCGCCACATAGTCCCGTCCGCCCGGTCGGCGCACCCACAGGCCGCGAACCCGATCAAAGCTGACGCCCTTTCCGAGGATATTATCCGTGGCAACGCTTCCCTGCCATTCGAGCGCGCCATTCCTCCGTTCCAGCTCTCCCACCGGAATACCTACCGCCCGGTTCCGATGATAAAAGTAGAGAAAAACCTTTCCGGTCTGCTCGCCCGGATGGCAGTAGCCCTTCAGATGTATCGCGAGTCTGCACTGTCCGGCCCGCTCCTCGGCTTTCACAAAGCCCGCGCTTCGATGCGGCTCGCCGTGCTCATAGGCGTAAAGATAGGCAATCTGCCTTCTGTATTCCTGCATAGAATCCCCTCCTGTCCTTCGGGTCTATTCTATGCATGTCCGAAAATACTTATGTCCCGTTTTCCGCCGCCAGGTCGGAAAATCGCGCGAACTGCGCAAGAGTCAGAGCCTCTCCGCGCACGGCGGCAGGCAGGCCCATCTCCTCCAGGATCTGTGCGGCCATCTCCTTCGTGACCCCGGTCTCCGGGCTGTGACTCACACTGTTCTGCAGCGTCTTGCGCCGCTGATTAAAAGAGGCCCTGATAATGCGAAACATCCTTTTTTCGTCGCTTACCTTCACCGAAGGCTCCGCAAGGAGTGAGAGCCGGATCACCGCGGACCCAACCTTCGGCCTCGGCATAAAACAATTCTGCGGTACATAGGCTGCAATATACGGCTCCGCGTAATACTGCACAGCCAGCGACAGAGAACCATAGTCCTTCGTCCCCGGCCCCGCCTGCATCCGCTCTGCGACCTCCTTCTGGATCATAACCGTCATACTCTCCACCGGGTCATGGCGTTCAAGCAGGCCCATAATAATCGGCGTCGTAATATAATAGGGGAGATTCGCCACAACCTTCACAGGTCGGCCATCATTCATCTCCTCCACCAGCTGCCGGATATCCATCTTCAGAATATCCTCCCGGATAACCGTGACATTCTCATACCCGGAGAGCGTATCTTCCAGAATCGGAAGAAGCGCCCCGTCGATCTCGACCGCCACGACGTGCCGGGCATGATATGCAAGGTACTGCGTCAACGTGCCGATACCCGGCCCGATCTCAATCACGAAATCATCCGGTCCAATCTCAGCTGCCCGGACAATCTTCTCCAGCACGGACTCATCAATCAGAAAATTCTGTCCGTATTTTTTCCGGAACACAAACTGGTATTTCTGCAAAATTTCTATTGTATTCTTTGGGTCTCCAAGGTATGGAACCGGTCTGCTCATACGCCTGTTCCCTCCCCGATCTTATAGAAATGTCTGGCATTCTCCTCCGTGACGCGGATTACTTCCTCCTCCGGAATGCCCTTCAACGCGCTGATTTCCCGAACCACATGACCCAACTTCCCGGAATCATTCCGCTTTCCCCGGAAGGGGACCGGCGCAAGATAGGGGCAGTCCGTCTCGAGCAGTATTCGCTCCATCGGAAGCTCCTCCACGACTTCTTTCAGCTTTCTGGCGTTTTTGAAGGTCAATACTCCGCCGATGCCAAAGTATAATCCCATCTTTAAGTATTCCCGGGCCTGCTCCGGAGAATAGGAATAGCAGTGCATGACGACATGCATCCCCGGCCGGAATTCTGCCTTCACGATGTCAAAAGTGTCCGCAGCCGCCTCGCGGCTGTGAATGATCACCGGCTTTTCAAGTTCTGCCGCAAGCCGGAACTGCCGGACAAACCACTCTTTCTGAAGATCATGGTTCTCTTTATCCCAGTAATAATCAAGACCGATTTCTCCGGCCGCAACGATCTTCGGCAGAGCGAGATACTCCCGCAGCCGGGACAGCTTTTCCTCATCCAGCTCTCCTACGCCATCCGGATGCACACCAACCGCGCCATAGATAAACGGATACTGCTCTGTCAGCTTCACCGTGCGCGCACTGCTCTCCATATCCGCCCCGACATTGACGACCGTGTCAACCCCCTGTCCACGCAGGGAAGTGAGAAGCTCCTCCCGATCCTCGTCAAACGCGCTGTCATCATAATGGGCGTGTGTATCAAATATCATCAGCTCACCTCTGCGTCATCGTATCTGCTTTACGATCTTCTCTCTCGTATCACAGTATACTGATTTCGCCGGGGCAATGCAAGTCCCTCTCCGCCCGGCCCGGGCTGACGGCTACACCTCCACGACGTACGACGCGCCCGCAAAGCGAATCTGCATTCCGTCCAGCAGCGGGCAGAGCTCATAGGGATTCAGCTGCACCTCATCCGCCCAGGTTCCGTTCGTGGAGTTCAGATCTTCCAGATAATACTGTGCGCTCTGTTTTGTGATGCGCGCATGGATCCTGCTGATCGTGGGGGCCGGAATACAGCCATCCACGTTATCCCTCCTTTTTCCGATCAGATAAGGGCCTTCTGTTACATGCAGATCCGGGTATTCTCCATCCTGATTTTTCAGCGTCAGCCCTTCTCTTCTGGGCTCTGCGAGACACATCGTCTCCTTCGGAGCTCCCTGCTCCCGCAGGAACAGCACAGAGCCGCTTCCCAGACGCTCCGCCTCCTCCACATAGTCCTCCATCCGCGGCTTCTTCGGCTTCTTCCGGAAGAAGTTTTTCCAGCTTCCGGTCTTCTCCAGCGTCTGCGCCTGAACCGATGGCTGTTCGCTCACAGTCTGAATCGCTATCGGTTCCTCTTCCTGCTTCTCCTCAACCGGGTTATATCGCTGCAAGATTTCCCGGAGGCTGAAATTCGGCTCCATTGCGCGCTGATACAAATCATAGCCAAACTCAATCCCTGCTGTATCACTCCTGTCAAGCTTGCCCAGCAGATACTCCGCCAGGCTCAGGAACGACTCCCGGATATTCTTTTCCTGCGCCGGATAATAACACAGACAGGGCTTTTCTGATTTCGTGTGAAGGTAAATATACTCCGGCTCCAGAATGAAATGATCCGCTCCAAGCAGATATTCCTCCGCATTTTCCAGAATCTTCCACAGCCCTTTGAGGAGCTCCAGCAGCTGATCGTATGTCATCTTCCGTCTCTCGTACAGAAGTGTCATACTCTGCTTCCCGGTGATCTCGTAGTAATATTCCGTATTTTTTTCACGACGCTGGGTCACGCAGGGCAGAAGCCCCTGAATACGGTTCTCCGTGATCATTCTTTCCTCATAGCTGTTGTCATCCGTCCTCTCGTCCGTCAGGATCATATAGTTGCTGTTCAGATCCCGTTTGTAATGTACCTCTCTCATTCTTCTTCTCCCGCCATATTTGTCAGCCAGCGGCTCGTCCGCAGCGTGTCACAGGGATGTACCCGATACAAAGTCCGCTTCACCTCTATTGAATAAGTAGTAAGAAATCTGCCATTCCCCGCCACGCGGATACTCGCCTTCAGCGGACTGACGCTCACCTCCACCTCCGGATCACTGAGCCAAAGCAATCGCTCGTCCAGCTTTTTCTCGAGGTCCGCCTCGATCGCGGCCTGCACCTGCGCCGCCGTTTCATCTTCCCGATAAATTCCCTTTGTGCCGGATTCCAGCGCAGCATGCGTGCAGACCGCGTAATCGTGCGCATACAGCGTAAAATAAACCAGAAATACCAGCAGAACGCAAATCCCCGGAACCAGATACGCTGCTTCCAGCACAAATCGTCCCTTTTTCCTCACATGCAATTTACTATCCTCCCCCTGTCATAAAATATGCCGCTGTCAGAAACGGAACAAAGGGCAGTTCTCTTTCTCCTGTTCCAAGACCGGCTCCAACGCACAGAAGGGAGCCCAGCGCAAGCATCAAAAGCAGCCGTTCCGTCGGAAACCACATGCCAAGAGCCAGCGTCAGCCAGCCGTCCCCATATCCGATCTGCTCGTCGCTTAAGTACCCCGCGCAGAGCAGCAGCGCTCCGGGCAAAGGTGAAACCCACGTTCCCATCACGGCTGCCCGGCAAAACCCGACAAGCGCCAGCTCCACAATCGGCAGCAGCGGCACCTCCCTGCTGCGCCGGTCGTCCCCAGACAAAAGCCGCAGATGAAGGCCGACCCACCATGCGCTCACTGCGAGCCGCAGCGGGAACAGCAGCGAAGCCCGCTCACCTCCGACAACGGCACTCCCATCACGGTCCGCTTCAGTCCTCTGCAGCTGCGGGAATTATGATAGCAGTCGCCATAGTCCGTGATATAGACGAGCGCATTCGCCGCCCCGTCTCCAACACAGTACTCACAGGCTGTGTAGCGGCTGCCCGAATCGTTCCGCTCTCCTGCAAGTGCCGAAAACGCAAGGCTTCGCACGGACAGCGCCAGATAGCTGCAGTCACAGCTCAGATGATAGACCTCTCCGTCCGGCGTCCGGTAAACAATCTGCTCCCCGCCCCCGGCGTCGAAGCTCTCGCCGGTATAACAGACCAACGCCAGGAATTTTAAATGCCGGAGCACAGAGCGACTCCCGAAAGCCAGGGTGGAGAATGGGGTTCTCGCCGTATCATAATCGTAAAGCTCTATGTAAGGATCATCCGTCAGACTCTGCCCCGCCGTCACCGCCAGTGTCTCCGCCTTCTCCACCAACGCACGGTAATCCCTGGCGTTTGCGGCGCTGAAGGCAAACAGATACAGAAGAGCCGTAACCGCGCAGAGCAGAAACGGGAGCGTCAGGGTCGTCTCAAGCGTCAGACTGCCCTTTCCGAAGGCACAGAAGGAAGCCCTCCCGGCTTTCTTCCGGTTACTGAATTTTGATTTATTCCATACGTGGGGTGTCTGGAGAGGAAAAGAGTGCTCATAACACTTGTGTCGGAAGGGCATCCTTCTGCGCCTCCTCTCCGCCCCGTTTTTCTTACTCATACTGATACGTCCTTTCCATATAAATGTCATTCATCCAGACCTGCGCGGTCAGTCCCTCAATACAGTGATCCAGATGAATCTGCTCGCAGCCTTCCTCAAGCTGCAGCTCTCCCTCGATCACATCAAGGCTCCTCATCGCGAGCGTCTGCGCAGACTTTGTCGTCAGGAAAATACGAAGACAGGTCTCATAACTGATTCCCTCCTGGGCCGGACTCTGCGCGTCATATCTGCCGGGATTGCCGATCAGGCCCAGGACGCCGCCAAGCGGCAGCTGCCAGTCCGCCTCTTCCTTTACAACAGCAAGCTCATATCCCTGAAGAAGCTGCCGCACCTCCACCAGACTTTCGCCATAAGCCCAGCCGAGCAGGATCAGTTGTTTCACACTCTGAATCAGGGCCTCATTCAACGTAATGCCAGCCAGAAGATATGCGAGCGTCTCCGCCTTCTCACTGTATGTCGGATGGCTCAGCAGAAAAGCATAGTTCACGCCCTCGCGCATCAGAAGCAGCATCCGAAGCGTCTGTTCCAGATTCTGCTGATCGGAGGCCTGCCCGCAGAGAATATACTCCATCTGATAATTCAGATACGCACTCCCGCTTTCCTCCGCGGCCAGGGCTTCCTGCGCGTTCGTCATATAATCGCACAGATAACTGATAAACAGCTGCTTCTCCAGGACGCCGTCCTCGCTCCCATCCACGCTTCCCACGCCGACGCTTAAATCCCGGCCCGACGGCACATTCGACAGCGGGATTGATTTTTCCGACAAGGCCGCGGAGCTTTTCACCGCCTGAGAGAGCGCGAAGTGATTCCAGATAC
>JAJBTX010000021.1 GCA_020860645.1 Lachnospiraceae bacterium | reverse complement strand
AGAAAATAAATATAATAATTATTATCAGTATTATTTATGAAGATGGAGGAACACGGATGGCAGTTTTAAAACACAGCAGACAGCGCGATGCGATCAAGCACTATCTGCAGGGCAGAGAGGACCATCCGACCGCGGACATGATCTATGAGAGCGTCCGGCAGGATTTTCCGAATATCAGCCTTGGCACGGTATATCGGAATCTTTCCCTGCTGACGGAGCTCGGCGAGATCTGTAAGATCACCGCGGAGGGCGCGGATCGCTTTGACGCGAGGACGGAGCCGCACAGCCACTTTATATGCAGGCAGTGCAGCCGGGTACTCGATGTTATGGTACCGCTGGAGGATCCGCTCCCGCAGGTGAACGGCCGCTGGGACGGCGGCGAGATCGATGATTATCGCCTGGAATTTTCCGGCACCTGCGCGGATTGTCTGAAATCAAAAAAATAAGTATTGACAAACAGTAGTACAGCAGTTATAATAATAACAGTAATCATTACTGTTAAATAAATCTGAAAATTATGTAAAGGAGAAAAAGATTATGGCAAAATGGGTATGCAGTGTATGTGGTTATGTTCATGAGGGAGATACTCCTCCGGAGAAATGTCCGCAGTGTGGAGTTCCGGCGAGCAAGTTCAACAAGCAGGATGAGGACATGAGCTGGGCAGCCGAGCATGTAGTCGGCGTAGCGCAGGGCGTCAGCGAGGATATCCTGGAGGATTTGAGAGCGAATTTCAACGGCGAGTGCTCTGAGGTCGGTATGTATCTGGCGATGGCGCGCGTGGCGCACAGAGAGGGCTATCCGGAGATCGGCCTTTACTGGGAGAAGGCAGCTTATGAAGAGGCTGAGCACGCGGCGAAGTTTGCGGAGCTGCTCGGTGAGGTCGTGACCGACAGCACGAAGAAGAACCTCGAGATGCGCGTGGCGGCTGAGAACGGCGCGACCGCTGGCAAGTTCGACCTGGCGAAGCGCGCGAAGGCGGCGAACCTTGACGCGATCCACGACACCGTCCACGAGATGGCGCGCGACGAGGCAAGACACGGCAGAGCCTTCGCGGGACTGCTCAAGAGATACTTTGGCTAAGCTATAAGCCATGCGATAATACGAGGAAGACGCTCCTGCAAGTTTACTTGCGAGGGGCGTCTTCCTCGTATTATCATACGGCGCCAGCCGTCCATGAGCAGCACGTCAGTGCTGCGAATGGAGCATGGCGAGAGGTGCGACAGCGGCTCGGCTTGTAGGAACGTCAGTGCTGCCAATTTGTCGTGTAAGGGAGCGTTTCCTCAATTGAAGGTTGATAATTTCACAAAATCCGTCTATAATAATATCAAATATTAAAACAGCCGAAAGGAGAAGCTGGAATGTCCGATCTATATATCAAACGTCATGCTGAAAAGACCGTGGATACACTTTCGAGGATGTTTGGAGCGGTCCTTGTAGCGGGGCCGCGGCAGGTGGGAAAGACTACGATGCTGCAGGAAATCACCAGGGGTATGAGTTATGTGACGCTGGACGATCAGATTGTTCGCGCGGGGGCAGTGGAGGAAAGCGGCACTTTCTTTAAGGACAATCCGCCGCCTGTTTTTGTAGATGAGATCCAAAAGGCGCCCGTACTTTTTGAACAGATGAAGATGCTGCTGGATCGTGACAGGAAGAAGGGGCAGTTCTTTCTGTGTGGTTCCCAGCAGTTCAGGATGATGAAGGGCGTCAGCGAATCTCTGGCCGGGCGTATTGGGCTCGTTACATTGCTTGGTTTTTCACTTCGGGAGAAGCATGGCGTTTCCTTTGACGAACCATTTTTCCCTACAGACACTTATTTTGCTGCGCGTGGAGAACAGCTTGCCGACGTTAGCTATGATGAGGTGTGGGAGACTATTTACCGTGGCAGTATGCCGGAACTTCAGACAAATCCAGATTTTGACTGGAAGATGTATTATGGAGCCTATCTGCGCACTTATATCGAGAGAGACGTGCGGGAATTGTCGGAGATTGGGGATGAGGTGAAATTTACCCGTTTTATGACCGTGGTGGCTGCGTCTACCGGCCAGCTTCTGAATCTCGCCTCGATGGCGCGGGATGTGGGTATCAGCCAGCCGACAGCGGAGCGGTGGCTGTCGATTCTGATCGCCTCTAATCTGGTTTATCTGCTGCAGCCATATTCCAACAATGTGATCCGGCGTGCGGTTAAGACGCCAAAGCTGTACTTCCTTGACACTGGCCTTGCCGCTTATCTCACCCGCTGGAACACGCCGGAAGTCCTGAAAAACGGCGCGATGGCGGGAGCTTTCTTTGAGAGTTTTGTGGTGGCAGAGATTATCAAGAGCTATTACAATAAAGGGATTCTCGACCTGCCGCTTTACTTTTATCGGGACAAGGACATGAATGAGATCGAACTTCTGATTGAGGACGGTGGGATCATGTATCCTCTGGAAATAAAAAAACATGCGGATCCGCAGAAACGGGATATTACTGCGTTTGGCCGACTGGATAAAATTCCGAATATCCGGCGAGGATCGGGTGGCGTGATCTGCCTTTACGATAAACTGAGTACGCTCAAGGGAGCGGACAAAGTGATACCTGTAAGCTACCTGTAGGGGACAGGCG
>JAJBTX010000102.1 GCA_020860645.1 Lachnospiraceae bacterium | reverse complement strand
ATGTGAAGACCTGGAAGAAGCCGATCACGCTCGCGAGACACGCCTATGGGGTATATAAAGCCTCAGAAATGCAGATTCCGGGCGCAGGCAAGGTGGAGCTCGTCTATACGGCGGAAAATGGACAGAAGTCGTCCGTGACGGTTCATGAGTTTCAGCGGCCGGGCGTATTACAGGGCATGCACAATCTCGATTCTTCGATCGAGAGCTTCGCGAAGAGCTGCTTCCAGTACGCGCTCGACACGAAGCAGGATCTCTGGTTCGCGACGAAGGACACGATTTCCAAGAAATATGACCATCACTTCAAGGATATTTTCCAGGAGATTTATGACGCGCAGTACAAGGCGGCTTTCGAGGCGGCGGGTCTTACTTATTTCTATACGTTGATCGACGACGCGGTGGCGCGCGTGATCAAGTCGGAGGGAGGCTTTATCTGGGCCTGCAAGAACTATGACGGCGACGTGATGAGCGACCTGGTCGCGACGGCCTTCGGCTCGCTCGCGATGATGACTTCCGTGCTTGTCTCCCCGCAGGGCTATTATGAGTACGAGGCGGCGCACGGGACAGTGCAGCGCCATTATTACCAGCATCTGGAGGGAAAGGAAACCTCCACGAACCCGATCGCGACGATCTTCGCCTGGAGCGGCGCTCTGAGAAAACGCGGAGAGATGGACGATCTGCCGGAGCTTGTTCGCTTCGCGGACGTGCTCGAACAGGCCTCGCTTACGACGATTGAGTCCGGGAAGATGACGAAGGATCTCGCCCTCATCACGGAGCTTCCGGATGTGACGGTATTGAACTCCGCGGACTTCATCCGGGAAATCCGGGCGGAGATCGAGAAAATGTTGTAAACAACGTAATGGTTCCGGACAGCAGGCCCTAAGGCCGCGCACGGTTCTGAACTGTAGAAAAATCGAACGCATAATAAAATACCCCTTCTCATATATGTAGTTATAACAGTTTGGAACAGAAGGCAGATTGCGGCCCGTCGTTCTGAACAGCTATCGTATGGGAGGGGTTTTTTCATGGACAATTTTCAGTTATACAGGGATATCCGCGAGCGGACCGGCGGCGAGATCTACATAGGGGTGGTCGGGCCGGTGCGTACCGGGAAGTCGACCTTTATCAAGCGTTTTATGGATCTCATGGTGCTGCCGAATATGGAGGATATTCACGAACGGGAGCGCGCGACCGATGAGCTGCCGCAGTCGGCCTCCGGCAGGACGATCATGACGACCGAGCCGAAGTTTGTGCCGAAGGAGGCTGTGGAGATCAATATTGCGGAGGATATTCCGGTAAAGATCCGGCTGATCGACTGCGTGGGCTACATGGTCGAGGGCGCGTCCGGCCATATGGAAAACAACATGGAGCGCATGGTAAAAACGCCGTGGTTTGAGGAAGAAGTCCCCTTTACGAAGGCCGCGGAGCTCGGCACCTACAAGGTGATCCACGACCACTCGACGATCGGCGTCGTCGTGACCTGCGACGGCAGCTTCGGCGACATTCCGGCGGAAAGCTATCAGAAGCCGGAGGAGCGGACTGTGGAGGAGCTCAAAAAGCTGGGCAAGCCCTTCGTCATCCTGCTCAACACGACAAAGCCCTACAGCGATCCGATTCGTAAAGCTGCGGAGGAGATGTACCGGAAATACCAGGTGCCGGTGTTGCCTGTGAACTGTGAGCAGCTGAAAAAGGAGGATATTACGATGATCCTCGAACAGGTGCTGCTCGAATTTCCGCTCATTGAGGTGGAATATCACATGCCGCGCTGGGTGGAGATGCTGGATTTTGATCATCCGGTTAAACAGGAACTGATCGGCTGCGCGCGTGCGATGATGGATCGCTTTCATGTGCTGCGCGACGTCGGAACGGTACAGGCGGAATGCGGAGGGCCTTTTGTCAGCAGTGTCAGGCTCGACCATGTGGCGCTCGACCGGGGAACGGCAGCCTATGCGGTCGAGATGGAAGAGAGCTGCTATTATGATGTACTCAGCGAGTTGACCGGTATGGAACTGAAGGATGAATATGATCTGATGGAACAGCTGAAGGAACTTTCGGCGATGCGCAGAGATTACGGCAAAGTAATCCGCGCGATGGATACGGTGCGGCAGAAGGGCTACGGCATGGTACTGCCGGAGAAGGAAGAGATCGAAATGGAGGATCCGGTGCTGATCCACCAGAGCGGAAAGTATGGTGTGAAGCTTCGGGCTTTTTCCCCGTCTGTACAGATGATCCGCGCGCGCATCGAGACGGAGATCGCGCCGATCGTCGGCAGCGAGGAGAAGGCGAAGGATTTGATTCATTATATCCAGGAGGGCAAAAAGCAGGAAGACGGCATCTGGCAGATCAATATTTTCGGAAATACGATAGAGGAGCTCGGTGAGGACGGCATCCTCCTCAAGCTCTACCAGATCGGCGATGAGAGCCAGTTGAAGCTGCAGTCCACGATGCAGAAGATCGTGAACGACTCGAACGGCGGGCTGGTGTGTATTATCATCTGAGTAACAAAAGTGCAGTGCGACTGGAGCACGTTAGAGCTTCGGATGCACATGTGGGGAACTGCAATAGCAACGTCGCTAGGGTAAAGTTTTTGTAGGAAAATTAAATAGACAGAAAAGAAAGCACCAAC
>JAJBTX010000084.1 GCA_020860645.1 Lachnospiraceae bacterium | reverse complement strand
TAAAGAGCCCGGGTAAATAAGGCGACGGTGGATAAACCTGCGGAAACTCAAGGAACATTTTTCCTTGCCAATCCGCTTTTCATACGCTAAAATAAAAATAAGAATTATTTTCAGAAGGAACGCGACATGACTTATGTTTATATGCTGCGCTGTGCGGATGGTTCCCTGTATACCGGGATCGCGCATGATATCGGGAGGCGGATGCGCGAGCATTTTTACAGAAAGAAGCCGGCTGCGAAATACACGAAGAGCCATCCTCCCGTGGCGCTGGAGGCGGTGTGGGAGACGGAAGACTGGTCCGGCGCTGCGCGGCTTGAGTATCGTATTAAGCGACTGGAGAAAGCGCAGAAGGAGCAGCTGTTGCACTGCCCGGAAAGCGTGGAGGAGCTTTTCGGGGAGAAGCTGAAGGGCGCGCACTACGAGGTGCGAAGGGATCTGCGGTTTGCGGATCTTCTGGAGGAGCCGGAGGGAAAAGGCGTGGAGACAGACAGATTGCAGAGACAGCTCGATTTTATTATGGAGCTGGATAAAGAGAAGGAGATTGTCCGTCAGACATATCTGGCGGACGGGAGCAGGAAGGAGACCGATGCGGAGCACGCCTGGCATATGGCGATCATGTGCTGCATTCTGAGCGAGTACGCGAATGAGCCGATCGACGTGGCGAAGACCGTGATGATGCTCCTGACGCATGATCTGGTGGAGATAGACGCCGGCGACACTTATGCTTATGACGAGGCGGGAAATGCCACGAAGAGCGAACGCGAGCTGAAGGCCGCTGACCGGATTTACGGGCTGCTGCCGACAGAGCAGGCGGAGTATATGCGCGGCCTGTGGGATGAGTTTGAGGCGATGGAGACGCCGGAGGCGAAGTTCGCAAACGCGCTGGACAAGGTGCAGCCTGTTCTGCTGAACGACGCCTCCGGAGGTAAGTCCTGGCGGGAGCACGGAGTACACGAATCCTGGATTCTGAAGCGCAACACCAGGACACACGAGGGCTCCGAACGACTGTGGGAGATCGTCCGTGATCTGGTCACGAAAAATATGGAAAATGGCAACATTCAGAGCGATCAGGACGAAGGCGGCGCGCTTCCGAGCGGCAGATAGACCTGAAATTCACTTCCCTTGCCGAGGGAGGAGCGGACATGGATTGAGCCGCCGTGCGCCTGCACAATTTTCTGCGCGATACTGAGGCCGAGTCCCGCGCCGCCTTCCTTGTGGCTGACGAAGGGCTGAAAGATCGTTTGCTGCTGTTCAGGCGTGAGTCCGCAGCCGTTGTCCCGGACCGCAATCAGCAGTCTTTTTTCATAGGCGAAGACCTTGAGCGTGATCCGGCCCCGCCCGGAGATGGATTCCATCGCGTTCTTGAGCAGATTGAGGAAGACCTGCTTCAGGCGGACAGGGTCTCCGTAAAAATCCGGATAGGTATCGTCCAGCTTGATCAGGAGCGGGATATGGCGGCGCAGCAGTTCCGGAAGCAGCGTGTCCTTCAGATCAAAGGCGAAGGCGCGCGGGTCGATGGGAGCATATTTCAGCGGTTCCCGGCTGTTGAAGGTGCAGACGCCGTCCAGCAGCGTTTTCATATATTGCAGATCATTCTTGATCTGTTCCCAGAATTCAAAGCTTTCCACCTCCGGGTGCATCTTCTGTATCGACTGGATAGAACTGTTTACATAGGTGAGAGGATTCCGGATCTCGTGGGAAATCTGTGAGATCATCAGGCGGTAATTTTCCTCCGCGGTTCTTTCCTGTTCTTCATACATCAGCATATGATCACTTCCTGATTGGAAATATACCAAAGTTGTCATATATTGGCAAATAAATTCGTTCGTCAAATTCGGACAAAAACGGCAAAGGAGGCTTGTAAAATGAAGGATTGCAACTGTATTTTCTGTAAAATCGCGAATGGTGAGATTTCGTCGACGACACTCTATGAGGATGAGGATTTCCGGGTGATTCTGGATATGGGCCCGGCAACGAGGGGGCATGCGCTGCTCCTGCCGAAGGAGCATTATGCGAATCTGTTTGAGCTGGACGATGCGGTGGCAGGGAAGGCGCTGGTGACGGCAAAGAAGGTCGCAGCGCGGATGAAGGAGGCACTGGGCGCGGACGGCTTTAACCTTGTCCAGAATAACGGAGAGGCCGCAGGGCAGACGGTCATGCATTTTCATATCCATCTCATTCCACGCTATGAGAATGATCAGGCGGGAATCCTGTGGACACCCGGCAGTACGACGCCGGAAGAGATGGAAGAAATCAGGCGACTGGTACAGAGCTGATAACGGGAGGCCGCCGCGAAGAGCGGCCGCCTGGACGCCATTTTTTACAAATATCAGGAGATGGTGATCCGAAACGCGTATCTGGTCACAAAGGATTATTATGCGGCGGAGGACATCTGTCAGGAAACCTTTGTACGGCTGAACGCGAGGCTGGACCAGATACCGGACGAGAACGTGCGCTCCTGGCTGTTGCGCACGTCGAGGCGTCTGGCGCTTGATCATCAGAGGAATGAGGAAAGGCGCAGCGATTCCCCGGCGTACACGGAATGGGAGGAGGAGATGGAGGCGCACGTCGCTTCGGAATGCTTCGACCTGAGCGAGCTTCTGGAGAAAAGGGAAGAAATCAGGGTCAGAAAAGAGACGCTGATGCTTTTGAAAGAACAGCGTCCGCTCTGGTATGAGGTACTCCTGATGAGCTGTGTAGAAGAAATGTGCAACGGAGCCATTGGCCTGCAGCTGGACATCACCCCTTCGCTCGTCAGCAAGTGGAAGGAGCGCGCGGGGCGCTGGCTGCGCGAGTGTTATGAAAGGGACTATCTTGAAGAGGAGTGAGCGCACGCCGCTTTATCGAGCAGGGAGAAGATCGATTCGACTGCGTCGGAGAGAGGGGATTCGCTCATGGCGTTGATATAGTCCTGCCTGTGGTCGTAGAGTTCCTGGACGGCTTCGGTGAGCCGCCCGGCTGTGAGGGTTTCTTCCTCCAGTACCATGGAAAAACCCTGGCGCGCGAAGGATTCCGCGTTCAGGAGCTGGTCGCCGCGGCTCGCGCCGGACGGCAGCGGGATCAGCAGCGCCGGTTTGCGCAGTGCCAGAAGCTCACAGATTGCGTTGGCCCCGGCCCGGGAGATGACGATGTCGCTCAGAGCGAACAGGTCGGCGAGTTCCTCCTGGATGTATTCATACTGGACGTAACCCTTGATATCGGTCAGGGAAGCGTCCAGTTTTCCTTTTCCGCACAGATGGATGATCTGCCAGTCCCGCAGCAGCGCGTCCAGCGAGTCGCGGACAGCCTGATTGACCGCCGCGGCCCCGAGACTTCCGCCCATGACCAGAAGAACCGGTTTTTCGTCGGAAAAGCCTGTCATTGCGCGCGCGGCTTCGCGGCTGCCGTTCAGCAGCTCCCGGCGGATCGGACAGCCGGTCAGAACTGCTTTTTCTGAGGGTAGATATTGCAGGGTTTCCGGAAAATTACAGCAAATCTTCGTGGCGAAGGGCGCGGTAAGCTTATTGGCCAGGCCGGGCGTCAGGTCGGATTCATGGCAGACGACAGGAATGCGGCGGCGCCTGGCAGCGACGACTACCGGTACAGCTACGAAGCCACCCTTTGAAAAGACGACGTCCGGCTGCAGCTCCTTCATCAGCCGCAGCGCCTGGCCGCAGCCCTTCAGTACCCGGAAGGGATCGGTGAAATTTTTTACATCAAAATAGCGGCGCAGCTTGCCGGAGGAAATGCCGTAATAGGGGACGCCCTGCGCCTCGACCAGCTGTTTTTCCATTCCCTGTTCGGAACCGATATAGGAAATCTCATAGCCTGCGCGGCGAAGACGGGGGAGAAGCGCGATATTCGGCGTGACGTGTCCCGCGGTGCCGCCGCCGGTGAGAACGATTCGTTTCATAAGAAGTAGCCTCCAATTCTGGTCTTATTATATGTGCCGCGAAAAAAAAGTCAACAAAATTTCCGCTCGGACTGTCAAAAACGCGGACTTCCGGCGTTATATATATGTAGGGCCTTACAAAAAAAGGAAGGAGATGAGAGGCTGCCAGACAAATACAGGGTATTTATGACAGAAGGAGGGAAGCCTTTTAAGGTCCCTCCTTCTGTTATGCCTGTTCGCTTTTCAGTTGTTTCAGCGCCTGTGCGAGCTGGTCGGGACATGAGGTCGGCTTGTAGCCGCAGGTTGTCCCTTCCAGGAGCCCGATCACATCGTCGACCTTCATGCCGGTGACGAGCTTCGCAATGCCCTTTGTGTTTCCATTGCATCCGCCGACGAATTCAACGAATTTAATTACCCCGTCCTCGGCCTCTACATTGATCGCCTGGGAGCAGGTTCCTTTTGTCCTGTACAGCATTTTCCTACCTCCTGAAGGCGAGTATAGCAGATAATCTGCGTTTTTTCTAGTCAAACGCGCATTTTTTTTGTATACTGGACAAAACGACGTTACGATTCACGGCGCATGCGGGTGGAGTGCCGTGAATCATAAAGACAAAAGGAGGACGAAGAGCATGAAAACAGGTATTATCGGAGCGATGGAAGAGGAAGTCGAGGCTCTGCGGGAAAAGCTGGAGAATCCGGAGAAATTCACGCGAGCGTCGATGGATTTTTATTCCGGGAAGCTGAACGGACGCGAGGTGGTCGTCGTGCGCAGCGGCATCGGCAAGGTGAACGCGGGAATCTGCGCGCAGATTCTGGTGGATGTCTTCGCG
This sequence comes from Lachnospiraceae bacterium, assembly GCA_020860645.1. Classification (GTDB taxonomy): domain Bacteria; phylum Bacillota; class Clostridia; order Lachnospirales; family Lachnospiraceae; genus Hominiventricola. The sequence goes on along the minus strand of JAJBTX010000084.1, from coordinate 11,102 downwards.
GTGGACGCGGTGATTAACACGGGCGTTGCGGGCTCTCTGAGCGCGCAGATTGATATCGGTGATATTGTTATTTCCACGGATACGGTTCAGCACGATATGGACGCGGTCGGCTTCGGTTACGAGCCGGGCGTGATTCCGCGGATGGAGGAGAGCTTTTTCAAGGCGGATGAAAGGCTGATCCGGGCGGCGCAGGAGGCCTGCGCGGAGGCGGCGCCGGAGATCCATTCCTTTACCGGACGCGTGGTGAGCGGCGACCAGTTTATCGCGGGCAGGGAAGTGAAGGAACGGCTCAGCAGTCAGTTTGGCGGGCTCTGTGCGGAGATGGAGGGCGCGGCGATCGCCCAGGCGGCGTATCTCAATCAGATTCCCTTCGTGATTATCCGCGCGATCTCGGATAAGGCGGACGACAGCGCGCATGTGGACTATCCGGCCTTCGAGCGGGAGGCGATTCGCCACAGTGTTGCGCTCGTGGAGAATTTTATCGGAAGACTGTAAGGATGCGGCATCCTGTCGAAACTCTCCGACAGGATTTGCGTGCCGTTTTCCGGGAAACAGGCTATACTGATGCTCACAAATCTGGAGATGGGAGGCATCGGTATGTATCAGTTATGGCTTTACTATGGAGAATTTGCGGCGCTGGGAATCTGGGGGATTCTGCTGGCGGCGCTGCGGAGGATTTTATTCGGAAGACTGTGCCGCGACGCGGCAATCGAGGGAAACGGCGGCAGCCCGATGCGCCGGGCGATGGCGCTGAAATATGAGAAGAGCGCGGAGCTCGACATGGAGATACGGGATATTCCGGCTTTTGTCCGGCGTTATCTCTGCCAGGAAAGGAGGCTGTGGGTGCGTCTGCCGCGCTGGCGGACGCTGCCGGAGCGCTGGACAGGCCTGATCCTGGGCGCAGGTTTTCTCGAAGCGGTGACGCTGCATTATCTTGGCGGTGCGGCGCTTTTCTGTCTGGATCGTTTTCTGGCGGCGGCAGCAGCCGCAGTGCTGGTGCGGATGGCCTGTCTCTGGTTTGAGAGCGGGAGCCTGTGGGAACAGGCTGAGATTGGCCTTGTGGATTATGTGGCGAACACGCTCGCCCCGCGAAAAAATCACATTCGCGAGACATTCGAAGCGGAGGAGGAACCGCCGGAACCGAAGGCTGCGGAGGAGAGAAAGCGTTTCCGGCCTTCGAAGGAGGAGGAGCAGCTGTTTCAGGAGGTTCTCACCGAACTCTTAAGTTCTTCTACATAGCTCGCGTACGGTTGACTTTTCTATAGTGGAAATGCTACAATGTTGCCAGATGATTCGGGCGGAATTAAGGCCCGTAAAGCAAAGGAGAGGGTAAGAGATGGCGGATCTGGTATTTGATTATGCAAAGGCGGCTTCCTTTATCAGTGAGGACGAGCTGAAAAACATGAAGGTGCAGACGGAGGCGGCGAAGAAGGTGCTGCTGGATCGCAGCGGGGCGGGAAATGATTTCCTTGGCTGGATTGACCTGCCGGTGAATTATGACAAGGAAGAGTTCGCGCGGATTCAGAAGGCGGCGAAGAAAATTCAGGGCGATTCCGAGGTGCTGCTCGTGATCGGTATTGGCGGTTCCTATCTGGGAGCACGTGCGGCGATTGAGTTCCTGCGCCACAGCTTCTATAATCAGGTGTCCAAAGAGATCCGGAAGACGCCGGAGATTTATTTCGTGGGAAACAGCATTTCCACCCGCTATCTGCAGGGTCTGATCGACGTGATCGGAGATCGTGATTTCTCTGTCAACGTGATTTCCAAATCCGGCACGACGACGGAGCCGGCCATCGCGTTCCGTCTCTTCAAGTCGATGCTGGAGAAGAAATATGGCAAGGCGGGCGCGGCGGAGCGCATCTATGCGACCACTGACAAGGTGCGGGGCGCGCTCAAGAATCTGGCGACCGAGGAGGGCTATGAGACCTTTGTTGTGCCGGACGATGTGGGCGGACGCTTCTCTGTGCTGACGGCTGTTGGCCTGCTGCCGATCGCGGCGAGCGGAGCGGATATCGAGAAGCTGATGCAGGGCGCTGCGCTGGAGAGAGAACATGCGCTGAACGCGCCATATGAGGAGAACGCGCCGGTGCTGTACGCAGCGATCCGCAATATCCTTTACAGAAAAGGAAAATCTGTTGAGGTGCTGGCGAACTACGAGCCGAGCCTGCACTATGTTTCCGAGTGGTGGAAGCAGCTTTACGGCGAGTCCGAGGGCAAGGATCAGAAGGGTATTTTCCCTGCGTCGGTAGACCTGACGACAGACCTGCACTCCATGGGGCAGTTCATCCAGGACGGCACGCGTATCCTGATGGAGACGGTGCTCTGCATTGAGGAGAATGACGGTGAGATCCTGATCGGCGAGGAGCCGGTCGATCTGGATGGCCTGAACTATCTGGCGGGCAAGAGCGTTGATTTTGTAAATAAGAGCGCGATGAACGGCACGATTCTGGCGCACACGGACGGCAGCGTGCCGAACCTGATGATAAAGATTCCGAAGCAGGATGAGCTCTCGCTCGGACAGCTGTTCTATTTCTTCGAGTTTGCCTGCGGCGTCAGCGGCTATCTGCTGGGTGTGAACCCCTTCAACCAGCCGGGCGTCGAGAGTTACAAGAAGAATATGTTCGCCCTGCTCGGCAAGCCGGGCTATGAGGCGGAGAGGGAAGCGCTGCTGAAGAGACTGTAAGGCAGATTTAACAGGATAAGACATACGGACACCCCGCATGCGTGAAAGCCATATGCGGGGTGTCGTTACTTGCGAAGGAGCGGGGCAGAATCGCGTATGAAAAACTGGGAGTCGCTGGAAGCGTTCTTTACAGAGCTGAATGAGAGCTGTAATTATCTGGTGCTGCGGAATTTTGAGCATCTCTTTGAGGATGGCTTCCTTTCTGAACACCCGGATATTGATTTCCTCTGCGACGATCCGCGGAAGTTCATCGAGGCGAGCGCCTCCGCGCCGCGGGGAAATTCGAAGGAGCCGTTCAGCCGGAAGATTCTGGTCGCGGGCGAGGAGATTCCCATTGACCTGCGGATTCCCGGCGACGGGTATTACGACGAGCCCTGGGAGAGCGCGATGCTGGCCGGACGCAGAAGGCTGGAGAACGGCGTCTATGTGATGGACGAAACAGAGTATTATTATTCCCTGATTTATCACGCGCTGATTCAGAAACGCGCGCTTTCGGAGGAGTACAGAGCCCGACTGCAGGCGATGGGCGAGAAGCTCGGCGTCTCCGGGGACGAGCCGCTCCTGGCGCAGCTGGAGAGTTACATGCGAAGTCATGGCTATCAGTACAGCTGTACGGCAGGGGATATGAATCTGAAGGGAGTCGACTGCTCTCTGATCAAAAGAGAACCGGCGAAGCGCGCCGCGCGTCTGCTGCGCCGGGGCAGGCGGAGGATAAAGGAGAAAATTCGCTCATGGGTGAAAAGATAAGGGATCTGCATCCGATTAAGATTGGCCGCTGCGAATTGATGATCGAACTGAACGAGGCCTATGAAAAATCGAGAGCCGGGCGCCTGATCCATATACAGAATCCGCACTTCCGTTTTCTGATCAGTGAACAGGGTTTTCTCGATCTCGCTGGCACAGTGCTGCGCGCGAAGAGCGAGATGGACTATTTCAAGAAAAAGGGCGCGGCGAAAAGCTTCGGGGAGAGGTCTGCCCATGCGGAGCCGGGAGAGAACACGCGGAAAGCGGAGGATCACTTTTGCCGTGAGCTGGAAGAGCAGGAGATCGATTATCGCCTGCTTGAACGGAATGATCGGCTGCTCACCCTGATCATCCATCCGCAGTCTGTGGAGCGCTACACAGCGTTCAGGGATAAGAATCCGGGGGTGAGACGCTGTGAGCACCCATATGGAGAGCTCTTTCAGTACCGCTTTCTGTACCGGATGCGCCCGTTCGAGCTGTTGCGCTATGAGGATGTTTATTTTGAAATATATTTCCGGATTCCCTGCATGTCGCTGGTGCCGAAGACCTGGATACCGCTGGACAAGATGATCCAGCAGCGCGTATGGGAGAGCCCGTGCGGCGCAGAGGGACATAAGGAGATCGATCCGATAGCCAGATATATCTACCGGCTCTGCTGGTGTATTTTTACCAAAGAGGGCTTTGCGGAGCATGACGGGGCGTATTTTGACGCGAATCGAGGCCTTCTGGACCGTCAGGGGCTGCGCGACTGTCTGGAAGTCGTGTTTTTCCAGTATACCCCCACGCTGCTGGCCATCTTGAGGGACGGAGATTATGGCTCGGTCATTCGCAGCTATTATTCATTTGATCAGTATTGATCGGAGGCAGATATGAGCAACCCTGCGGTCGTTACCCTGCAGAACAGACATATAGAAAATCATGCGGTCTGGCTGGATGACAATTTCGGCGAGTCCATTCATATCCATATCGATGATTTCCGGGCGGATCTGACGAATGCGGAACTCAGGCAGATGTGTTCGGATCTCTGCGAGGCGATCAATGTGCTGGTGGATGTCCCGGGTTTTGACTGCCACAGTATTGATCCGGTTTTTCTGGAAATGCAGTTGGGCGGGAGGCTGCGTCATCTTACGAAGGTGAGCCTCGATGAGGTCGCTCCGAAGGATATGCAGGTGCTGTGGAACGGCGTGGAACCGCTCGATCAGTCCATGTGCGTGCGCGCGCTGAACGGAGATACGGAGGAGATCGACCGGACGCGGAATATTTATCACGAGGGACAGGAAGACCGGGAACGGCTGGACGCACTTTTTGAGAGCGTGCGGAAAAACGGGTATCCCTGCAATGGCGAATACATCATTCTGTACGGAGATGATAATATTATCATGGACGGGCAGCACCGCGCGGCCTGCTTATGGAAGCTGGATCCGGGGAAGGCCGTGCCGGTTCTGCGCTTTTATTTTGACAATTACGTCACGCCGACCGTGATACCGAAATGGAAGCGGAACGCGGCGTATCAGTCGGTGAGAAAATGCGGGCTCGCCCTGCGCTCGTGTGCCGGTCTTCTGACCCATCCGAGAAAGCTCTACCGTCAGCTTAAGGAAAATAAGAAAAAGAGGGCGCAGAGGAAGGCGGACCAAAGAGAGGCCGCTTATCTGCGGGAGCATCGGGCAGAGCATGAGGAAATTGCGCGGCTGTTTCTCCGGAAGTAGGCGTATACGAAAATGATAAAAAAAGGCATTGAAAAATACAAGTCGCTTTCGCAGGAGGTAAAGGCCTCGTTCTGGTTCCTGGTGTGCGGATTTCTGCAGCGTGGAATTTCTCTGATCACGACGCCCATCTTTTCGCGCGTCCTGTCGACGGCGGAATACGGCGATTTCAGCGTGTTCAACACCTGGACAAATGTGATTTCCATTTTCGCGACCTTAAATCTGGCTTCCGGCGTCTATACCCGGGGGCTGATCAAATATGAGGATGATAAGGATCATTTTACGGGCTCGCTGGAGAGCCTGCTCATGCTGTGTACGGGGATCTGTTTTGTCATCTACATGCTGTTTCAGGAGCAGTGGAACAGTTTTTTTGAACTCAGCTCTCAGTTTATGTACGCGATGTTTATCGAGATTCTCGTGGCGGCGGCTTTCCATTTCTGGTCGGCGCAGCAGCGTGTGGAAGTCAAGTATGTAAGGCTTGTATTTTTTACGCTGCTGAACGCAATTCTGCGGCCGACTGTTGGCGTGATCGCGGTGCTCTCTTTCCCTGAGCACAGGCTGGAAGCGCGGATTTATTCCATGATTCTGGTGGACGTCCTGACCTTCGGCGGTTTCTTCCTTGGCTTTTTCAAAAACGGCCTCAAGACGCTCACGACAAAGTACTGGAAATACGCGCTCGCCTTCAATCTTCCGCTTGTGCCGCACTATCTGTCGCAGACGGTGTTGAATCAGTCAGACCGTCTGATGATTAAGTCGATGGTCGGCTCCTCGGAGGCTGGTATCTACAGTCTGGCCTACAGTCTGGCGTCGCTGATGCTGATCCTGAATACAGCGGTGATCAACACGCTGACGCCCTGGATGTACAAGCGAATCCGGCAGAAGGACTATGTGGCAGTGGGTACGAAGACGGTTCCGATCCTGCTGCTCGTCGCCTTCGCGAATTTCACACTGACGGCTTTCGCGCCGGAGGCGATCCGGATTCTTGCGCCCTCGTCTTACTATGAGGCGATCTGGATCATCCCGCCGGTGGCTGCGAGCACCTACTTTATTTTCATGTACAGCCTGTTTTCCAATTTTGAATTTTACTATGATCAGACGAAATTCATGATGGCGGCGTCCGTTGCGGGAGCCTGCGCGAATGTTGTGCTGAACTATATTTTCATAGGAATATTCGGATATTACGCGGCGGGTTACACGACGCTGTTCTGCTACATTCTGTACTGCGTGGGACATTATATTGTCATGCGCTGGGTCAGCAGAAAATATATGGGCGGCGAGAGGGTCTATAATATGAAGCTGATCGTCGGAATTTCAGTCGCGTTTGTCGCCCTCTGCGGCCTGATGATGGCGGCCTACAACCATGTGATCATCCGGATTCTGCTGTATGTCGTGGTCTGCGCGGTCTTTGTGGCGAAGAGAAAAGAGTTTGTCCGTATTCTTGCGGAGATGAGAAACGCAAAGCATGAAGAAGTATGAGATCGTATTCGAGGACAATGATCTGTTTGTGATCCGCAAATGCGCGGGGCTGGCCTGTCAGAGCGCACGCCCGACGGAGCCGGATCTGATGAGCCTTCTGAAAAATGAATGTCTGGAGCGGGGAGAGCGTGAGCCTTATCTGGCGCTGATCAACCGTCTGGACCAGCCGGTGGAGGGACTGCTGCTGGTCGCGAAAAACGCGCGGGCGGCGGCGTCTTTGAGCGCGCAGGCGCGGGAACATGTGGTAGTTCCGGGGAACCTCACGCGGGAGACCGCTGTGCCCTTAAGCACCGGGGCACGGGAATATGTTCGGATGGAAAAAGAATACCGGGCGCTGGTTCGCGGGAAATTTCAGGAAGAAGAAGGGACGCTGGTGGATTTCCTGCTGCGGGATGGAAGGACGAATACCTCGCGCGTGGTTCCACCGGAGACGAAGGGCGCGAAGCGCAGCGAACTCGCATACCGGGTGCTGGAAAGCGGGGAGGACACGAGTCTTCTTGAGATTCATCTTAAGACCGGGCGGCATCACCAGATCCGGGTGCAGCTGGCGCACACGGGACATCCGATTGTAGGTGATTTTAAATATGGAGAAGACACAGATCCGCGCCAGAAGGACGAAGCTTCCGATGCCGGTTATGCTTTTAGCCGGTCGCGGCGCCGCTCCTCTTCAGCCCGGCTCTGCCTCTGCGCCTGCCGTTTGTGCTTCACGCATCCGGGAACAGGGGAGTGGATGGAATTCCGGGCGGAGCCGTCGTTTTCGCATGGAAATGACAGCGGGAGAAAGGCTTGACAAACCCTTCATTCCTTTTTACAATGAAAATCAGCGAGTCTAAAGGAGATTTTACGGATATGGCCAAGGAGAAAAAACTGGTGGAGGGCATTACCTCCATGGATGTGGACTTCGCCCAGTGGTATACGGACGTAGTGAAGAAAGCGGAGCTCTGCGATTATACGAGCGTCAAGGGCTGCATGGTGATCAAGCCCGCAGGCTACGCGATCTGGGAGAATATTCAGAAGGAGCTGGATCGCAGGTTTAAGGAGACGAGCGTCGAGAATGTGTATCTGCCGATGTTCATCCCGGAGAGCCTGCTGCAGAAGGAAAAGGATCACGTCGAGGGCTTCGCGCCGGAGGTGGCCTGGGTGACACACGGCGGTCTCGAGCCGCTGCAGGAGCGGATGTGCGTGCGCCCGACTTCCGAGACGCTGTTCTGTGATTTCTATCAGAATGAGATTCACTCCTACCGCGATCTTCCGAAGGTATACAACCAGTGGTGTTCGGTCGTGCGCTGGGAGAAGACGACGAGACCCTTCCTGCGCTCACGGGAATTCCTGTGGCAGGAGGGACATACGGCGCATGCAACCGCTGAGGAGGCGGAGGCGCGGACGATTCAGATGCTGAATGTGTACGCGGATTTCTGCGAGGAGGTGCTCGCGATCCCGGTTATCAAGGGCCAGAAGACCGATAAGGAGAAGTTCGCCGGCGCGGAGGCGACCTATACGATCGAGTCGCTGATGCACGACGGCAAGGCGCTGCAGTCTGGTACGAGTCACAATTTCGGCGACGGCTTTGCGAAGGCCTTTGGTATCCAGTATACGGATAAGGACAATCAGTTAAAATACGTGCATCAGACCTCCTGGGGCATGACGACCCGCATGATCGGGGCGATCATTATGGTACACGGGGACGATTCAGGGCTTGTGCTGCCGCCGCGTATTGCGCCGGTACAGACGATGATCGTGCCGATCGCCCAGCACAAGGAGGGTGTTCTCGACGCGGCGAATGCGCTGCAGAAGCGGCTCGCGGGGCGTTTCGCGGTGAAGATCGACGCGACGGACAAGTCTCCGGGCTGGAAGTTCGCGGAGCAGGAGATCCGCGGCATTCCGACCCGTATCGAGATCGGACCGAAGGATATTGAGGCGAATCAGGCAGTGATCGTGCGCCGCGATACGCGTGAGAAGATCGTTGTGTCGCTCGACGAGATCGAGGAAAGACTTGCCGGGGTGCTGGAGACGATGCAGAGCGACATGCTCGAGCGGGCGAGAGCACACCGCGACGCCCATACCTACGACGCCACGACCTACGAGGAATTCGTGGACACTATCAACAATAAGCCGGGCTTTGTGCGCGCGATGTGGTGCGGCGAGCAGGCCTGCGAGGACAAGATCAAAGAGGACACGACGGCGACGAGCCGCTGCATGCCGTTCGAGCAGCATCAGCTCTCCGACCGTTGCGTCTGCTGCGGAAAGCCCGCGAAGAAGATGGTATATTGGGGGAAAGCATACTGACGCGTAAGCTATGAGCCGTGCGAAATTGGACAGGGAGCGCTTGGCTGTTTACAGCCGAAGCGGTAGCTGTCTGATTTCATAGGGCGACAGCCCGCGCACGAGAAAGCCGAAGGCTTTCGAGTCGGGCACGGTGGAGTGACCGGATTGGCCAAAACAGGGCGACAGCCCGCGCGCGAGAAAGCTGAAGGCTTTCGAGCTGAGGCACGGCGGAGTGACAGGGAAGCCGGGGCACGGCCGGGAGAAAGAATGAAGATTGCAACGCCGGAAAAAGTGAACAGGATCATCAGCACACTCGCCGCCGCGGGGCACGAAGCCTACGCTGTCGGCGGGTGTGTTCGTGATGCGGTTCTTGGAAGAGAGCCCGCGGACTGGGATATCACGACCTCGGCGCTGCCCGCGGAGGTGAAGGCACTGTTTCCGCGGACGGTCGATACCGGTATCCAGCACGGCACGGTGACCGTTCTGCTCGGTCATGAGGGCTTTGAGGTGACGACCTATCGCGTGGACGGGCTGTATGAGGACGGCCGCCATCCGAGCGAGGTCACATTCACGGGAAATCTGATCGAGGACCTGAAGCGGCGTGATTTCACGATCAACGCGATGGCCTGGAATGAGGAGAGCGGGCTGATTGACGCCTTTGACGGGATGCGGGATCTGGAAAAGGGGATCATCCGCTGTGTGGGCGACGCGCGCGAGCGCTTTTCCGAAGACGCACTGCGGATGCTGCGGGCGGTGCGCTTCTCGGCGCAGCTCGGCTTCGAGCTGGAGGAGCGGACGCGGGATGCGATCATGGAGCTGCGGGAAAATCTCACGAAGGTCAGTGCCGAGCGCATTCAGGTCGAGCTTGTGAAGCTGATCACATCGCCGCATCCGGAGCGCCTGCTCACTGCGTGGGAGACGGGGCTCACAGCGATCATGCTGCCGGAGTTCGACGCGTGCATGGCCTGCGAGCAGCACACGCCGCATCACATCTACTCGGTCGGAATGCACACGATTCATTCGATGCAGGAGGTGGAGCCGGATAAGATCCTTCGCCTGACAATGCTGCTGCATGACATCGGGAAACCAGTGAGCAAGACCACCGATGAACAGGGCGTCGATCACTTCAAAGGGCATCCGGTTCCCGGCGAGGAGATCGCCGGGAAGATTTTGCGGCGGCTGCGTTTTGACAATGATACCACCCGAACTGTGAAGAAGCTCGTACTTCATCATGATTACCGTCCGGCTCTGACGCCGACGGGTGTGCGCCGTGCGGCGAATCGTATTGGAGAGGAATTGTTTCCTCTGTATCTGAAGGTGCAGCGTGCCGATACGCTCGCGCAGAGTCCCGCGACACAGCCGGAAAAGCTCGCCCGTATCGCGGAAGTAGAGCGGCTCTATAAGAAAATTCTGGAAGAGAAGAATTGCTTCACCCTGAAGCAGCTGGCGGTCACGGGCCGCGACCTGATGGGCGCGGGAATCCCTGCCGGGCCGGTGCTCGGAGAGATCCTGCAGCGGCTGCTGGATCTGGTGATCGAGGAGCCAGAGAGGAACGAGCGGGAGTGGCTGCTCGGCGAAGCAAAGAAAATATACGAAAATCAAACACAAAGCGACAGCGCTGTAGCGCGTGCATAAAATTCCTCCATTTACAGATAATAGACCAGGAGACGGATATTACTGTGAACGGAGGATTTTTTGTATGAAAGCAACGGGAATCGTGCGTCGGATTGACGACCTTGGCCGCGTCGTCGTGCCGAAGGAGATCCGGCGTACCTTGAGAATAAGAGAGGGCGACCCTCTGGAAATCTTTACCGACCGTGAGGGCGAGATTATCCTGAAAAAATATTCCCCGATCGGGGAGCTGGGCGTCTTCGCGCAGCAGTACGCGGAGTGTCTGGCGCAGACGACAGGACACATGGTCTGCGTGACCGATCGCGACGGCGTCGTCGCAGCGGCGGGCGGCGCGAAGAAGGAATATCAGGGAAAGCGGATCAGCTCCGAGCTGGAGAAGCTGATTCAGGAGCGGGAGAGCCGACAGGCCGCTGCCGGGGATAAAAAATTTATTCCATTTGTGAAGGAAGCGGCAGAGGGCGTCTATGCCGAGACGATCTGCCCGATCATCAGCGAGGGGGACGCGATCGGCGCGGTGGTCCTCGCGGGGCGGGACGAGCGAAGTAAGATGAGCGAGACGGAGCAGAAGCTCGCGGCCACGGCGGCGGTGTTTCTGGGGA
>JAJBTX010000080.1 GCA_020860645.1 Lachnospiraceae bacterium | reverse complement strand
CTCCCGAAAATCAAGGTTTAGGCAACAAAAAACGAGGTAGCTTTTGACACTACCGTACAGAAAAAGGAGCGAAAAAGATGAGTCAGTACACGAAAAAAGACATTCTGGAACTGGTGGAAGAGGAGGATGTGGAGTTCATCCGGCTTCAGTTTACGGATCTGTTTGGAAATATGAAAAACATGGCGATCACGGCGGGACACCTGGAGGAGGCGCTTGACAATCAGGTGCTCTTTGACGGCTCGTCGGTGGAGGGCTTCATGCGGATTGAGGAGAGCGACATGTACCTCTGCCCGGATCGCAGCACGATGGCGATCTTTCCGTGGCGGCCGCAGCAGGGCAAGGTGGTGCGGCTGATCTGCGATGTCTACCGGCCGGACGGAAGCTGCTACGAGGGAGATCCGCGCTATATCCTCAGAAAGGTCGTCGCCGAGGCGGCGAAGCTCGGCTATACCTTCCGTGTGGGACCGGAGTGCGAATTTTTCCTGTTTCATGTGGATGACGACGGACTGCCGACGACGATCAGCCACGAGCAGGCCGGATACTTTGATATGGGACCGCTGGACTTCGGTGAGAATGCACGGCGTGACATTGTGCTGACACTGGAGGAGATGGGCTTCGACGTGGAGTCGTCTCACCATGAAAATTCTCCGGCACAGCATGAGATTGCCTTCCGCCACAATGAGGCGCTGGCGATGGCAGATCAGATCATGACCTTCAAGATGGTTGTGAAATCCATTGCGAAGCGGCACGGCCTGCACGCGACCTTCATGCCGAAGCCGAAGGACGGCGTGGACGGCTCCGGCATGCATATCAATATGTCGCTGCACGCCGCGGACGGGCGAAATGTCTTCCGTGATGAGATGGATCCGCACGGCCTGAGTCGCGAGGCCTATTATTTCCTCGGAGGCATTATGCGCCATATCAAGGCGATGACGCTGATCCTGAATCCGACGGTCAATTCCTATAAGCGCCTGATGCCAGGCTACGAGGCGCCGACCTACATCGCCTGGGCGGAGCGGAACCGTACGCCGCTTGTGCGCATTCCGGCGATCCGTGGGGAGAACGCGCGCCTTGAGCTGCGCTCGCCCGATCCCTCCTGCAATCCCTATCTTGCGCTCGCGCTCTGCCTGGCAGCCGGTCTTGACGGTATCAGGAATCATATCCTTCCGCCGGAGGCGATTGAGGGCAATATCAATGCGATGACACCGGAGGAGCGCAAGGAAAAAGGAATCGAGCGCCTGCCGAAGAACCTGGGCGAGGCGGTGGAAGCTTTCGGCGCCGATCCGCTGATGGAGCAGGTGCTGGGCGAGGATGTGTGCCGGAAATATACGAAGGCCAAGACGGCGGAGTGGAGATCCTACAACGAGACCGTGTCGCAGTGGGAGCTCGACCAGTATCTTCTGAAGTTCTGACTTCCTTTTGACTGACTTGATACACAGGAGAAAGACGGAAGGGAGTGGTGGATTGAGCAGTATTATCGTGGTCTTCCCGAAGGCGGAAGACGGCCGGAGTGTCCGCAATCTGCTTACGAGACACGGCTATGAGGTGACCGCCGTGTGTACGATGGGCTCCCAGGTGCTGAACTACGCTGACATGATGAGAGACGGCATAGTCGTCAGCGGATATAAATTTCGCGATATGAATTATCTGGATCTGAAGGGCTCGCTCCCGCAGGATTTTGACATGCTGCTGCTCGGCTCGGCCCGGGTCTGTGAGGAGTGTGTGGATCCGGAGATTGTCTGTGTCACGATGCCGCTGCGGGTGCAGGATCTGATGAGCACGCTGGAAATGATGTGTATGAACCAGATGCGTCGGCGCAGGCAGCGCCGGGCGCACCCCCGTCAGCGCACGGAGGAGGAGAAGAAGGTTCTCCGGGAGGCCAAATCCGTTCTGATGGAGCGGAACCACATGACGGAGGAGGAGGCGCACCGCTATATCCAGAAGTGCAGTATGGACAGCGGGACCTCGCTGACAGAGACCGCGCAGATGGTTCTGGCAATGAATAAGTACTAGCAGGAGTGCGGAATATGAACGCTGCCGGACTTTGGGAAAAGGGAAAAAACTGGATTATGACGGCGCTGTTTGCGGTAGTATTCGTTTTCAGCGCCTACATTTTTTACGGCTCTCTGGATACGCTGGAGGGCGCGGACGCACTTGAAAGTGTGATACAGGGGAGATGGGTTCCTGTCGTTCTGCTGGCGCTTGTCCTGTTGGCGGCGCTCTGTATTGTGGGTTTTCTGCGGCTGGCTCTGCCTTTCCTGGAGCGGCATTTTGGACGGGCGGTTCCGCTTCTCTTTCTTCTCATGATTGCGCTGCAGGTACTGACGGTGCTGACTTTGCGCAGCTCGCTGCGGCAGGATCATCTGAAGGTCTTTGATACGGCGGTGGCGCTGCTTGAACACAGCACGATCGCCGATACTCATTTCAAAGATTATTTCATGAAATATCCCAACAACATTCCGCTCTGCCTGTTTACGTATTTTTTTGTGAAACTGTATGCGCTGGCCGGAATCCCGAAGGCCTGCTGGATGGATCTGATGAAGCTTGTGAACATTGTGTTCATGAATATCGGGCTATTCTGCACCTTCCGGCTGCTGTGCCGTTATCGTTCCCGGAAGACAGGGCTTTGTTTCCTGCTCTTCCTGCTGATCAATCCGCTCTGGTATCTGCTGACGGAGATGTATTACACGTCGACGATCTCCCTGGCCTTCTCGATGGGAGGGCTGCTGCTCTTTGACTATGCGCGGCGACAGGAGCCCGGGCGGAAAAAGTACGCGGCGTACCTTCTTATGGGAATGGTGCTGGCGGCGGGCTACAAGATCCGCGCCACGGTGATTCTGACACTGGCGGCGGTGCTTTTCTACGCGTTTCTGCGGCTTAAGAGCCTTGCGTGGAAGAGGGGAATTCCGGCTGTGCTCGCGGTTTTCATCGGTTTTGTGCTGGTATTCTCGGCTTATGGAAGGCTGGAGCAGCGCTATGCAGGCTTTGAACCGGACGAGACCGGCTATCCGACTGTGCACTGGATTATGATGAGCGCGCAGGGCGATGGGCAGTACAACAGCGCGGACGACGCCTATACTGGTTCCTTTGAGACGAAGGAGGAACGGACGGCCGCGGATATCGCGCTTCTGAAGGAGCGTCTCGAGGAGATGGGGCCGGGCGGACTGTTTACTTTATTCCGCAATAAGCTGCGCGTCGCCTTCTCCGATGGGACGGACGATTACAGCGCGCTGTTCCGCACTATGCAGGAGACCTCGCCGCTGCAGAAGTATATAAACGCAGGACGCGGGGACTACCTGGCTCTGTACCTTCATGTTTACCACGGACTGCTCATGGGGCTGCTGCTCCTCGCACTCGTGGGGCGCATTCGAAAGAGAGAAGGGAGCTTCTTTGATGTGCTGGCGGTGAATCTCGCGGGCGCTTATGCGTTTTACCTGATCTGGGAGGTCGACCAGGCCTACAGTATTCCCTTTATGCTGATTCTGCTCGCCTTCGCGGCGGACGGGCTGGCAGGGCTTACACGGTTCTCGCAAAGCCTGGAAGAGCGGCTTCCGCGCGTGCGGCTGCTGCCGGCCGCGGCGCTGCCGGGTCTCCTGCTGGCTTTTTTCGGCGTGCACGTGATTGTGAATCAGGCGGCGCTGCCGGTGAAGAGCTACGCGGTGCTGCAGAATCAGGAGACAAGCCGGGATCTGCTGTTGCAGGAGAGCTTCTCACAGACCTTTCGAACGGGACAGGCATTTGACCATATCGATCTCTGGGTGGCCAACTGGGACGGAAGCGCCAATGATTCGGTCTATGATGTGGAAATTCTGGACGAAGAGGGCGATGTCGTGGCCACAGGCGAGGTGATCGGCGCGGAGGCTCCCTGTATGGAGGCTTACACGATTTCCTTTGCGTGCGTGGAACCGGAGCGGGAGCAGTGCTACACAATCCGCGTCACGCTGCGGAATACGGATTGTCAGATAAAAACGGATTTCCTTTATTATGGAAGCGGCGCCTGGGATATGTACGCGGACGGCGCGCTCTACGCGCCGGAGGAGGTCGGGAATGTGGACCTGGCCTTCGCGGTGTATGCGGTGGACTGACAGCATAAAAAACCCTATTGTCAAATGAAGCTTTTGCAAGTAAAATAGTTTCGTATAGCCAATCGGTCAGAAGGTACTGTACGGAAGATTACGGGAGTGAACATATGAGTACGCAGAATGACAACAAAAACGCGGCGCCGCTTAGCGCCTATATAAAGATAGCGCGGCCTGATCACTGGGTCAAAAACGCTTTCATGCTGCCGGGCGTCGTCCTGGCATTTATCCTGATTGAGGTGCCGTCCGATTATGGTGCATTCGCCCTGAAGCTGATCGCCGGCTTTGCGGCAACCTGCCTGATCGCATCCGCGAATTACGTGATCAACGAGTGGCTCGACGCGGATTTCGACCAGTATCATCCAACCAAGAAATATCGGCCTGTGGTCAGCCAGAATATGAAGTTTTCTCTCGTCATGCTGGAATATGTGATCTGCATCGTGCTGGGACTGGCGCTCTCATTGGCGGTGAATATTCCCTTTCTGCTCACGGAGGTATGGCTCCTGATCATGGGTGTCCTCTACAATGTAAAGCCCTTCCGCACGAAGGATATCGTATATCTCGATGTGCTCTCAGAGTCCATCAACAATATGATCCGTCTGCTGCTTGGCTGGTTCATCGTGTGTTCGAACGTCTATCCGCCGTCCAGCATTCTGGTCGGCTACTGGATGGCAGGCGCCTTCCTCATGGCGGTGAAGCGCTACGCGGAGTATCGGATGATCGGGGATCCGGAAGTCGCTGGTCTCTACCGGAAGTCCTTCGCGAAATACACGGAGGCATCACTGCTCGCCTCGGCCTTCTATTTCGGCCTCTGTGCGACGTTCCTGATCGGCATCTTTCTGCTGAAATACCGGATTGAGTACATCGTAGCCATTCCTGTGCTCTTCCTGCTGTTTTGCTACTATCTCTATATTGCGCACAAGCCGGATTCTGCAGCTCAGAAGCCGGAGAAGCTGTTCCGGGAGAAAAAGCTGATGCTGCTGGTCGGCGTACTGGTTGTCCTTTTCGCCGTGCTGACCGTCGTTGATATTCCCGCCATGAAGGTATGGGAAAATGCGTTCTTTATCCCCACCGGTATGTAGAGGCAGATATTTTGAGTAAAAGAAACATGCGTAAAAACAGTCTGTGGGAATACCGGGCGATTATACTGGATCTGGATGGCATGCTCTACTTTCAGAAGCCCTTCCGGGCGCGCATGCTGCGTTATCTGCTCGCCCATGCCGTCGCCCACCCCTCCTCGCTTCGCGATATCCTGCTGATTCAAAAATACCGGCAGGTGAGGGAACACTGGGAGCAGTATGAGAAAGACGGCGGGGACACTTCCCTCGACGAGCGGCAGTACGCTTTCGTCGCGGAAAAGACTGGCGTGATGCCGGAGCGCGTGAAAAAAGCCGTTCGGTTTTTCATGCTGGAAGCCCCGCTGCGGCTGCTTCCAGCCTATCGGGATGAACGGCTGGCCGCAATCCTTCCGGCGCTTCGCGAAGGCGGAAGAAGGGTCGTCGTCTACTCGGATTATCCGGTGGAGGACAAGCTGCGGGCGCTGGGTATCGAGGCGGACGCCTGCTATACGGCGGCGGACAGCCGGATCGGGAGTATGAAGCCGGATCCAAAAGGAATTCAGGTGATACTGGGCGATCTGGGACTTGCGCCGGAGGAAGTGCTGATGATTGGGGATCGTCAGGAAAAGGACGGGCTCGCAGCGGAGGGAAACGGCGTCGATTATCTCATCCTGCCCTACCGGAAAAAAGAGCGCCGGAGGCTGTACGATAGCCTGAAGCTGGATACGAAAGGAAGCATATAAATATGGACAAGAAGAAAGTATTACTGTTTTATCCGCCAGGAGCGCTCTTTCAGCGTGGGGAGGACCGCTGTCAGCAGAATATCGACGATGGTTCCGCACAGGCCATGCGCGCCTGCAACGACCTTGGCTATGCGGCGGCAATCCTTCTGCGGGGAGGCTATGAGGTCAGGCTCCAGGACTATCAGACGCAGGGCGACAGCTACGAGGATCTGGTAAGGGATATGGAGGAATTTCAGCCTGATATGATCATGCTGAGCATCACCAATACCACGATTTTCGATGATCTGAAGCTGGTAAATGAATTAAAGAAGAGCTATGATCCCATCACGGTTCTGAAGGGCGCGCTCTTTTATGACCCGGAACAGGCCATGCTTGATATGCTTGATCTCTCAAACGTCGACTATCTGATCGGCGGTGAGATCGATTTCTGCATCGGAAAGATCGCGGACTACTGCTTTAAGGGCATCGGGAAACCGGAGGAAATCAATAATATACTCTACAGGGACGCATCCGGCAGGATGGTCCCGACCCGTTTCCATGTGTGGGACGAGGATCTCGACGCGCAGCCCTTCCCCGCAAGAGAGCTCATGCGCAATGAGTTGTACATCCGTCCGGACACGAAGGAGGCCATGGCGACGATTCAGACGGCGAGAGGCTGCCCCAGCCGTTGCGTCTTCTGCCTGACTCCCGAGATTTCAGGACGGCATGTGCGTTTCCGCAGCCCGCAGAACGTGCTTGACGAGATGATCGAGTGCTATGAGAAGCATCACATCCGCAATTTCTTTTTCAAGGCGGATACCTTCACGATCGACCCGAAGTGGGTCAAGGAGATGTGCGAGCTCATCATTGGCTCCAGTCTCTATGGAAAGATTGAATTTACGGCGAATTCCCGCGTGCGTCCTCTCAAAAAGGAGACGCTCGAGCTGATGAAGAAGGCCGGCTGCTTCCTCGTGGCTTTCGGCTTCGAGTCCGGCAGCGATGAGATGCTGAAAACCATGCAGAAGGGGACCACTGTGGCGGAGAATCGTCAGGCCGCAAAGTGGTGCAAGGAGATCGGGCTGCCCTTCTGGGGCTATTTCGTCATCGGTTTTCCGTGGGAGACGCGGGAGGATATCCTCCTGACAAAGAAACTGGTGATGGAGACAGATCCCGACTTTATCGAGGTGACGATCGCGCTGCCCTTCTACGGGACGCCGATGTATGAGACCTGCAAGCAGGAAGGCCTGCTGGCAAAATCCGTGCTCGGCAGTGATTTCTTCCACTCCAGCACGAAGGGAACCATGCATCTGAGCATTGACGAGGTCATGAAACTGCGCCGGAATATCCTTCTGAGCTTCTATCTGCGGCCCAAATATATTTTCCGGAAAATGAAGGAATGCGTGACGCAGCCCTCCGTCTTTGTACAGTATGTAAAATACGGCATCAAGCTGGTCGTAAATCTGTTCAAGAAATAAAAATCCCGCTGCCTGCGAATCCTGCACAGGCAGCGGGTATTTTATTTATTTCTTCGATTCGTGATATTCCTTTTCCGTATTGACATTCCAGATGTTTGACTTGTCCGTCCTGCCGCTCAGGATGTTGTTCACAGACTCGAACGAAGTCACCATGGAGTGGTCAATATTGTTGTAGCGGTGCTGACCGTTGCGGCCTACGCAGTACAGATTTTCGATGGAGCTTAAGTACGCCTCGAGCTTGTCCATCTCCGCATAGGTGTCAAAGTAGGCCGGATAAGCCTTCTTCACCCACTCAGCGTGCGTGTCCAGAACCTCGTCGGCACTGTCGATCATCCCGAGCTTCACCATCTCGGAGACGCCGAGCTTTGCGAACTCTTCCTCCGTCATATTCCAGAAATCATCGCCCTCATTACAGAAGTACTCGAGACCGACCCAGACAGTGTGCTCCAGATCCTGCACCATATAGGGCGACCAGTTGTTGTAGATCTGGAAGCGGCCCATCGTAACCGTGCGGTCATGCACATAGACCCAGTTGTCCGGCACGATGCCGCCGACGGTTTTGATCTTTGTCTTATTCTTCAGTTTCAGCCTGGGAACGAGCACACCAAGCGTCATATAGTCGCGATACGGCAGACCGGCCGCGATCCTGGCCGGCTCCTCCGGCACGTCGTTCATCCCCGCGACCAGATCTTTGATCGGCATCGAGGAGATCACGATATCGCCCTCCATCGAACGCCGCTCGCCATCCTGCTCGTAAGTCACGCCCGTGAGCCGGTTCTTTTCATCCTTGCTGATGCCGACCACCTTTGCATGCCGCAGGATCGTGCCGCCGCGCTTCTCGATCTCCGCCGCTGTCACATCCCAGAGCTCGCCGGGACCGAGCTTGGGATAGTTGAAGGACTCGATGAGAGAGGTCTCTACGTGACGGTTCTTCTTTCCGGGAAGAATTTTTCCGAAGACATCCTTCAGAATCGCGACGATCGAGAGTCCTTTGACACGCTGCGCGCCCCAGCTCGGATCGATCTGGCTGGGATGGCGTCCCCAGAGATTCTCCGTATAATTCTCGAAGAACATGGAGTAGAGCTTTTTCCCGAAACGGTTAATATAGAAATCTTCCAGCGACTTTTCTTCTCTCTTATGGAAGATCGTCACCAGGTAGCTGAAGCCGACCTCCAGTGTATTGAGAAGTCCCATATTGATGAAGAGCTCCGGCGTCAGGCGGATCGGATAATCATAAAATTTGCTGTCAAACAGGATACGGGAAACACGGTTCCGGTGCAGCATCACGCGATCCTCCTGCTCCGGGTCCGGCCCATTCTGTGCGAGCGGGATATCCCGTTCCAGCATCCGGTCGTCGCTGGACGGCGCTCCCTGCAGCGGCAGCATCCGGTTCCACCACTCATTGACCTCCGGAACCTTGGAGAAAAAGCGGTGGCCTCCCATGTCCATACGATTGCCGTGCCAGGCGACTGTCTTTGAAATACCGCCCATCGCGCCGCTCTCCTCAAAGATTGTGACCTCGTACTCTTCCGGCGCGCGGTCGAGCAGCTCGAAGGCTGCCGTCAGTCCCGCCGGTCCGGCTCCTATGATCAGTATCCTCTTCATGTTGTCCCTTCCTGCTTTTTTGTTTATTATTTTTATAGTATACTATGAAGCCGGAATTGCTTCAAGCCTTTTTCCAAATCAGATCAGCCAGCGCAGGGAGCAATTCGGGTTGGCCTGACGGGAGATGTTTGGCATTGCCTGGACAAAGAAATTGTGCTATATTTGTCACGTTAGTGATTTTTTATGCGTTGGAGGGCTGTTATGATATTTTTATCGCTATACTTTGTGTTTTTTGTGGCCGTACTTTTGGTGGTCTATTACTGTCTGCCTTTGCGTTGGCGCTGGGTGGCGCTGCTGGCGGGAAGTCTGATATTTTATCTGTATGCCGCGCGGGAAGCTTTTCCAATACTGACTGCCACGGTTCTCCTCAGCTATGGTGCCTCACGGCTATTGTACTATTTAAAGGAAAAGAAAGTTCCGGTTTCGACGCAGAGAATTATCCTGGTATTTTCAATCTTTGTCTTCGTGGCGCCGCTCTTTGTGATAAAGGAAGGCAACTACATATTGCAGACGCTTCTCGGGAAGAATGGCGTCAATTTGATTGTCCCGCTTGGAATTTCTTTCTACACGATGCAGATCATTGCATATCTGACAGATATTTACAGAGGTGATGTGCTTCCGGAGAGAAATTTTTTCCGTTATGCGCTGTTTGTCACCTGGTTTCCACAGATTGTAGAGGGGCCGATTCCGAGATTTGAGCAGCTGGGCAGACAGCTCCAGGCGGAAAAGAGTTTTGATGAGAAGGGTTTCACCGGAGGGTTTCAACTGGTTCTCTGGGGAAGCTTTCTGAAGCTCATGATCGCGGATAAGGCGGGTGTGATCGTGGACACTGTGTTTGGAGCCCCGGAATTATACGGGGGGGGTATGTAATTGCCGCAGGAATTCTGTACAGCTTTCAGCTCTATGCTGATTTTCAGGCCTGTGTCTGCATCGCGAAAGGCGTTTCCGAGATGTTTGGCATCCATCTGGCAGACAATTTCAGGCATCCCTATTTTTCCCGGTCAACAGGTGAATTCTGGCGCAGGTGGCATATCTCGCTGAGCAGCTGGCTCAGGGACTATGTCTATATTCCGCTTGGCGGAAACCGGAAGGGTCGGCTACGCAAATATTTTAACCTGATCGTTACATTTGCCGTCAGTGGAATGTGGCATGGCGGTGGTCTGAAATATCTGTTCTGGGGACTGCTTCATGCGGGGTATCAGATTATAGGAGATGTTCTGAAGCCCATTCGAAAAGGCGTGTACCGGCTTTTCCGGATCGGGGAGGAGGAGACGCTGGCGGTTTTGATTCAGACGCTCTTCACCTTTGTCTGCGTGATGTTCGGCTGGATTCTGTTCCGCGCGGACTCTCTGCGTATTGGGCTTTCCATGATCCGATCCGTTTTTACGGTATATAATCCATGGATATTCTTTGACGACAGCCTGTTCGAGCTTGGTCTTGGCTGGCGCGACTGTGTGATTCTTTTTCTGTCGCTCCTGCTGCTCCTCGCTGTGAGTCTTCTGCAAAATAGAAAGGTATCGCTTAGTAAGCTTATTATGAAACAGCATATCCTGCTCCGCTGGTCGATCTATTTTCTGATGATCGCAGTTATCTGGATTCTTGGAACCTACGGTTTTGGCTTTAATGCGCAGGATTTTATTTATGGAGGTTTTTAAGCGATGAGGACACATAAGAAATATGCGGTAAAGGTCGTGGTATTCTGCCTGCTCCTGGCGATAATTTTGAATGGGCTGAACAGGCTTCTGATGGTGCAGCAGTATTATAATTCATACTGGCCGGAGACTGCGTCTTATGAACAATTCTATCAGATGGAAAAGAATTCTGTGGATGTGCTGTTTCTGGGGTCCAGCCACTGTATGACATCATTTTCGCCACTGCAGCTCTACGATGAATATGGAATTACCAGCTACAATCTGAGCAGCGAGGAGCAGGGAACGCTGGTATCTTATTTTTGGCTCAGGGAGGCTCTGAAGTATCAGAGCCCTCAGGTTGTGGTTCTGGACACCTACACGCTTTTTACCATTAATCAGGAGGAAGTTCTGAATGCGCGGGAATCGACGGTGAGGCTGGCCATAGATCCCATGCGATGGTCTGGAAACAAGCTGGAAGCAGTACGGACGATCTGTGAGGTGGATGATGCGCAGTCCGAGATAAGCTATCTTATGACCAATATTCGCTACCATGAGCGTTGGTCGGAGCTGACTGAGAATGATTTTAAGCAATCCTCCCTGCGTAGTCATGAGTCTTTGATGGGATTCTCTGCATTGACTGACAGCTGTGATTTCCAGGAGTTTACGCCGATTGACCCGGAGAACGAAGAGTCGATTGCAGAGCCGGTCGCGCTGATGCAGGAATACCTGGACAAGATTGTGGAGCTCTGCGAGGACAGGGGAATCCGCCTGATTCTTACAAAGACTCCTTCCACGACGCAGACTGCGAGTAAATATAATTATGTGTCGGGGTATGCGGAATCAAAGGGGATTGAATTTATTGATTTCAACACGGAGCCCATATATGCAGAGGCGGGATATGACTTTGCAATGGATAATTGTGACAGTGGAGGGCATTTAAATTTATGGGGTGCGGAGAAGGTGACATCCTATATTGGCAGAGTCCTGACTGAACAATATGGTATCGTAGCAAAGGACGATGCGCAGTGGGAAAGTCTCCAGGCTTATTATGAGACTACTTTGCAGGATTGTGAGCTGACGAGGGTGACAGATATTTACCGGTATCTGGAGCTGCTTCACAATGACCGCTACACGATTTTTATGGCAGTGAAGGATGAGGGAACAAACGCCCTGGACGATGAGCTGATAGAGCTTCTGATGGAACTGGGGCTGACGACCAACCTGAAAAATGCGCCCAGATGCAGTTATTACGCAATAATAGAGGGTGATCAGGTCGAAGAAGCGGTTGGGACAGAGCAGCTGGAGCATGAGGGTTCTTTCCGGAACGGTGCAGAGATGTACAGCATCACAAGCGCCGGTTTTGACGCGGGCGATACCTGTTCGATCATTATTGCGGGAGATGAGTACGCGAAGAAAAAACGGGGATTAAATATTGTGGTCTACAGCAACGACCTGAAGAGGGTAATCGACTCTGTGTGCTTTGACACCTATGAGGGTCTGGCAGCGACGAGATAGGACGGCGCCCGGAAAACCGGTTGAAAAAAAAAACCGCCATGTTATAATAAATAGAAAATTGAAGATATAGAACGAGGAAAATCGAATGAAAAAAGTATTCGAAAAGCTGCAGGGCATCAACGGAATTGTCCTGAGTATTTATCTGGCGGTTATCGGTGTGTTCAGCATGTATTTTTCGGTCGCGGGGATTTCCGGCATGTCGACGGCGGTGAAGCTGCTGCTGACCCTGATTGCGGGAGCTGTGGCACTTACGGCGGGACCTTTTCTGGTGAAAAAGATACGACCGTTTCGTCTTCCCGGCGCGGACGAGGACTACCTGCATTCAAAGAAGCGGTTCTATTTTGCGGCGGGGGTCTGGATTGCGGCCTTTCTCGTATTTCTGCCGAATTACATAGCCTATTATCCCGGCGCGATCATCAACGACGCGGCGACGCAGTTCGGACAGGCGGTCAGCGGACAGTACTGGAATGAGCATCCGCTGATCCATACGTTTCTGAGCTTTACCGTTCCGCTGAAGCTGACAGGAGGCTGGGCGGGATCGATTGCCCTGATTCAGATGCTTCTGTTCTGCTCTGTGATCTGCTATATTTATGTGGTTCTGGCACGCCTTGTCAACTATAAGCTGGCGCTCGGAGTCGCAGCCTTTCTGATTCTGAATCCGATCACGGGAAAGATGAGTATTCACCCGCTGAAAGACTCGCCGATGGCGCTGTGTGCGGCGGTGCTTGTGCTCTGCGCGCTGCAGATTTATTATTCCCGAGGAGAATGGCTCCGCTCGCCGCGGCATATCTTTTTGCTGGCCTTTTCCTTCAGTATGGCGACCATGGTGCGGCACAACGGGATTCTGTTTACCCTGCCGGTCGCGGTCGGTATTGTGCTGAGCACGAAGGACTGGAAGAGTATTCTCAAAACGGCCGGTATCATTGTAGTGATGTTCCTGGCGGTGCGGGTCGGCCTGTACCAGGTTCTGAATTCGGAGTCTGCGGACAACTGGAACCTGCAGACGCTGGGACTGCCGCTTACCATTATAGGAAACGTGGTGGTGGAGAGCCCGGATTCGCTGGATGAGGAGACGAGAGAATTTGTCTACGCTTTCGCACCCCAGGAAACATGGGAAAAATATTATGTCTGCGGCAATTTCAATAACCTCAGAAGAAGCGGAGAAGTCGACCTGGAGCTGGTGGAGGAGTATGGCAGAGGGGCGATCATAAAGATGGCGATCAGCTGTATCGAAAGAGAGCCGGTGCTTTCTTTCAAGGCCTTTCTGTATCTGACCAAGGTGGTGTATCTGCTGGATCCAGGGGACGCTTTCTATGAAATCACCTGGGAAGTCGAGGAATATCAGGCGGTGCCTTACCAGGGAAGTCTGCAGATGAAGGCGGTAGTGGACGGCTATTCCCATGTATTTTACAATACGCCGCTCAAGTATATTTTCTGTTATATTGGCGTGATGAATGTACTTGTCATCATCTGCATCTGCGGCAAGATCCGGCTGAATGTTTTTGAGGACTGGAAGCGGCTGTTTTCCTGCGTCGCGATTCTGACATACAATTTTGCGACGATGCTGATGCTGACAGGGAGTGACGATCGCTTCTTTTACCTGTCTTTCTTTACGGCGCCGCTGCTTGCGATCTTCGCGCTGAAGGGGGAGGCGTCCCTCCCGGCCGCTGGCGCGGAAGAAAACGCCTGATCAGGGGGAAAAGGTGATGGAGACAGAGCTGGAGACAGAACTGCATCGCAGCCGCTACCTGGCCTGCGAGCGAAAGGGCGTATTCCTGTTGCTGATGGTGAGCGCGGGAATGATGGGCGCTTATACCTACAATCTGCGCGGAGGCGTCTTCTGCAACGCGCAGACCGCGAATGTCGTATTGATGGCGATGGCGCTTGGCAAGGGTCTCTGGAGACAGGGTCTTTACTACCTGATCCCGATCACAGCTTATATCAGCGGGGCCTTCGTGTCGGAGTTTTTTCCGGATCCTGTCAAAAAGATGGGGCTGCTGCGCTGGGATACCTGCCTGATCGGCCTCGAGATCGCGGTGCTGTTTCTGATTGGATGGATTCCTCTTTCCGCGCCGCACCGGATCGTGCAGGTCATCATCAATTTTATCTGTTCCATGCAGTACAATACCTTTCGTCAGGCTGAGGGGATCCCGATGGCTACGACCTTCTGCACCAATCACATCCGGCAGATCGGCGTGTCGCTGGCAAAATATGTGCGCCACCGGGAGGCTGGAGCTCTGAAAAGAGGTCTGGTGCATATTTCCATGGTCGGCTGCTTCCTCGGCGGAGGACTGATTCTGACCGCCTGTTGCGCGCCGCTGCAGGAGAAGGCGATCTGGCTCGCGATTCTCCCGCTGCTGGCGGATTTCCTGATTCTTGCGCGCGCGGATCTTGGGCGGGAGCATGAGCTGCTGGAGCAGATCCCGAGTGGCCACTGAGGGGTGGATTCTGCTGGTTGGGATCGGCTACAGCCGGAAGGATAAGGAGTACCATTGTAAAATGAAAGTTCTCACAGAAAAGTGAAAAACAGACTTTAAATCTCCAGAATTTCTTCCACGTTGCGGCCGAGTGCGGTCGCGAGCCGCCACACTTCCTGTGCCGGGGCGGAATTGATCAGACTGAGATTTTCCTCCATCCTGACTATCTTATCTTCTGAAACGCCGGACATTTCACTCAAATCCTGAACGGACAGGCCGCAAAGCGTTCGATACCACTGGAGATAGGACTGCTGATGTCTTTTCCGGCACAGTTCATCCATCGTCTCCCGAAAGCGTTCGATATCCGCCTCATGATGGGTCGGATACATACACAGCACTTCCTCAATGGGAATCAGTCTCTGAATTTTACGAAAAGACCGTGCTGTCAGCCACTGATACCAGGCAAGGCTCCAACCGCACCAGTATTCCGGAGATTTATCCAGATAAAAAGCGGGCTTCTGATTCGGCAGCTTCTCCTGAGCGGCCTTAAGCACCTCCCAGGTCAGTTCGGCGCCGTTCATTCCTGCAACATAACGAGGATTTCCCTTTCCAAACTGTTCCGCCACACGCGATGAAAGAAACATCTGATAAAAGCTATTTAGATTAAGATCGCAGGTATTTGCGGCGAAATCCAGCATATCGCCCAGATTTTTCTGTGCTGTTTCCAGATAATCAGAGGAATAAGCGTGCATCTCCATCTTTGATCCCTTCTCTCATAATATCGAGCATAAACAGGTCGTTCGTGTTTGGCTGATTTCGGATTTGTTTCCGGTATGCTCTTCTTGCTTCGCGGTCTCTCTCCATTTTTCTGGAAAAGTAAGTTTCCCGATCAGCCTTCTGGGCGTCTGTAAAATGGATTTGGGAAAATGCCTTCTGACTTTTTAATACAACCTGCTCCCCGAGTTTCCCCAGACGCATTGCTTCGGAAAGCTGCCGGAGAGAGAGCGCATTGGCTGCAAAGCTCTGCGCGAAAGAGAAGTAAGAATCATTTGCGCGATAGCCAATGATGATGTCATATCCGGTCAGATCAATCAGAAAATTTTTTTTCAGATACTTTTTTGCATCTTCAGAAACAGTGTTTTTTTCCCAGTAAGTCCGATTTTCTGCAAGCAGCGCGAGCCAGTTCAGAATATTATATTTTCCGTCGTTCAGGTGAAGAATTCGCAGGTCGTCTGTTTCCAGCTGCTAAATGTTTGCATAGCCGTCCGCATCCCGGGAGCAGGCCCATTCCTTTGCCAGTTCG
>JAJBTX010000028.1 GCA_020860645.1 Lachnospiraceae bacterium | reverse complement strand
ATATTTTCCTGAATTGCGAATCCGAACGCAGAGATTCAGCACAACAGGCCGCAGAACGCCTCAAAGACAGTCTGCTCAACAACGTCTGCTGTTTCTTTATCTTTGGCACTCACAGAGATATAGAGCTTCAGCTTCGGTTCCGTTCCGCTCGGACGCACGACCACGGAGCAATCGCCATCCAGCCGGTACTTCAGGACGTCCGACTTCGGCAATCCATCCAGCCCCTCGCTGTAATCCAACGTCTCCAGCACCTTCTTAGAACCGATTTTATCAACGCCCTCACGATGCCTCGCCATGATGCTCCGCATTCTTTCAAATCCGGCGGCTCCCTCAAAGGGGAAGGAATGAAGCGTGTTCAGGCAGTAGCCAAACGCAGCATACAGCTCGTTCAGCCTGTCCAGAAGAGAAATGCCCCGCGTCCTGTAATAAGCGCACATCTCGCATATCAGAAACGAACCGCCGACCCCATCCTTGTCCCGCACATAAGCGCCGCTCAGATAGCCGCAGCTTTCCTCAAAGCCGAAGAGATAGGAGTCCTCTTTTCCCTGCTTCTCAAGGAGACCGATCTGCTCGCCGATATATTTAAAGCCGGTCAGTACATTGACGGTTCTCACGCCATACCTCGCGGCGATCCGCTCCGCCATATCCGTGGTAACGATCGTCTTGACCAGCACGGCGTCATCCGGCATTTTCCCGTGCCTGCTGCGCTGGGAGCAGAGGTAATCCAACAGGAGCATCCCCGTCTCATTACCGGAGAGCAGCTCATATTCCCCGGTCTCATTCCTCACGGCTATGCCGACGCGGTCGCAGTCCGGGTCCGTGGCCAGCAGCAAATCCGCGCCGCACTTTGCGGCATACTCCATACCAAGCTCCATCGCTTCTCTCATCTCCGGATTCGGATAGGGGCAGGTTGGGAAATTGCCGTCCGGCTGCTCCTGTTCGGGGACAAGCGTAATATTGGTATATCCACTCTCTCTGAGCACACGCAGCACCGGCTTCAGCCCGGTCCCGTTCAGTGGGGAGTAGACAATCGAGACATTCTTGTTGACCTCATCGCCAAAGAGAACCGACTGCTTCTTCACTTCCCCGACGAATGCGGTGTAAACAGCCTCGGGAACAGAGGATACCGGCGCGCCCTCATCGGCCGAGATATCGCCCGCGATTTTTATGTCCTCAAAAATATCCAGCTTCTCGATTTCGCCCTGAATCTCTGCCGCCGCCTCTATGGTGATCTGGCAGCCGTCCGCCCCGTAAACCTTATATCCGTTATACCGGGACGGGTTGTGCGATGCGGTGATCATAACACCGGCTGCGCAGCCCAGCGCCCGCACCGCATAGGACAGGCAGGGTGTCGGCATCAGTTCTTTATAGACAGCGACCCGGATCCCATTTGCGGCAAACACGTCGGAGGCAACCTGCGCGAACCGGTCGGACTTGATACGGGAGTCAAAGCTCACCGCGATCTTCCGCTCATTTTCCGGGAAGTGCTTCTTCACATAATCAGAAAGGCCCTGGGACGCCTTTGCCACGGTATAGACATTCATACGGTTTGTGCCGGCGCCGATCACGCCGCGCAGACCGCCCGTGCCAAAGGCCAGATCACGATAAAAAGCGTCCTCGATGCTGGCCTCGTCATCCCGGATGGCTTTTAATTCCTCTGCAATATCTCTGTCAACTGGCTGGACATACATGCACCTTTCCAGCCAGCGCTTATACTCCTTTTTTATTCGATCTGTGTTCATATCGTTTTGTCACCTCTAGCAGCTCACCTTCAACATCTGTGCCTTTCCGTGTATCCGCAGCGGCACCGAGCCTGCCGGGATGAACAGGCAGTCTCCCCTGTAGAACGGCAGGGAGACCTCCTCCCAGAAGAACATGCCGCAGCCCTCTGTGCAGAGCAGTACCTGGAACGAATTGGCTCCCGCCTGCAGCTGTACCATCTGGCGGACGCGCTCCGTGTTCAGCAGCATACGGGAGACTTCAAAATATTTGCATCGGCATAACAGCTCGTCCGCCGCGCCGGGGCGAAATCTCAGCACCCGCATCGGCTGCCTCGGCTCAGAGCTGCCCTTCAGACTGGCGACCTGGAGAGCCTTGTCAATATGAAGCTCTCTTCTCCTGCCCGTCTTATCCACACGGTCATAGTCATACAGACGGTATGTCAGGTTAGAATTCTCCTGTATCTCCGCGATCAGCGCTCCGGCGCCTATGGCATGCACCTGGCCTGCCGGAATAAAAAATACATCGTCCTTCTGAACCGGCACCTTCTGAAGATATTTTTCCACCGTGCCATCCGCAAGGCTTTTCCGGAGCGTCTCCTCATCGATATCATGATAAAACCCATAGATCAGCCTTGCATCCTTCGCGGCGTCCAGAACATACCACATCTCCGTCTTGCCGGGAGAACCATTCTCCTGTTCACAGGCATAGGCATCATCCGGATGCACCTGCACAGACAGGTCCTGTTTCGCGTCGATAAGCTTGATCAGGACAGGAAGCCCATCTTTTGCCTTTGGATGAGTACCGAGATACTCGGGGTGGGCTTTTATCACATCCGCGAGCGTCTGTCCTTTGAATTCACCTGTGGCGACTACGCTCGACCCATCCGGATGCGTAGAGCATTCCCACGTCTCCGCCAGGGGACTTAGCGCGATTCCCTTTGCAAAATCCTCGTTCAGACGGTTTCCGCCCCACAGATAGTCCTTGCCCACCGGGGAGAGCAGAAAAGGCCGTTTCTCAGACGTCAAGCTCAAATTTCTGTTTGTCCTGTACACTTATATCTTCTCCCAGCTGAACTTCAATCAGCTTCAGCTCAGTCACGGCGAATATTGTGTGGCGGCAGCCCGCCTGCATGGTAATAACGTCCCCAGGCCTCACCGGCTGCTCCATACCGTCTACAATAACTGTCCCTTCACCGGATATCACGTTCCAGATCTCATCGCGTCTCTGGTGGCTGTGGTAATTCATCCTGTGTCCGGGGTTCAGCGTCACCTTGATCGTGAGGCTGCTGTCATTGATGTCTATTACACGGAAGCTGCCCCAGGACTTCTCCGCGAACATAATCTGCTGCTCAATCTTGTCCACGACTGGTTTGATATAGCTGGACTGCTCCCGGTCGGAGACAAGGATTCCCTCCGGGCTGGCAGAGACAATCACATCCTTCAGTCCCATGCAGACGACCGGGACGTTCAGCTCATTGATCACATTTACATTCTCGCAGGTATCGTTCAGCACGCAGTCCCCGATGGTCGGCTCATCCATCGCCTCGGTCAGGGTATTCCATGTACCAAGATCCTTCCACTCGCCCGCAAAACGCATGACCTGAATCTTCGGTTCCTTCTCCACTACGGCATAGTCGAAGCTGATTTTCGTCAGCGTCCCGTACTTGTCGAACAGATCCGCATAGTCCGTGAAATCGATCAGCTCATGGGCTTTGTCCAGTACATACCTCAGCCTGTAGGCAAACACGCCGCCATTCCAGAGCGCGCCCCTGGCGATATAGGCTCCGGCGGTTTCCTTGTCCGGCTTTTCCCTGAAGGTGTCCACCATACTGGTCTGAGCCTTTGTCGCCGGGATAATATAGCCGTATTTCTCGCTGGGATAGGTCGGTTCAATCCCCATCAGGACAAGGTTCGCTTCCCCCTTTAAGGCCTGCTCTCCCAGATCTTTCAGCGCCTCAAAATAATCGTCGTTCACATAGGGGTCGACCGGACAGACCACCACCGGTTCATCCAGCCCAATCCCCTTGACGTCATGCAAGTAGGCCGTTGCCAGGGCGATTGCGGGGAAGGTGTCCCTTCTGCAGGGTTCAACGGAAACGCCCACATCCTCGCCCAGCTGGTTGTAGATCGCGGAAAGCTGTTTCTTTGACGTGGCGATCGTCACCGTTGCATCGGCATCCACCGTCTTAATCTGACGGTAGACGCGCTGGACCATGGACTCATATTCACCGTTCCCGGTCCTGAAAATCTTGATAAACTGCTTGGAGCGGATGTCGTTGGACAGCGGCCAGAGCCGTTTCCCGGAGCCGCCCGAAAGTAAAACGATATTCATATTGTCTGCACCTCGTCTGTCAAACCTGGCATCTTACCGCTCCGCCCTCATGGGATTATGCAGGAAATCCTCATAGGCGAGGCGGACGCCGTCCTCAAGCTCCGTCTTGTATGTCCAGCCCAATGCAGTCGCCTTGCTCACGTCGAGCAGCTTTCTGGG
Source organism: Lachnospiraceae bacterium (assembly GCA_020860645.1). GTDB lineage: Bacteria > Bacillota > Clostridia > Lachnospirales > Lachnospiraceae > Hominiventricola. Next base: position 11,948 of record JAJBTX010000028.1, on the reverse strand, counting down.
CGTACCGTTCGGTCTGGACGGATCCCAGTGAATCTCGCCTTTATAACCGACGACCCCTGCGACCAGCCCGGTCAGCTCCCTGATGCTCAGCTCCTTTCCGGTTCCGGCGTTGACCGTCTCGCTGCCGCTGTAGTTGTTCATCAGGAACACGCACAGATCGGCGAGATCGTCTACATACAGGAACTCGCGCAGCGGGCTGCCGTCGCCCCAGCAGGTCACATACTCCTTTCCCTCGACCTTCGCCTCATGAAAGCGGCGAATCAGCGCCGGCAGCACATGGCTGTGCGTCGGGTGGTAGTTGTCGTTGGGACCATAAAGATTCGTCGGCATCACCGATATATAATCCGTGCCATACTGACGGTTCAGGAACTCGCAATATTTCAGCCCGCTGATCTTCGCCAGTGCGTAGGCCTCGTTGGTCTTTTCCAGCTCTCCGGTCAGCAGGCAGCTCTCCGGCATCGGCTGCGGCGCCATGCGGGGGTAAATGCAGGAGGAGCCGAGAAACTCCAGCTTCTTACAGCCATTCCTCCAGGCGGAGTGTACGACATTCATCTCAAGCATCATATTGTCATACATAAAATCGGCGAGGGCGCTCTCATTCGCCGCAATCCCGCCGACCTTTGCCGCGGCGAGGAATACATACTCCGGCTTTTCCTCCGCAAAGAAGGCTTCCACGGCATCCTGGCGGGTCAGGTCCAGCTCCTTATGCGTGCGGGTGACAATGTTATGATAGCCCTGCCGGTTCAGCTCACGCACGATAGCGGAACCAACCATTCCACGATGACCGGCTACATAGATTTTTGCGTCTTTTTCCATCATACCTGTCCTGTCTCCTTCTCTTAAGAGTCCGCCTTTGCCGTTTCGCCCGGACGTAAGCTGGCGGCCTTCTCCTGCTTTGCAAGCTGCCGGTCATGCCCTGCCATGATCTCGATCAGTTCCTCGTAACTGGTCTTCTGGGGATTCCAGCCAAGAACCGTCCTCGCCTTTGTCGGGTCGCCCAGGAGATTGTCCACATCCGTCGGGCGGAACCACTGTGGATTTACGCAGACCAGCATCCTTCCGGTTTCGGCATCGTAGCCCTTTTCCTCCATACCGCTGCCCTCCCAGCGGATGGTAATGCCATTGGCCCGGAATGCCTTCTCTGTGAAATCGCGAACCGTGTGCTGTACGCCGGTGGCGATTACGAAGTCTTCCGGCCGATCCTGCTGCATGATGAGCCACATACACTCGACGTAGTCCTTTGCATAGCCCCAGTCGCGCAGAGAGTCCATGTTGCCGAGCTCCAGATGATCCTGCAGGCCCTCCGCAATCCGGCCGGCGGCCAGTGTGATTTTTCTGGTGACAAAGTTCTCGCCGCGACGCTCGGACTCATGGTTGAACAGGATCCCATTCACGGCAAACATCCCGTAAGCCTCGCGATACTCTTTCGTGATCCAGAATCCATACTGCTTCGCGACCGCATAAGGACTGTAGGGATGAAACGGAGTGCTTTCTCTCTGAGGAATTTCCTCCACCTTGCCGTACAGCTCAGAAGTGGATGCCTGATATACCTTTGTTTTCTGAATCAGTCCAAGGATGCGAACCGCCTCCAGGACGCGCAGGACGCCAAGCGCGTCCACATCACCGGAATACTCCGGCACGTCGAAGGAATCCTGCACATGGCTCTGCGCCGCAAGATTATAAATTTCATCCGGCTGAACAAGGGAGATAATGCGGATCAGGGAGGAGGAATCCGACAGGTCGCCATCGTGCAGCGTGATTCTGCCCATCAGATGATTAATACGACCGGTGTTCGAGCTCGAAGCCCGACGGATAATGCCATGTACCTCGTAGCCCTTTTCAAGCAGAAGCTCTGCCAGATAAGAGCCGTCCTGACCCGTGATTCCTGTAATAAGTGCTGTTTTCATAAGAACCTCCAAGAATTATAGATTGTCTCTCTGTCGGCAGGCCTCATACATCAGGACCGCCGCTGCCACCGACGCGTTCAATGATTCGAGCTTTCCATGCATCGGGATGCGGATCAGGGTATCCGCACAGGCGCTTAAATCTGCCGTCAGGCCGTTTCCCTCATTTCCAATCAGGAATGCGCAGCCCTGCCGGTAATCCGCCTCGTCGTAAGCGCAGGCTCCGCCAAGATGCGCCGCGTAGCTGCGCACACCCCGCTCCCTCAGATCAGACAGAACCTCCTTCAGATCGTCCGCATAGAGAAAGGGCACCCGGTAAACAGAGCCCATCGTCGCGCGGATCGTCTTTGGATTGTAAATATCTACGGAATCATTGCTCAGAATCACGCCGTCCGCCCCGGCGCCCTCCGCAGTCCGGATAATCGTGCCGAGATTGCCCGGGTCCTGCAGGTTTTCAAGAATAATAAGAAAGGGATTTGCTTTATGCGTGAGGTCAGCCAGCGTATAGGAGAAGCGTTCGATCAGACACAGGACGCCCTGCGGCGTCTTCGTGTCGCTGACAGCCCGGTACACCCGGTCGTCCAGAAGCTCCAGATCTGCGTGTGGAAAAAAAGCCTGTCCCTTTTCCTCGTACAGGCTTTTTGATACATATATTTTCCGGATGCGCTCCGGCGGCGCTTCGAGGAGCATCTTTACGCCCTCCGCGAGGAAAACGCCCTGCTCCTTTCGCACCGAGGATTTTTTCATGAGCTGCTGCAGGTTTTTCACCTGCGGATTGGCTGTGCTTGTAATCATACCGACATGTTCTTCGCTACTTTGATCATATACTCGGACACGCCCTTGTTCATGCCAAGCGCCTCGTTGATATCGTAGTCCTGGAATTTTCCGTTCTGGTAGCCGACCACACGGTTCGTCTTCCCCTCGCAGAGCAGATCCGCCGCCATCGCGCCCATCATCGTGGCATAGACGCGATCCTTGCAGGTCGGGCTGCCGCCGCGCTGCATATAGCCGAGAATCGTCGCCCTCGTCTCCACGCCGGTGGCCGCCTCGATGCGCCTCGCCATCGAAGTGGAATGTCCGATGCCCTCCGCATTGATGATGATGTGATGCTTCTTCCCGCTCCTGCGGCTGACAACGATGTGGTTGATAATGCGCTGCTCATCGTAATCATAGGTCTCCGGAATCAGAATGTCCTCCGCGCCATTCGCGATGCCGCACCAGAGCGCGATATAGCCCGCGTCGCGCCCCATCACCTCGATGATGCTCACCCGCTCGTGCGAGGTCGAGGTGTCGCGCACCTTGTCGATCGCCTCCATGGCCGTATTCACCGCCGTATCAAAGCCGATCGTATACTCGGTATAGGCGATGTCGAGATCGATCGTCCCCGGAACGCCCACAGTATTAATTCCCTGTGCAGCCAGCTTCTGTGCGCCTGCGAAGGAACCGTCGCCGCCGATCACGACCAGGCCGTCAATCCCGTTTTCCCGGCAGATCTCCGCGCCCTTTTTCTGGCCTTCCTCCGTCCGGAATTCCGCGCAGCGCGCCGTCAGCAGGAACGTCCCGCCCTCATCAATAATTTCGCTGACGGACTCTCTCTTAAGCTCCACAATATCTTCCTCCAGAAGCCCCTGATAGCCTCTGCGGATTCCCTTTACCTTTTTCCCATTTGCGAGCGCCTCGCGCACCACGCCGCGGATCGCCGCGTTCATACCCGGCGCGTCGCCGCCGCTCGTCAGGACACCTATTGTATTCACTTCGTTCGCCATATCATTTCCTCCGAAAACAACAGCCTGCTGTACTTTAGTCTAATGCATTTGTGCTTTCTTTTCAACCGGCTTTTCGATCAGCTTCACATTTTTTTCGCCAAATCGCGCGTACAGCCGGTCGAGCAGCGCCTCGTCGGCTTTCACATTCCGGCTCGCCGGGAGGATCTTTTTCTGCCGTTCCTTCCGCACATAGACAACAACCGTGTCGTCGCCGTCGCTGTCTGTCAGCAGGCGGAAAAGCTCCGGCTCCCGCGCGCCGTACTCCTCCATATCCGCGAACTGTACCCAGAGCTCCTTCCGCGGCTTTTCAAAGGGCGTGATTGTTTCGAGGATCAACTTGCTCGCTTTGTCGAGTTCCGCGGAGACACGCCCGCTGACGAAAACCATGCTGTCCACGTTCAGCTGCCTGCCATATTTCTCATAATCCCGCGGGAAGACAATCACCTCCACGGAACCTGCCATGTCCTCCACATTGATGAAGGCCATCATCTTGTTATTTTTCGTCGCCTTTACCGTTCTGGACGTAATCATGCCGCCGATGACCGCACGCTCGCCGTCGCGCAGCTTCTCGTCCTCATCGTCCTCGGGCGGAAGGAAATCCGTGGACACGTGGCTGATCTTCCGCCGCCACTGTTCCTCGTACTCCTCCATCGGATGCCCGCTGATATAGAAGCCGAGCACCTCCTTCTCGAATGCGAGGAGCTCCTCCTTCCCATACTCTGGCACCCGCGGAACCCGGATCTTGAACGAGGCCTTGTCCTCCTCCGGAGCGAAGTCAAACAGGCTCATCTGCCCCGCGAACTCCGTCTTCTTCTTCCGCGCCGCCTCGTCCATGATCTGCTCGTAGACGCTCACCATCTGGCGGCGGTTCAGCGGAAAGCTGTCGAAGGCGCCCGCCTTGATAAAATTCTCGATCGCGCGCTTGTTCAGCTCCTTGCCCGCAGTCCGCTCGATGAAGTCCTCCAGATCCTGATAAAGCCCGTGCTCCTCCCGCTCCCGGATAATCTCCGCGATCACCGGCTTTCCGACGCTCTTGATCGCGGTCAGACCGTAGCGGATCGCCCCGTTTGATACAGAGAAGACGCCGATGCTCTCATTGATGTCCGGCGGCAGGATGCGGATACCCATCTGACGGCAGCTCGCGATATATTCCGAGACCTTCGTCGAGTTGTCGATCACCGAGGTCAGAAGCGCCGCCATATACTCCACCGGATAATAATACTTCAGCCAGGCCGTCTGATAAGAGACCACCGCATAAGCCGCCGCGTGGGACTTGTTGAACGCGTACTCCGCGAAATCCATCATCTCGTCGTAGATCTTATTGGCGACCGCCTCGGGAATTCCCCTCGCGATACAGCCGGGGACGCCCTCCTCCTCGTTGCCGTAGACGAAGCTCTGGCGCTCCTTCTGCATAACCGAGGCCTTCTTCTTTGACATGGCGCGGCGCACGAGATCGGCCCGCCCCAGCGTATAGCCGGCCAGCTGCTGCACGATCTGCATGACCTGCTCCTGATAGACGATACAACCGTAGGTAGGCTTCAGGATCGGTTCCAGCTCCGGACAGTCATAGGTGACCTGGTCCGGATGATTTTTCCCCCGGATATACTGCGGGATGAACTGCATGGGACCCGGACGGTACAGGGAAATACCGGCGATCAGGTCCTCGAGGCTCTGCGGCTTGAGCTCCTTCATGAAGCTCTTCATCCCCGCGCTCTCGAGCTGGAACACGCCGTCGGTCTTTCCGGTGCCAAGCGAATCCAGCACCTTCTGATCCTGATAATCGATCCGGTCGATGTCAATCTTCGTTCCGCTGCTCTTTTCCGCCATCTCCACTGCGTTCTGAATCACGGTCAGCGTCCGCAGACCCAGGAAATCCATTTTCAGAAGGCCCAGCTCCTCCAGCGTCGTCATCGTGAACTGCGTCGTGACCGAACCGTCCTGCGCCCTTGAAAGCGGTACATACTCATCCACAGATTTCTGGCTGATCACGACGCCCGCCGCGTGCGTGGAGGCGTGCCGCGGCAGACCCTCCAGCCTTTTGGACATGTCTATGAGCTCCTTCACCTGCTCATTCGTCTCGTAGAGATTCCGCAGCTCCGGATTTACCTGCAACGCGCGGTCCAGCGTGATATTCAGCTCGCGCGGCACCATCTTCGCGATCGAATCGACAAAGGCGTAGGGCATATCCATAACGCGGCCCACATCTTTGAGCACCGCGCGCGCCGCCAGCGTCCCGAAGGTGACGATCTGCGCCACGCGGTCCTTGCCATACTTGCGGACGACATAATCGATAACCTCCTGCCTGCGCTCGAAGCAGAAATCCACGTCGATATCGGGCATCGACACACGCTCCGGATTCAGAAAACGTTCGAAGAGCAGCTGGTATCTGGCCGGGTCGATGTTCGTAATTCCCAATGAATAGGAGACGAGGCTTCCGGCCGCCGAGCCGCGGCCCGGCCCGACCGCAATGCCATTGTCCCTGGCAAATTTGATAAAATCCCAGACGATCAGGAAGTAATCGACATAACCCATCGTCTGAATGATAGAAAGCTCATAATCGAGCTGCTTTCGCAGCGTACCGTCGTCGTCCGGATAGCGCTTTGCAAAACCCTCCGAGCAGAGCTTATTTAAATATTCCCAGGAGGTATAGCCCTCCGGCACATCGTACTGCGGCAGCTTCGTCACGCCAAACTCGATCTCCACATTGCAGCGGTCCGCAATCTTCTGCGTGTTCTCCAATGCCTGCGGCGCGTAGCGGAAAAGCTCCGCCATCTCCTCCTGCGACTTTACAAAATACTGCCCGCCCTCGTAGCGCATACGGTCCTCGTCTGCCAGGCGCTTGCCGGTCTGCAGGCAGAGCAGGATATCATGCGGCTTCTCATCCTCCGCATAGGTATAGTGCACGTCGTTCGTCGCCACCAGCTCGATACCTAGCTCCCGGCTCATCCGCAGAAGCCCCTGATTTACCATCTTCTGCTCCGGGATGCCGTGGTCCTGCAGCTCCAGGAAGAAATTTCCTTTTCCGAAAATATCCTCATAGCGCTTCGCGGCAGCGCAGGCCTCCTCGTACTGATCCTTCTCAATATAGCGCTGCACCTCACCCGCGAGGCAGGCGCTCGTCGCGATGATCCCTTCGTGGTAACGCGCGAGCACCTCACGATCCACACGCGGCTTGTAATAAAAACCTTCCGTATAGCCGATGGACACAATCTTCATCAGATTCTGATAGCCCTGGTTATTCTCCGCCAGCAGCACCAGATGATAGTAGCGGTCCTCCCCGCCGGTCGTCTCCTTGTCAAAGCGGGAATTCGGCGCGACATAGACCTCGCAGCCCAGGATCGGCTTGATGCCCTGCGCCTTCGCTTCCTTATAAAAATCAATCACGCCGAACATCGCACCATGATCGGTGATCGCCGCGCTGTCCATGCCCAGCTCCTTCACCCGCGCCACATATTCCGTGATCTTATTCGAGCCGTCCAGCAGACTGTACTCCGTGTGTACGTGAAGATGTGCAAAAGCCATTCCTTACCCCCAGTTATTTCAAGAACCGCTATGCCCAAAAGTCCAATGTCTATGTGTCCCTGCATACAGTTCACACAACCGCCTTCCGGGGCTTTCACTGTAAAAAACGGGCTCCTGCTAAGCAGGAGCCCTTCTTTGACATTTCCATCAGCCGTTAATCATGAAGTTCAACAGCTTGTCGATATCCTCTTTCTCATAAGCGACAATCTCGAGCTCCGGGATCTCGCCGTTCGAGAAAATATTTGCGAGTGACACATACTGGGAAAGCTTCGACTTCAGGTTCAGTCTGTCTCCCTCCCCTGTCACGAGTTCTACCTTTCCAGCACAGCTGTCTACCACTTCGAAAAACTTATTGACGTCTTTAATGTTCTGTACTTTCATCTTCTTATTCTCCTTTCTTTCTCTCTACGGCACACATTATACTCAAAAGTTCTCCGGAATGCAAGCTATTTTTTCCAGATACTGTCTTCTGCCTCATCTCTCTGCAAAATGATGATTACTCAAAAGGATTCTCATTTCCCAAATGTCTCACATATCATTTTCATCCGCTCACTCTGGCGGACATGGAACGGGCAGCGATTATCGCAGTGGCCGCAGCCGATACAGTCCCCGGCTGTTTTTTCCAGCGTCAGATAGTGTTCTTTCGCCAGGTTGTCACCCAGCACTGCCAGATCATAATATTTATTGATCAGCGCAATATCGAGACCCGCAGGGCAGGGGTGGCAGTGCTTGCAGTAAACACAGACACCTTCGGTTTCTTTGGGCGTGTACCCTGCTATTACGGAATAATCTTTCTGTTCGTCTGAAACATGGAAATAGTCCAGCGTCTCCATCAGTTCCGCCTCGCTGCCGTATCCGGGAACAACGGTCAGCACGCCCGGCTTGTCCAGCGCATACTGAATACACTGATGCTTCCCAAGCGCCACGCCAAACGGGGATTTCTCCGCATCCAGAAGCTGCCCGCCGCAGAAGGGCTTCATAACGACGATGCCGATACCCTCCTTCTCGCAGCGGCGGTACAACTCATAGCGCTCACTGCTGCTGCCGATGGCATAGTCGCCCTGCCCATAGTCATACACCGGATTGATGCTGAACATCAGGATGTCCACAATCCCCATATCCAGGACTTTATGCGCAACGGACGGCGTATGGGAGGACAGCCCGATATGATGGACAATCCCCTTCCTTTTCAGATCCAGGATGTAATCCAGGACGCCGTTTTTGATATAAGTATTCAGATCCTGCTCCTCATCCATACAATGGATAAAGCCAAAGTCAATATAATCCGTCCGCAGCTTTTCCAGCTGCCACTGAACAGAATTCTGGATTTTCTTAAGGCTGGTCGTCCAGCCGTATTCTCCGGTCGTGTAATCCGCACCAAAGTGCACCTGCAGATAGACCTGGTCCCGTTTCCCCTTCAGGGCTTTTCCATAGGCGTCAAAAATTGTCGCATGGCCGCCAGCCATATCGAAATAGTTGATGCCGTTTTCCACCGCGGACTGAACGGTTGCCATGATTTCCTTCTCCGGTCGCTCCCCGATCACGGAAGACCCCATTCCGATCACGCTGATTTTTTCGCCCCCATGAGGCAGAATACGATATTCCATATTCCATATGGTTCTCCTTCCATCTCATTTTCATAAATTATCAGTCAGTCCAGAGAAAATGTTACTTCCACGTTCCCGGTGCCGAGTGTTTCTTCCCATCCGGTCAGATCGTCAATCTTTCCCAGTCTGGTGTAGCTCCAGGAATTGGAACCATAAAAGATGACAATCTGATCTCCGTTATACAGCACAATATCACCCGCCTGCGTCGTCGTCTGACAGTCGCTTGTCGGCAGACTTGTTCCCAGAGCACCCACTTTTTCAAATCCGGAATAATCGCTCATACTGATTGTAACCGGACCGCTCTCCATCATCTCGACAAGCGCATCTACTGCCTCATTGCTTTCGAGCGTTGCGGTAAAGTTGCTATTTCCAATTTGAACATTCATCTTCATAGCTTCCTCCTGCATCAGATCATCTGTTTCCGGTTCTGATACGGTTTCTTCACCTTCTTCAGAATTTCCCGTATCACTTTCCTGCTTCAGTTTCTCCCCTGATTCGATATCTACCTTCACATTTTCTCCGGTCTCCTCCGTTGTTTCCTCGATATTTTCTATTTCCGTCGAAGACACTCCAGCGGATTCTTCCGCCTCCTGTGAGCTTCCGCAGGCAGCCAGAGAAAGCAACATCATACCAATCAAAACGACGAATAAAATCTTTTTTGTCATATTATGTGATTCACTCCCCGCTTTCTCTTTTCATCTCAGTCCTCTTCCATTCTTCTGCGATTTAAATACTCGTTATATACCGCATTACTGTGCTCCAGCTGTTTTTTCTGCATGATCCGGTTTCTGTCGTCAAGGATCGCAAGCATCTCATCCACAATCTCCCCTTCCGGCAGACTGCCGTAATGGGAAAGATAATAAATCATTCTCTGCGCGGTGAAATCAGTATTCAGATTCTGTGTGACCAGATCGCAGAATCGCTCCTGATAGCCCCTGTCCAGCATCATCTGATAAAGTTCTTTACTTACCTCCGATTTCGCTTTCATATACCGTAGCCACTCCCATATTTTCACCAGATACTGGATTTTATCTTCTATATCCTGTAATTTCTCTTCTATCTTTATTTCTTCGTAAAATGCCTGGCAAAACAGTCATAATTATAGGAGTCGCGGTTCTTTTTTCGCAGAACCGCGAACTCGATCTGTCGGAATTGAAAACTACTCGCATCGTTCCAGTGCTTTACTTCCTGCTCGAACAGAGCCGCCATTGTTTCCGGATCGTTTCCGAACGCACCGCAACCCCATGCGCCAAGTACCAGATCCCGATAACCGCAATGAGCCGCCACCTGAAAGATCGCATGAATTCGCTGTGTCAAAAGGTCGTGCAGCCTGCCCTTCTCGATCCCGCCGCGGGATACCATCGGAGCCGCAGCCGTCAGAACCGAGACAACGTATGTCTCAGGCAAAGACATTCCCTCGCTGTCCTTCAGGATTTCCACACAAGGGGAAAGCAGCATGAAGTCGGACGCGCAATAGCCCATCAGAGCCGAGTTATACCGGTACATCTCTCCTGCCGCCCTGCTCGTCAGGGAAAGATACAGCGTACTTCTCCTGCATAGATCCTCCTCCTGCGCGTTTGCACCCCTCGTCACGCCCCCGCCCGGATGAACAGGGTTGGCGAAATTCAGCACCAGAACGCCAGGCTTATCATTCGAGCCTGCAGGAACACTTTTCAGCATATCGATTGCCGCCTCATAGGAATCACGCCCGCTGACCCAGGTCTGAATATTCTCATGAACGTCGAGCGGCCTTCCGGCATGGTCTTCTTCATCCGCAAGCTGCTGAATCCGCTCCGGGGAAAATGCCTGCACCTCCGTCATCTGCTCCGCAGAAATCTGCAGTGGTATCTCTATGCCGTCGCAAAGATAATAGCCTTGTCTGGCAATGGTTAAAGTGTCTTCAAAAATAGCGATATTATTTGTTCTCATCTTACCTCTCTTCTGTCGGCTTCCGTCATTTTCCCACCTGTTTTTCGTGTTCAACTGCGTAAGGCTTACACAACCGGCCATAGACCGGACGATAGATTTCCCGGTACATCTCCTCCGCAGCACAATGCAGCCGTTCCATCGAATGATCAGAAACCGTTTGGCTGATATACAGAATATTGTAATCCACACCAAACAGCAGGCATTTTGAGTTTGTCAGCAAGGCGCCGTTCGCAAGATAAAAACTGATCCGCCTCTTCCGGAGCTGTACTTCCTCGTCTGTCTTTGCCGAATCAGGGCTCTCCGCCTCGATGAAAACGCCGCATTTCACCGGCACCACGTTTTTCAGGCGCTGCAGGAACTCACTGCCGACTCCATGGGCCACGCAGTCCGGGAACAACTGCAAAATAATCCAGAAGCGCATACATCCCGTTCTCTGTAAGAATATAACAGGCATACGCCAGCAGACTGCCATTATCATAGTAGCCATAACAGGCATATTTTCCTGCCTTCGTCATACGTTTCATAGAAGAGAAGGGGCGGCGCTCGCTGCGAGGAAAGTCCTCTCGTACATGTTCCCTGTAGATCCGTTTCAGTTCATCCAGTTCCAGCTTTTCAACTATTTCTCCAGCCATGTCAGAATCTCATCATCGCCCTGTCCGCTGATGCGGATCGCGGAATGCATCCTTGCTCCTTTGCAAATTTCCTTCACGGCCTCCAGCGACTTCTCCGGTCCGGATGACCCGCTGGTGCAGAAAACGTAAACATCCTTTCCGGTGAAATCATACTCTGCCGCAAAAGTCCGGATCAGGCGTGGGCAGGAACCATACCACACCGGAAACCCCAGAAGAATACGATCGTAGGATTCAAAATCCTTAACGTGCGTTGTAACTGCAGGCATTTCCTTTGTCGCCAGTTCCTTGCCTCCAATGGCTATCGCCTTGAAATAACCTCCATAATTCTTCTCGCCCTTAATTTCAAACAGGTCTCCGCCTGCAAGGGACTGGACACGCTCCGCAGCCTTCTTCGTGACCCCGGAAAGGGAAAAATACGCCGTCAATGTTTTCATAATCATCCATCTCCATTTCTTCAGACCAGTTTCCAGTTACTCAATATGGTATCTTCACCTACAATTATGGCAATTACGGGCGTTTTTGTAAACATAAACTGTCTCCCTGGATAGCAAAAACACAGCCCCCGCTTCCAGGAGCTGTGTCTCTTAA
>JAJBTX010000120.1:14766-57899 GCA_020860645.1 Lachnospiraceae bacterium | reverse complement strand
GATGGAACCGTTATCTGAGAACCCAAAAAATTCTTTACAAGAAAGAATAATCACATTATAATCAGAGTAAGATAATTAAGAGGTTATTCGAGGTGGTCAATTTCGTGGCAACCACACACCCTAGTGGTCAAAAGAGATGCAGGGGAATGCCACGCCTGCCGGATAATCTCTTATTTTCTTTTGAAAAACCAGAACAATATGATTTGACAAGAGAATGGAGTGACTGGAAACGGTCACTTATTTTATTGGTAAAATGGAGATGCCATGCCAAAACTGATTTTTACTTCCCGGTATCTTCAGAATGCACCGTCCGCGCAACTGGAAAATTATGTCCGTTATATCGGTACCCGTGAGGGCGTCGAAAAGATTGACGAGAGCAAACGTCTTCGGCCCGCGACCGAAAACCAGAAAAGTTTTATTCATCAGCTGATCCGTGATATTCCCGCAGCGAAAGATATGCTGGAATACACGGATTTTCTTTTGCGGCCAACGGTAGGAAACGCCTCAGAGTTTATTTCCTGCGCGCTGGATCAGAATCTTGAGACGATGACGGAAAGAGAGAATTATGTGGATTATATTGCGAACCGTCCGCGCGTGGAGCGAGTGGGTGAACATGGATTATTCACCGACGCAGGACAGCCGGTGGTGCTTTCACAAGTGCAAAAGGAGGTCGTGGAACATAAAGGTGTAGTCTGGACGCATGTGATCTCCCTGCGGCGTGAGGATGCCGCGCGGCTTGGTTATGATCATGCAGAACAATGGATGGCGCTGCTCCGTTCCAAAAGAGCCATGCTCAGCAAACATATGAAGATCGATAGCGCAAACCTGCGGTGGTACGCGGCGTTCCACAACGAATCTCATCACCCACATGTGCATCTGCTGGTATATTCTGCAAAGGACAACGATGGCTACCTGACGGAGAAATCCATCGAAGCCATGCGCTCGGAGCTGGCGCACGATATTTTCCGGCAGGATTTTGCGCAGATTTATCAGGAGCAGAATCAGGCGCGCGCCGAACTGAAACGAGGAGCGGCGGATACCATGCAGGAGATGATGGATACGTTAAGAGACGGGACGCTGGTCAATCCGAAGATCGAACAGATGATGCTGCAATTGTCAGAACGTCTTCAGAATACCAGCGGGAAAAAGGTGTACGGTTATCTGAAACGGGACGTGAAAAATCTCATTGACCAGATCGTGGATGAACTGCAGAAGGACAGCCGGGTGTCAGCACTTTACAGAGAGTGGGGGAAATGGCAGGATGAGATTCACCTGACCTACCGCAAGGAAGCGCAGCCACTCCCTCCGCTTTCCCGGCAGAAACAATTCAAAAGTATTAAGAATATGGTGATCGCTGAAGCATTAAAGCTCGGTGGTCATCATTTTACGTTTGAGGATGAAACAGAAGCGGACGCGGGCAGAGAATATGAAGCGTCCGGAGAATCGGAAGTCAATGAACGGGTCGACTTTCTGGAAGGGGAGCATTTCTTTTATGCCGCATGGAATACTGCCTACAAAGAAGCGCGCAAATATTTCTATGGAGACCTTCTGACAAGACAGGATTTACAGAAAGCATTCCGGCTCCTGCTTGCGGAAGCGGAATCCGGAAACGCTCTGGCCATGTATGATCTAGGGCGGATGTGCGCGGATGGACTGGGCTGTGAAGCCGATCTGAAAGCATCGCAGGAATGGTATAAAAAGGCGCTCGGCGCATTGGAAGCTTCGGAGCAGGCTGCAAAGAAAAGAGAACGTCCGTATCTTCAATATCGCATTGGGAAAATGTATGCGGCAGGAATCGGGACAAAGCAGGATGATGGAAAGGCTCTGGAATGGCTTTCCGGTGCGGCAGAGGCCGGACACAAGTATGCGCAGTATTCACTTGCCGGTCTTTACTATCAGGGGAGGGGAACAAAGCAGGATTACACAAAGGCACTTGAACTTTATCAGTTGTCCGCCAGACAAAGGAATCCCTATGCAGATTATGAGCTGGCGAAAATGTATCAGCGCGGGATTGGCACAGAAAAAGAGAGTGTAAAGGCGGAGCAGCATTTCCGCGCCGCTTTTGAAGGCTTCCTGAAAATGGAAGAGCAGAGTCACGAGGATAAACTACAGTACCGTCTTGGGCAGATGTTCCATACCGGAACAGGGACAACGAGAGATGACAGTGCTGCAGAGAACTATTGGAGAAAAGCAGCAGGACTTGGAAACCAGAATGCACAATATGCCCTTGGAAAACTCTGGCTGGAAAACCGGACAGGGGACATCCGGCAGGCGGTTGCATGGATTGAGAAGTCCGCAGCGGCAGGAAATGCAGCGGCGCAGTACACACTCGGCCGCATATACTGTGATGACGAATATGTACCGCAGGATCTGAAACGGGCGAGAAAGTGATTTGTGCGATCCGCGGATCAGAACAATGAGCTGGCGCTCTATCAGCTGGGAAAGCTGTATCTGTCCGAAGAATTTCAGGAGAAAGATGCCGGGAAAGCGGTAGAGTATCTCACAGCTGCTGCAAAGATGGGCAACCAGTATGCGCAATATACGCTGGGAAAGTTGTATCTTCGGGGAGAGGAAGTCCCGCAGGATAAGGAAAAGGCAGTATTGTTTTTGCAGATGTCTGCTGCGCAGGGCAATCCTTATGCGGAGTTCTTGCTGGAGCATATGGATGACGTTCGGAATCCTTCTGCGTTCCTCGCGGCGACCCGGCTGCTGCGCGGATTGGAAAAGCTGTTCCGGGAGGATTACCGAAACGCGGAAGGAAGCGGGATATATCATATCGACCGAAAACGCAGAAGGAAGCTGTCCGAGAAAAAGCAGGCGCAGGGACACAGGCAGAACGACCAGGAATCAGTTCTGCAATTTTATAAATAGCATCAGGAGGGAAAGCGATGTCGGGGTATGTGCATTTTACGGAAGAACAGAAGCAGCGTGCCAATGCGGTGAATCTGGAGATTTTCCTGTCTGGACAGGGAGAGCGGCTCCTGCGGTCTGGCAGGGAGAAGCGGCTGGCAAGCGACCACAGCATCACCGTGCGCGGCAATCGCTGGTATGATCACGCGGAGGGGAAAGGTGGATGCGCTATTGACTTTGTACAGAAGTTTTATGGGCAGAGCTTCCCGGACGCGGTGACGATGCTGCTCGGTGGGGAGCAGGGGCAGGCGTATCCGTGCAGCGAGTCTGTCAGGGAAGAAACGGCAAAGCCATTTGTCCTTCCTCCGGTTCATTCCGATATGCGCAGGGCGTTTGCATATCTTACGAGAACCCGCTGCATTGACAGAAATGTGGTGTCTGCATTCGCAGAAAAGAAAATGCTCAACGAGGACGCCAAGTATCATAACGTCGTGTTCGTCGGGTACGATCGGCAGGGAGTAGCCCGCCATGCACACAAACGGGGGACGTACACAAAAGGGGATGCGTTCAAAGGAAATGTGGAGGGCTGTGATCCGCGCTATAGTTTTCATTTTACAGGGGTGAGCGACACGCTGTATGTATTTGAAGCGCCGATTGATATGCTGTCGTTTATCACGCTGTACCAGAAAGACTGGCAGAACCACAGCTATGTGGCGCTCTGCGGCGTGTCGGAGCATGCGATGCTCCAGATGATGAAGGACTGTCCGCAGATCAACAGGATCGCGCTGTGCCTGGACAATGACGAGGCGGGCATGAAAGCGCGGGAACGGCTGGGAGAAATTTTGAAAGGACGGTGCTATCAGGAGAAAGAAGTATTCTCCCTGTTGCCGGAGAAAAAGGATTGGAATGAAGATCTGACAGAACAGAGTAGCTTAGGGTTGTCAATGTCGAATGATCGTGCGCCGAAGATGCAGATGGCATAAAGCAGCGGTCGTAGAAGAATAGCAGGAAGGGAGGAGTGGAATGCAGTCACAGCAGATCATTCTGCTCGTGTGTATTGGTCTGGGGATGTTTGCGGTTATCGGAGGGATCTCTTTATTTTCCAACTATTACACATTGAACGGGATCAAATCCAGAACGGTTGGCGACGGGCAGCATGGGACAGCACGGTTTGCCACGGAGAAGGAGATTCGGGAAACCTATGCGCATGTTCCCTATGAGCCGGAGCGGTGGAGGAGGCAAGAAGCATTGCCGGAAGTGCAGGGGCTGGTAGTAGGGTATAAAAAGCGAGGAGAGTCCATCACGGCGCTGGTGGACAGCGGGGACATCCACTGCCTGATGATCGGAGCCGCGGGTGTCGGAAAGACGGCCAACTTTTTATATCCCAATATCGAGTACGCCTGCGCATCCGGGATGAGCTTTCTCACGACGGATACCAAGGGCGATCTGTTCCGCAACTATGCGGGGATTGCAAAGGAGCATTACGGTTATCGGATTTCTGTCCTTGACCTGCGCAATCCGACCCGGTCGGACGGGAACAACATCCTCACACTGGTCAATAAATATATGGACGAATATCTGGCGGAACCGGAAAATTTATCCGCAAAGGCCAGAGCGGAGAAATACGCAAAGATCACGGCCAAGACTATCATTTATTCGGATGGGGCGCAGGCCGGCAGCTATGGACAGAATGCGTTCTTTTATGACGCGGCAGAGGGATTGCTGGCGTCGGTCATCCTGTTGATCGCGGAATACTGCCCACCAGAGAAACGCCATATCATTTCCGTGTTTAAGCTGATACAGGATCTGCTGGCTCCATCACCGATAAAGAATCGAAGCCTGTTCCAGCTTTTGATGGACAAGCTGCCCCCAGAGCACAAGGCGAGGTGGTTCGCCGGAGCAGCGCTCAACTCCGCAGATCAGGCGATGGCTTCCGTGTTGTCCACGACGATGAGCCGTCTGAATGCGTTCCTGGACAGTGAGATGGAACAGATCCTCTGTTTTGACAGCACATTGGATACGGAAACCTTTTGCACTGAGAAATCTGCTATCTTTATCGTATTGCCGGAGGAGGACAACACCAAGTATTTCATGGTGTCTCTGTTCCTGCAGCAGCTCTACCGGGAGATGCTGACGATTGCGGATGAGCATGGCGGGAAGCTGCCGAACCGGGTAATGATCTTTGCGGACGAGATCGGGACGATCCCGAAGATAGAATCCATGGAGATGATGTTCTCTGCAGGGCGTTCCAGGCGTATTTCCATGATACCGATCATACAGAGCTTTGCCCAGCTGGAGAAAAACTATGGAAAGGAAGGATCCAGCATCATCATTGATAACTGTCAGGATATATTGTTTGGTGGCTTTGCACCCAATTCAGAGAGCGCGGAGATCCTGTCCAAAGCACTGGGAAGCCGCACGGTACTGTCCGGTTCCATTTCCAGAGGAAAGAATGACCCAGGCCAGAGCCTGCAGATGATCAGCCGCCCGCTCATGTCACCGGACGAACTGAAAACGCTGACGAAAGGACACTTTATTCTTGCAAAGACCGGCTGCTGTCCGATGCAGACTCAGCTTCCGCTGTTCCTGAAGTGGAAGATTGCGTTTGAAGATCCGTATGAAGTCCCGGAACGGGCGGCGAGAAAAGTATTTTATGCCGACCGATTTGAACTGGAGCGGGAGATCGTCCGCTGCAGGGACGATGATGACGGCCTTGATGATCTGGAAGATTTTTATGCAGCGGCATCGACTGGCTCATCCGGTGGACAGTTCCAGATGCCTGCATCTGATCATAAAAGACAGAGTATGCCGTCCCGCCGTATGCCTCTGCGGACGGACTAAACAGGGAGCGCGCTTCTGTGGGGTATTTTGCAATCATCTACGAGAAGGATCTTCCACACCGTGCGAAAGCCGTTTATATGTATCTGCGGGATCGCAGCAACGCGCAGGGACAATGCTATCCGTCTATTGGAACCATTGCCAGGGAGCTGAAGCTGTCGCGGCGGACAGTGGAGCGCGCGATTGCAGATCTGGTGAGTGCGGGACTCATCATTAAGGAGCAGCGGTGGCGGGAGAATGGCGGCCGGAGCAGTCTGCTCTATACGCTGACAGATTTCTGAAAATCAGAGACGCCGCCAGGGAAGAAGTTTGTCCTTCTGGCGACGTATGGGATATGTCATGGTGACGTATGCAGGGAAGGGAACACTTTAACAAAAATATATGACAGAAAGAAAAATATACAGATGTCTAAGAGGCGAGTGGAAGGTACAGCGAGCGGTTCTTATCGAGTCTGTACCCCAAATGATAGATTTACGATGAAATA
The DNA here is from genome assembly GCA_020860645.1 of Lachnospiraceae bacterium. GTDB lineage: Bacteria > Bacillota > Clostridia > Lachnospirales > Lachnospiraceae > Hominiventricola. The sequence continues at coordinate 51,727 of JAJBTX010000120.1, read as the reverse complement.
CGCCTTAAAAACACCATCAGTTTTGCTTCTTGACAAATAAAAGTTCTTTACCCATAATAAAAAATATATTTATTGATCGGCAGCAATAACGCGAAAGACGAAATCTGTGCAAAGAATTCAGAGTTGAAAAAATGAGATTAGCATCCACAATTTTAACAGACAGACAGACAGACAGTAATACCGTCTTTATTTGCCATACTCAGAAGATGCGGATCATTCTAAAAGGTGTATTTCGCCCGTGGAGCCTCCATGGGCGGGATACACCTTTTCTTGTTTTCAAATACGGAAGGCAAGAAAGGCAAAACAGAAAAAGAGGGCGTGAAACAAGATGAAAATAAGGAAGCGTCGTATTTGTAATTTCCACGGAGAAGGCGTCTTTTTGGACGCAAGTGGGAGACGTCGAATTTTGGAATAACTGTTAAAATTATACAGGTGGAATTACGTTCGGCATGATGTCGCGGGAGAGGTGGAGAAGAAGATGGAGAAGAAGATGGAGAAGAAATCAAGGCGCTATGAGTTTGAGGGAGTCGTCCTGGATATTCCTCTGCGTTATGACAGTCTGGCTGATATGTATATAGAGGAGTATCCGGATTTTGTCGAGAATCCCGTATGAACGCGGGACGGCCATCCCGTCATGATCAGTGTAGAGGACGCCTGTCCATACTGCGAGTGGGACGAACCGGAACGTTGCATCGACTGTGGATCCTGCAGGTTTTACACACCGGCGGCTCCGCATACGCTGATGGGGTCTGCCGCCATGAGAAGCGGCTGTGGGCAGGTAAGAGTCTGCGTACAGAGAAAACATTACCCGAAAGGTAGCCGCAGAGCGCGTGAGTGGAAAGATTTTTTTGCGGGAAATCATGGTAAAATGGTTTCATAGCTGTGAAAGAAGGATTGAAGACCGATCGCGTCGGCGAGTATGATTTCTGGGGAGGGATAGAATGCGTATAGCACTCTGTGATGACGACAGACGGGAACAGGAAGAGTTCCTCCTTGCGCTGCACGAATGGGATCCGGACAGGATGCCGGAGATCTTCGCAGAGGGAAGGACCCTTCTTGACGCGGCCTCCGTTTCCCCGCCTTTTGACATTGCGTTCCTTGATATCTACATGCCGACAGAGAACGGCGTGGACATTGCGAATAGGCTCAGGGAGCTCTCCCCGGAGACGGGCATCGTGTTTGTCACGAACAGCACAGAGCACGCGGTCGCGGCTTTTTCGGCCCATGCGCTTCACTACCTGGTCAAACCGGTCACGACCGACGGGATCCGTGAATCCTTCCGGCGCCTGACCCTGTCGCGGATGAGCCGCAGAGAGCGCCCCGTGCTGCACATCTGCGTGGGCCGCGACAATTATTCTCTCTATACGGATGAGATCCGCTATATCCAGAGCGCGAACCACGCAACGGAGATTGTCATGACAGACGGGCGGCTCTATCGGGTCTGGCAGCCTATGGGAGAGCTGGAAGCCCAGCTGAACGAGGATTTCCTCAAGGTACAGCGGGGTATGATTGTAAATATGGACTACATCGAGCAGATGGGCACGGATTCCTGCATCCTGCGAGACGGCACCAGGCTTTTGCTCAGCCGGAGCGGAAAGGCTTCTATCCGGAGAGCCTATGACAATTATGTATTTTCCCGTCTGGCGAGGAGACGGGAGCAGGGCAGGAGGTGAAGCGTGGGACTATATTTGCGGCACAGCCTTGGCTTTTTTCTTCAGCTGACTCCCTGCATTGAGCTCTGCCTGATCCCCTTTGCGGAGTGGATGTTCGTCTGCCGTAAACGGCTGGCGATGATCGGATGCGCGGTATTCTGCGCGGCGGCCTCGGCGCTGTTCCCGGTGGTTCTGTTCTATCCGGCGGATACGAAGCTTCTGTCCCTGAGCCTGCTGGCGAATCTGTATATGCTCCTGATGCTCCTGATCTTAGTGGCGGCGTTCTTCTGGATTGTCAGAGATTCCGCGGAGAAGAAGCTGTTTGTGGTATTTCTGACGCTGCTCTACGCGATGACGCAGTATGTGCTGGCCAATCTCTTCCAGGCGATCCTGGGCGGACGGGTCAGCGCGGAGATCTACTCGCCGATGGATTTCACGCTGTATGTGGTGACGACGCTCGTCATGTTCCCGCTGATGGTGCTCCTCATGTGGAAGGTCATTCGCAACTATCTGGGTGAGATTGATTTCCAGAATATCCGCAGAGAATTTGGGGCGACGATCCTGCTTTCGCTGCTGTATTTTGTGATGCTGATGGTCTACAGCTCCATTACGCCCCTGGATTATCAGCTCTACTGGTGGCATCTGATGCCGACCTTCCTCTTTACGCTGGTAGTGCTTGGGATCTTCTACTGGTTCCTGTTTCAGGAGTCCATACATAAGAGAAAGGAGAGCGAGTATCAGCGGACGCTGGAGATTCAGCGGCTCCAGTATCAGAATATCACGAGGGAGATGGAGAACGCCAGCAGGACGCGCCACGACGCGCGGCACTATCTGCTGGGGCTGCACGAGATGCTGGAGAAGGGTGAGACAGACGGGATGAAGGAATACCTGTCAAATATCATCGAGAGGGTCGACCACCGGGACAATGAGTTCTACTGCGAGAACCAGACGATCAACGGACTTCTGCAGTATTACGCGGGGCTCGCCCACGACGGAGATATCCGCTGGGAGGCGCAGGCCGACTGCGGCGAGCTGCCGATCCAGGCGACGGATCTGACCGTTCTTCTGGGAAATACACTGGAGAACGCGCTGCACGCCTGCAGGGCTGTGAAGACGGGCGGCTGGATCCGCGTGCAGATCGGGCAGATCGGAGGTTCCCTGGTGATCCAGGCGGACAACGCCTGCGCGAAGGTATATCCGTCTGGCCGCTGCCAGTTGGGAGAAGGATTTCTCCCGGCGGAAGCTTTCCTGAGCGGGAAGCTCGGGGGCGGCTACGGGCTGCGCAGCATCACGCTGACCGCGCAGAAATACGGCGGGGACGCAGGGTTCCGCTTTGACGAGGAGACGAAGACCTTTACGAGCAGAATACGGATGAATCTGCATCCGGAGATCCTATAGAGAAGGCAAAAACAGGAGGGGAGACCATACCATGAACAATACGAAACTGTATCCTTTTGAGAGGAACCGCTACTACGCGGGGAAGATGCTCACTTCCGCGGACTTCCAGGCCGAGCAGACTTATTTCAACAACAAGCGCCGCTTCGTCAACAATCTGATGTACGGTGCGGGCGTGGTCTGCGGCTGCGGCGTGTTCAGCCTCGACGACCTGTCGATCCTGGTGGAGAGCGGCGTCGCGATCGACGGGCTGGGGCGCGAGATCGTCGTGGAGTCCTCCGTCGTGAAGAAGCTCTCAGCGATCGAGGGCTTTGAGAACCTGCGCACGGACGAGGCATGCCTCTGCCTGCGCTATCGGGAGGAGCCGATCCACACGGTCTACACGGTCAACCAGGGGAGCCGCGGGGACGGCAGCGAGGAGTACGAATACAACCGCATCAGTGAGTCCTATCAGCTCTTCCTGATGGATCGTGAGGATGAGACGGCGGAGTACGAGATGGAGAGTGAGTTTTTCACGAGCCTTACCCTCTATGAGGATGAGGATTTCTCCGTGAAGCTGTCCATGCCGGCCACGGTCTGCCGCGGGAAGAATGTCCGGCTGGAGCTGACGGTGCAGAAGCTCTCCGCGCAGAACCGGAAATTCTCTTACCGGGCACTCCTGCAGACGCCTGTATTCCTCACGGCGGATGGGACGCATGAACTGCAGGTGGAGATCCGGGAGGCTTCGCTCGCGGAGGGCGAGACGCTGAAAAAGGATTACTGGCTGCACACGCAGGAGACGCCGGTGCTTGAGACCAGCATCCTGGTGGAGAGCGGTTCCGCTCACGCCCAGGTGGGTGGCGTGGCGAAGGAAGCTCCTTCCGGCTGCGCCCTGAATATCGTGCTCACGGACATGAAGCCGGGCGATCTGGTCAGTCAGGAGCTCGGGCGTATCAGCCTCGAGATGAAGAGCATGGGCGGCACGAAGGATTATGTCTGCCTTGCGGATCTGAAGCTGGTGCGCACGGAGAATGCCTATATTATAGAAGAAGTCCTGGAGAAGGGCGTCAAAAATTATATCATGGCGCCATCCCAGAGCAGGCTGCGCAGCCAGTACATGGAGTATTTTTCCAAGGATCCGGACATTTTCCGCGGAGGCGAACCGAAGCATCCTGCGGCGGCTGAGGCCGGGGCGGCTGCCTGGCAGGGCAGGGCGGTGGAAACCGCATCCGGCGTCCTGGAGATCCCGCTCGGGGAAAACGCCAGAAGAGGGGACGTCCGCTACTCAGGCGAGATCATGCACGGGCTCGGAAAGGGAAATGTGCATGTGGAGATCGGCTACGAATACATTGCGGAGGATCCGGCGCTCGGCGTTACTTCCCGCAATACGATCTACGGGAACCCGAAGCTGTTCCGCGATGAGCAGCTGACCGCGGTGGACGTGGAGACGGCTGTGAAGGTCATGAACGACAAGGGAAGCTTTATCGTGGCGGCGAAGCTTCTGGAAAATGTGAATTATCTTGTACTTACTTATCGCTGGGTCGCGACCCGTTTCCCGGCCGGAAACGATCTGGATCAGGCGGAGGATTACAGCGACAGGAGCATTTCCATGGACACGCCGACCGTGGTGATGGGCACGCGGGAGAACTACTATTTCCATGTGCGTTACAACAATATGGAGCCCTGCAGCATTGCCTATGAGCTGACGGAGCCGGGGAGCGGCGAGATTACCTCGGACGGCGTCTACACCTCGCCGTCGAAGGAGGGCGTCTACGAGATTCGCGTCTACTGTGTGGACATGCCGGTGATCTGTACCTATGCCTATGCGATTGTGAAGAAAGCGGGAGCTGAGACGGAGGAAAAATAACCTTTGGATAAGATTTATCAGTCGCAGCGGATGAGACTCGCCTGCGTTCGGACTGTAAAATCGAATAGTGTTAATGACATCCTGGTCTGCCGCGACCTTTATTCCTCCGCGGGAGCTCTGTATACTGTGCTGGTCATCAAGGATCACGCTGTGGTGAGGAGCTGTCTGGAGGCATTCCGCAGCGCCGGCAATGCCGGGGAGAGGGCCTGCGTGGACAGCTTTTCCGACCAGGGTATGTTCTGCATGGTGTTCGCGTACAAGCAGGAGCGGCCGCTGAAAGATTTCTATACAGGCGGATTCTACTCCCTGAATGAGTGCGAGACGATCTGCAGTAGCGTGATCATCGCCTGTATGACAGCCGGTCTGCCATATCCTCTGCTCTATCTGGCCCTGCGGCAGGGGCAGCTGAACCTGGCCAAGGACCATACGGTCTATCTGGGCTGGCAGATCGACTTAAGCGGGCTGGATCTTAACAGGACAGAGCGCGACTGCGCGGTGGAATGCGCGCAGATCTTAAGGGAACTTCTGAGTGCGAAGGCGGCGCAGAAGGCATACAGCTACCGCCTCCTGGAGAAAAAGATCGGCAGAAAGAGCTACGACTCTTTCACCGAGCTGTACAAGGATATCCAGATCGCGGCGGCGCCGGAAAAAAGGCGCGGGATCCAGAAGCGGCTGATGGCCTGGCTTACGCGCCAGCAGGATACGATCTTCCGCATCCTCCTGGTCGTCTGTACGATACTGGTGGTGATTGTGCTGGCGTCCCTGCTGTGCCAGCTGATTTTCGGGGATGTACCGTGGCTGCGACTTTTATTTAATGGATTTAAAACGATCGGCACGGAATCGCTGACCGGATAGAGGGAGGAAGTTACTTATGAGGAGGAGAATACCTGTTCTGATCGGCTTTCTCTGGATGATTGCCGTAGCCGTCATGGCTGTCGTGACGGGAGGAGACTGGCCCGGGGAGCCGCCGCGCTCGGTGTATCTGAGCGATTCTCTGGAAAAGGGGAGTGAATTTGAAGCTCTGTGTTATTCGGATGGGCTGTACGCGGTGCTGACGCCTTCCTCATCTGAGGACGGGGAGGGGCGGCGGATTGTCTCCCTGAGCGAGACCGGCGAGGCCTCCGCTGTCACCCCGGTCCTGGAGCTGGAGAGCGGAGGGAGTGTCAGTGCCCTCAGCGTGGCGAGAGACGGCTTTTATCTCGCCGTGATCCTGGACGGGGGAGAGCGCGCCGGCGTCTATTTTGTGGAGAGTGAAAATTTGTCCGAGGAGAACCTGACGGCGGAGGAGACGCCTGAGCCGCTCTCTCTTGCGCTTGTGAGCAGCGCGGAAGCCGGAGAAGGGCGTCAGATTAACTGGGCTGCTTACGAGGAAGGACTGCTCCTCACCTGGAAGGACGACGGGACGGGGGCAGAGTATTATGAGCAGGCCGCGGCCGACGAGGCCGACTGTGAGCAGCTGCTCATGGACATGGGGCAGGAGGCGAATATCCGGCAGTTCAACACGATCTGCCATCTTGTGCTTCTGTTCGCTGGCTGGCTTTTGCTGTTCCTCGTCGTGCGGTTCCTGAAAAACCGCAGCTATACGGTCTATGCCGTGATACTCGTCGAGCTGCTGCTGCTCATCATCACGGTGACCGGCGTGGCGCTGGCGACGCTGAGCAGCCGGAACACGACGGAGTCGGAGACGGAGCGCTACAGCCGCTATTATCTGAGCGCGCTGCTCGTGGAGATGAAGGCGCTGCAGCCGATGGATGACTTTGAGACGGAGGGCTTCTATCAGAGCGATACCTACGAGGAGGTTTTCAGCCTCCTGTCCGGATTTATTTCCGATGAGGGCACAGGGGACGTCTTTACGGATCTCTGCATTCTGAGGCCGGAGGATGGATGTATCCTGCTGAGCGCCAGCGGAAAGAACGGAGCGCTGCTTTCCACTGTTTACGGGCAGGACGCGGAGCTTCTGGAGGCGGATTTCACGCCGGACGGGGAGACAGTATACACGCTGGCGGCGGTTCGCGGCGATACTGCGGTAAGTCTGTTCGCGGAGGCGGAAAGCCGCGGTTATCTGGTCTTTGCAGTCATCCTTTTCCTGGCCGCGAGCGCGGTGTGTATGGCATTGCTGCTGATCCGCGGGTCGGAGCTCAGAAGGTTCTCGGCCGCCATGCTGCAGGTCTCGGCGGGACAGGAGGTGCCCATGGGCAGGGCCGCCCGCAGCCGGGATGTGGCTGTGATGTGGAACAGTCTTATGGAGCTGCAGAAGAAGATCGGGCGCATCAACTACACGCGCTACCGGATTTTTGAGTCCTGCTACCGTTTTGCGCCGAAGAATATTGAGAAGATTTTCGGACGCGACTCGATCACGGAGGTCGCGGGCGGAGATACGGTCCGGCTGCACGGGATGGTGGCCTTTGTCACGACGACGGAGCCGCAGGGCGCGTCGGAGGGCTCCGCGCAGCAGATAAATCAGTTCGTCACGCTACTGGAGCGCCACATGGAAGAGAGCGAAGGATATTTTGTGTCCGGAAATGCGGACCTGACAAGTCTGAAGCTTCTTTTCCTGGAGTCGGAGGGGCGGGGCGTGGATTTTGGTGTTTCCTTCCTGCGGGAAGTTTATGCGCAGCCTGATCTTGTGAGCCTGAAAGCAGGGATACTGCTGCATGATTCGGAGTTCCTCTACGGGGTGGCCGGGGACGAGCGGCAGAGCTTCCCCTTCCTTCTGTCGGAGGATAAGGCGGAGCTCGAGCGCTTTGCGGACTGGTTCCGCAGCATGGATCTGAGGCTGGTCGTCACCGCCGGGGTGCGTGAGCGGGAGAAACCGCAGGGCGCGGTTCGTTTTATCGGCTATATCTGCCTCGGACAGTCCGGGCAGCGGCTCGACCTCTATGAAATGCTGGAGGCGTATCCTCAGCCGGAGCGGAAGCCGAAGATCGAGACGCTGGATCGCTTCGAAAAGGCACTGGAGCTGTTTTATCAGAATGATTTTTATCTGGCGAGGAACGCCTTTTCGGATGTGCTCAAGGTCAATCCGATGGATCGCATGGCCAGATGGTATCTGTTTACCTGTGAGAAGTATCTGAATCTGTCAAACGGCGATGGGGATATCTGCAGGCTGCGCTGCGACGGCTGACGCCGCGGGAACAGCCGGAATGGGGTGAGAAAGGAGAGGCGTGAATATGGGTAGTCTGTTCAGTACGCTGATCACGACGATCAAGTCAAAGATTACGCCGCTGGTCACGAAGTTCAAGAACTGGACCAGCTGGAGCTTCATCCGCACAAAGGTGATCTCCGCTATCCGGGACTTCTTCTCGAATATCCTGAATATCAAGCCCAGGCACAAGAAGGACTATTACGAGGTTTTCGGCTGGCTCGTGAGTCGTCGGCTGGCGATCGCGCTGGTGGTCGTCGCGGGGGTGCTCAGCATCTATTACCTGTTCTGCGTGCGTAGCGTCCTGCCGAGCTCGAGTACGGATACGGTCAAGTCCTACGCCTACAATTCTCTGCTGCTGCGCTTTACGAGCGACACGGTGCAGATCACGGCGAAGGACGGATATGTTGCCTACGAGGGGGAGGTCTCCTCCGGAGCGGTCAACGGCTACGGCACTCTGTATAACTCCGACGGGGCTGTCGTCTATCAGGGAAATTTTGAAAATAACGAATATCAGGGAACCGGCACGCGCTACTACGACGACGGGACCATGATGTACACAGGGGAATTTGAGTCCAATGAGTTCAGCGGGACAGGGAAGCTGTACCGCGAGAACGGAACTCTCGAGTACGAGGGAGATTTTTCGCTCGGCATGAAGGACGGCTCCGGCAAGCTCTATGACGTGAGCGGAACGCTGGTCTACGAGGGGAGCTTCAGTAGGGATGTGATCGTCTACAGTGAGCTTCTGGGGATGAAGGCTTCTGAGGCGGCAGAGATCTATTCCGGCGTCCGCACGGTCTATGAACAGGACGACAGCTATGCGGTGGTGCTGGACGATATTGGTGTGATCTATGCCGACACCGGGGAGAGCGCGACGCTGGACGAGGAGATCACGATCGGGCAGCTGATTGTGCTGAGCGACGAATTTCCCGTGGGCAGCTCGGCCCTCAGCACGAAGGAGGAGCTGGAAAGCTACTTTGGGACGGAGCTGATGACGCAGACGGAGACGCTGAGCCTTGCAGAGACGGTGGCTTTGTCTTACGTCGATCCGGAAGATGCACAGCTTGTGCTGACGCAAGAATATGACGATTACTATACCGTGGAGGAATACGGAGGCAGCGCGCGGATGTTTACGGGGACCCGGGACGGGCTGAGCTACACCTTCATATCCTCCGGGACAGACGGGACGTTTTCCTTCTACATCATTCAGTATGAGGAGTAAGGAGCTGCCATGAATGAGCCTGGTATGTGATGAAGTATAGGAGGATTCAGACAAGTCAGATGCAAGGATTGATTCTCTGATAGTTCCGAAGGAGAGGCGAAAAGATGAAAAAGAAAAGAAATGGCATCGCAGCCCTTCTCGCGGCGGTACTGCTCCTCGAGGGGACAGGTTTTCCGACGCTGGCAGCAGGGAGCAGCACCCTGAAGTTTGCGAGTGCGGTGACGCAGGCCTTTGCGAACAGCGATGACTACACGGAGCTGAACAATGAACTTTCCATGAAGAAGGTCGATCTGGCGCAGGCCGTCCTGATCGCCAACCGATCCCTTTCCGGTGAGGATTCTGAGGAAGAGACGGACGCGGAGGAAACTTCCGCGGAAGAGACGACAGTGGAGGATGGCACGGCGGACGAGACGGAAGAAGAGACCGAGGAGGAGCCATATCTATGGTCGCCTTTTATGGAGGCGGTGCCTTCGGAGGGACAGAGTCTCTCGGAGCTCTACAGTATCCTGATCGCGCCGCTGCTGGCGCAGATGGACGTCAGGACTGCCGAGGCGGCGCTGGAGAAAGCGCGGCTGTCGGTGCAGGAGGAGATCGCCGGGCTGTACGCGGATATCGTCACGTTGCAGCAGAAGATCGAGCTGGAGGAGGAGTGGCTCGCGGAGGAGAAAACCTCCCTGACGAAGATCAGGGCGCTGCTCAGAACCGGACAGGCCACGCAGGGCGACGTGGACGCGCAGGAAGAGGCAGTGGAATCGCGCGAGGAGAGCCTTGATGAAAGGCAGGAGGAACTCGAGGAAGCGAAGACGGCGCTCTCCGAAGCCATGGGAGTGGAGCTCTCCGAAAACGTCAGCTTTGCGGAGCTGGAAGTGGAAAGTGAACTCTGGGAGGGCAGGCTCGAGGAGCTGACTGTGGGAACCCTCGAAAACAGCAGTTCGTATCTCGCGTCCTACGCGAGCGCACAGAATATGCTGTGGGCCTTCTGGAAGGAATATACGGCGCGCTCCGAGAATTATCAGGTGCCGGACAATATTCTGCAGTACATGCTGCAGGCGGTCGCCGGATGGGCGATCGATACGGAGGAATTCCAGACGGAGTATGACGCCTATGCGGAGGCGAGAGCCGCGGGGCTTGGACAGTCGATCGAGGACGACGACGGCGCGTACTCACTGTACGACGACGTGCTGAAATACCAGAATCTGCAGATCGACCTCGCCGACCTTGAGGAATCGCTGAGCGAGAGTGTGGAGGAAAGCTATGACAATCTGCTGGACCGGAAGGAGCAGATCGCGGATCTGGAAGAAGAGATCGAAGCCCTCGAAAAGAAGCAGAAGACTTACCGGGTGCGCTACCGCATCGGCGAGCTGTCAAAGGATGAGTACGATGCGTTGACCGGGGAATACGAAGATCTTGAGATGGAGCTGCTCGACGCCAGGAGCGAGTATTTCAAAGCGTATTACGCCCTTGACAGTGCCACCGGAGGTTATCTTCAGGAGCTGGTGGAGGAGATCGAGAGCGATCCGGCCCGGCTTGTCGGCAAGGAAACAGAGAGCAGCTATGTCAGCTCAGGAGGCCTGGCGGATACCGATTCGGAAGGGGTGTCTGACACGGCATCGGCGACGACAGGCTCCGCTGATGCGGAGGAGGCGGAAGTCGTCTACTACATCAAATCGCACTCGGCCGAGGAGGAGTTTTCCTTCGGCGTGTCGGTCCCCGGAGCTTATTCCGAGGAGATCGCCTACTATGAGCTCTGGTGCGGCGAGCTGCAGGTCGGGGAGCGGACGGCGACCTCACAGGAGATCCGCCACTGGCGTCTGCTCGCCTGGAGAATGTCCGATGTGGAGGTCCGCTTCTACGACGCGGACGGCATACTTCTTGGAACATGTGCCTTTGACCCGACAGAGCCGATCGGCATCGTCACGACAGCGCCCTATGCGGAGCAGACGAGTACGACAGGGACTTAAGAAGGAGGATATAATGGCAGATTATCCGATTATTTCCGATGTGAGCGCGTATATTGTGCGGACGCTCCGCAGCAAGATGTGTCCGGAGCCGATACCGTCTCCGAATAATATTGAGGTTTCCTCCCCCGCGGACCAGGACGTGGACTATATCCTCGGGCTGTATCTCTACGATATCCGCGAGGAGAGCGACGTGACCCAGCAGCCCTACATTCAGAAGGGTCGGGTCCAGTTAAAAAAACCGCCAAGGCCCTATGGTCTCTACTATATGGTCTTTATCAACGGCTCCTCCCAGATGGGACTCAAGGCGCCGGATATACAAAAAATCATCGGAAGGGTGGCGCAGATTGTCAATGACAACAGCTCCGTCCGCCCGAATGAGCTGCAGTCCTGGCTGGATACCCAGGAACCTCCGATTGTGCTGTCTCAGGCGAAGATAAGCCTGGAGGAGAAGGTGAGGGTGTGGCAGGCGATCAACAAGCCCTATCAGATCAGCCTGTTCTACAAGGCGGCGCCCGTATTTTTATCCAGCGAAGTGGTCATTGACACCCCCCGTGTCACGGACGCGACATTTGGACTGCATATTACCGGGGAGGAAGGAGGAGAAGGATAACAGGTGGATGCATCTGAGATTCGTTACAGCCTGGATCTGCTGGTCAGACTGATCGATACGACCACAGGTCTCGAGGTCGAGGAGCGGAACGTCCGGTTCTGGAGAGACGATCGGCCGGTGCGGCCCATTCCCAGGGGAAGCGGAAATTACGTATTCCTGAACTGCGGAAGGGAGGACGGCGATCTCGATGTCAGCGTGTACGGCTATGAGCCGTGCAGGGTGGCGATCCGTTACGGGGAGCTGGACAGCCGGATGCCGATAAAGGAAGCGTTCCTGATACCGTCGGAGAACGTGCCGGGGGGAGAGCCGGTTATCAGCTTCTCAGGGAAACTTCCGGGTATCACGGAGATCCAGGCGGTAAGCCCCGGCAGCGCCGGGTGCTGTATCAGCGGCTTTGACGAGCGCAAGCGGATCATGAAGCTCTTCAAAACCCACAGGATGGGCATGGACGACATTTTCTACGGTCTGGTTCATCCCCAGCAGCAGACTTACGAACCCTTTGAGGTGGTGAAGGAGCTGCTGGACGGCTCGGTGAAGATCAGCCGACCTCTGGAGGAACCTTTCACGGTGAACGCGCCCGTCTCCCGGATCGTGTTCGGGAGCGTGGATCCGGATGGCAGTTACCTGCTGCGTGTCCGGGACGACGCGGAAAACCTCGTCTATCTGGTCCGCTATGTGGCGGAGGGCAAAGCAGCGTTCCGGACGGTGGATTTCCATCGCGCCGGGGAAATGAAACTGGAACAGGAGGACAGTGTATGGGATTACTCGTAGTGACAGGCGGGAGCGCCATGTGTACCTTCGGCGTTGCGCCGGGGACGATCAATGTGACCTCCCAGACGATGTGTATGGCCGGAGGAATGCCGGCGGCGACGATCCAGGACTGCCAGATTGCGAATATCACTCCCTTCGGCATGTGCTCTTCCCTGGCAAATCCTGCGGTGGCCTCGGCCACGGCGGCGGCTTTCGGCGTGCTGACGCCGATGCCCTGCACGCTGGTAGCCGCGGGGACCTGGATACCGACAAAACCGACAGTGCTGATCGGCGGAAAGCCCTGTCTGACCAACGACTGCAAGCTGATGTGCGCCTACGGCGGTTCCATCAGCATCGTGTCGCCGGGGCAGACGATGGTCACTGTCACATGATTAACAATACGAAAGGAGAACAACTATTATGGCAGAATATTTTACACCAGGAGTCTATGTGGAAGAATATGACAATTCTCCGCGGAGCATCGAAGGTGTAGGGACCAGTACGGCCGGTTTTATCGGCTTTGCGGAGAAGGGACCGACGATCGGCGCGCCCTCTCTGGTCACAAACTTCAAGAGCTTCACCGCGCAGTTCGGCGGGTTCCTCAGTGAATTCACCCACGGCGATTATCGCTATCTGGCGAACAGCGTCGAGCAGTTTTTCGTCAACGGCGGAACCAGATGCTATGTGTCCCGCGTGATTCCGGAGGGTGCGAAGTCCGCGTCGAAGGAGATGGGCATCCTCTCCGTGGAGGCGGCGAATGAAGGAAAATGGGGCAACCGCATCCAGATTTCCTTCAATACGGTCGAGAAGAAGAAGATGCAGCTCATCGCCCAGTCCGGCACCGGCTATATCGCGAAGTCCGTGGACGGCTTCCGCGAGGGCGACCTGGTCGACGCGAACGGGGAGTACAACCGCATCGCCGCCATCTATGACAATACTGTGACCTTTGAGCAGCCCTTCACCGGCGAGGTGGTGGACACCAGCATTATCCCGCAGACCGTTCTCTATCTCGTGAGCGTGGACGTGAATGTCCGCTACAACGATGAGGTCGAGAGCTACGGCGAGCTGAGCTTCAACGTGAAAGCGTCGAACTACATCGGCTCCCGCCTGGCATTAAGCGAGCTGGTGAAGGTCTCCATCGGCCAGCCGGAGAAGATCGGCAATCCGGTTGAGGCGATCTTCGGCGAGGGCAATACCAGCGGCATGCTGAGTCTGGAGGGCGGCTCCGATGGCAGCATTGACTCGGTGACGGCGGCGACCTTCATTGGCGTGGACGGCGGTCCCGGCAAGCGCACGGGCATCCAGTCCTTCGTCGAGAACAGCACGGTCAGCATGCTGGCGATCCCCGGCGTGACGGATCCGGAGGTGACGGTCGCGCTTGTAGCGCACTGCGAGAATCTGAAGAGCCGCGTGGCGGTCTTTGATATGCCGAAGGACGCGTACAAGACGAAGGATCTGATCGAATACCGCGGCATCATCGATTCGACCTACGCCGCGATGTACCATCCGTGGATCCAGGTCTTCGACCGCTCCTCGAACCGCAGCGATTTCATCCCGCCCTCGGGCGCGGTCATGGGCGTCTACTCCCGTACCGACATCAACCGCGGCGTGCACAAGGCCCCGGCGAACGAGATCGTCTTCTGCACCGGCCTGAAGGTGAATTACACCAAGGCAGAGCAGGACATCCTGAATCCGGAGGGCATCAACCTGATCCGCGCGATTCCCGGACAGGGCATCCGCGTGTGGGGCGCGAGGACGGCCAGCAGCAATTCGGCCTTCAAGTATATCAATGTGCGGCGTCTGTTCATCTATGTGGAGGAGAGCATCAAGGCGAACACCAACTGGGTCGTCTTTGAGCCAAACGACGCGACGCTGTGGCAGAGAGTCAACATGACGATTTCCTCCTTCCTCGACAGTATGTGGAGACAGGGCATGCTGGCAGGCTCCACGCCGGCGGAGGGCTATTTCGTAGAGATCGGCTCGTCCACGATGAGCAGGGACGACATCATGAACGGAAGACTGATCTGCAACATCGGTATCGCGCCGTCCCGTCCGGCCGAGTTCGTGATCTTCCGCGTGACGCAGCATACGGCTGAGTCCGGCGGAGGAGAGGAATAATCGGCAGACGCGTCAGTGAACAGAAAGGAGATATAAAAGATGGCGACATATGAAAACAGTAAAGGACTTTCCTATCCTTTGACAAAGATGAATTTTCTGGTCACAGTGGACGGCGTGTCGGGAACGGCGGCCTTCAGTGAGGTGACCGGTATCGAAGCGAGCGTGGACGTGATTGAGTTCCGCCAGGGTAACGCGAACAGCCTGGCGCCGGTCAAGATCCCGGGCCTCGTGAAACACGGAAATGTGACGCTGAAATTCGGTTACACCCTGGACAGCGCGTTCAAGACCTGGGTGCAGGAGTGCGTCAGCGAGGTCCGCGGCGAGATTCCGCGGAACAATGTGCAGATCGAGATGATCGACATCACCGGCGGCGCGCCGCAGACCATCGCGACGGCAGTGAGCGGAACGAGGGTCTGGATCCTGACAAACGCATGGGTGACGAAGTACAACGCGCCCGACCTGGACGCGAAGACCAGTGACGTGGCGATTGAGAGCGTCGAGATCGCGTACGAGGAACTGGTGATTCCGAACTAAGTGATAAACGGGTGGCTGCGGGGCAGCCACCCGCCCCGCAGGGGGCGGCAGACATCCGTACAGGGACGAGGCGCGGGGACGCCCCGCTTCTGGTCCGTATCCGGATACCGATCAGCAAGGCGACAAAGGAGAGAAGTTATGGAAACCGTATTTGATTTTACACTGCCGAAGGGCTACCTGGACGGCAGCGGGCAGCTGCACCGAAAGGGGAAGATGCGCCTGGCGACCGCCGCCGACGAGATCGGGGCGACGCGGGACCCGCGCGTACTCAGCAATCCGTCCTATCTGACGATCGTGATCCTCGGAAGGGTCGTGACGGAGCTGGAGGGGCTGGAGATGGTGAGCGCGAACGTGATCGAGAAGCTGTTCACCGCGGATCTGGCTTTCCTGCAGGACATGTACCAGCGGATCAACGACATCGAGCCGCCCACGATGGAGGCCGTGTGTCCGGACTGCGGAAAGATTTTCCGGGTGCCTTTAAATTTTACCGTGGAGGGATAAGGCTGTACCCGGAAGAGGAGCTGTATAAGGAGATGGCTTTCATTTCCTATTACTTCCACTGGGGCAGCTCGGATGTGATGGGACTCGACCATGTGACCAGGCGAAAATGGTGCGGCGAGATCTCCCGCATCAACGAGAGCCTGAATCCCTCCAAAAAGAACAAGGAGAAGAGTATTCTCGACATGAAACCGACGCGTTAGAAAGGCGGGACCGATATGGCAGACTATGCGAAAAATCCGCTGGTAAATTTTAATTTTGTGCTCCGTGTGGAGGCTCTTTACGACCTGCCCTGCAAATCAGTCAAGGCCTTTACCCGGGCGAACGAGTTTGAATACGTGCAGGAGGGCGGCCTGAACGACTATGTACATATGTTGCGCAAGCCGATCTCGCAGCCCTTCACCTTCCAGGTGGAGCGCTACGTGGGCGTGCAGCTGCTGGACCCGCTGACGCTCGGCACGGAGCTGGTGCTGCCGGTTGTCCTGATGGTGAACCGGATGTATGGGGACTCGCAGACGGTGCGCTATTATCTGTTCACCGGCTGCACCGTGATTTCCAAGGACTACGGGGAGTTGGACTCGGAGCGCAGCGGCCTGTTGACGGAGACGACTACGATCTCCTATCGGGAGCTGTTCTGTCTGGATTTCCCGAGTGTGGGCGGTTCGGCCGGCACCTGGGAATTTGACAAGACGACGAAGGCTGGCAAGGGGAAGCAGTCCGCCAAACACGTCGCGGGAGAGGCCAGCAAGGCGGACTTTGAGAAAAACGCGGTACTTTGGAAATTTAAAGAGACGGATAAGAAGGGAAACGGCGTACAGTCCGCCGCTCCGAATCCGAAGGGCGAGCTTGACAAGGCGGAGATGAAGAAGCTCGGAAGGAAGTGGCCGCCGACGAAGAGCGCGGCGGACATCGCCTCGTATCTGAGCTCCACGGCGAAGCCGGCGGGTCGTAAATGGCCGCCGACGCAGAGCGCGGTGGGAACGGACGCGTATCTGACCTCCGCGACGGAACCGACAGGCCGAAAGTGGCCGCCGACGAAGAGCGCGGTTTCGTATCCGTCCCCGCAGTGAGTATAAACAGGACATCAGCGAGCCTATAACAGGAAAGGAGGAGAGCTATGCTGACGATCAAAGCGCCGATTGCGATCAAGTGCGGCAGAATCACGGCCTCCTCCCAGGAAGCCTTCGGGGAGCGCATCCGGGGAAATTATGAGATCCTGGCGGCCCGGATTGAGCGCGAGGATCTGCTCCATGTCGTCATGGCGCCGCCCGAGGTCTATATCGGCGGCGGAGATATGACCAGCCTGGTGGAGGACACGCGCATTCAGAATGTCCGTGAGACGAAGCTCACGGTGATCAACAATCTGCTGAACCGCATCGCCGTGACGGAGGACGTGAAGCTCAGCTATCAGGACCGGGTCTATATCACGGACGTGCTGCAGCGGCTGGGCGTGACGGACGTCAGAGAGTTCATGCGGCAGGTCTTTGAGCTGAAGCAGGAGACCCGGAACACAGTGGAGCTGACGCAGCTCTACTGGAACCATATGGAGGAGCTGCGAAGCACGGTGGAGCAGTACGCGGGAGAGCCTGGCGTGAGCCGGACTGTGACGGAGAGCATGAGCCGGGAAAATACGCTCCATCTCCACGAGGAGATCCTGGACCGCCTGCAGACCGGCGCGGTCTATCAGATCTTAAGCAATTTCTACACCAGCCGAACGGGCGCGCAGTATGTCAGCGCGCAGGAGCTGAATTTCGCGGAGCAGCAGCGGATGGTATCGCGGATTCTGCTGAACCGGCTGGAGACGGAGGCGACGGGGACGCCGGTTCCCTTCGTGTACCGGCACGAGAACTACTACGAGGAAAACTACCGGGAGGGGGAGCAGGTGACCGAGGAGACGGTGAACGCGCAGCTCACCTCGGCGGTTCTCCTGAACCTGGCGGACAGTCTCATCGAGAACTTGTCCGTGCGCCGGGAGCAGGGAGTGGATATCTGGCTCGATCTGACGAACAGTCTTTATAAGACGGCGGAAAACACGCTGCAGCGCATGATTTACCGGGCCGAGATGGAGCGCGTCCATTTCCGCGAGCGGCGCGGCGCAGAAAGCGAGGTCCTGCGGACGCAGGAGCTTGAGATCACGGCGCTGCAGGAGCTTCTCAGTTTTGCAGGACGCGGGACGGAGATCCCGGGCGCGGGAACGGCTCTCTCGTGGGAGAGTCAGATGTCCCCGGAGGAGGGTATGCGGCCCGCCGATATCCGCTACGCGGAAGCGGCCGCGGAGGAGGGTGAAGACGAGACGCCTTCCGGAACGCGGACCGAGCGGACGATCGAGCGGATCAGCAGCCGGACAGAGCGCCTGGAGCGTGAGGAGCGTTCGCGCGAGACGACGATTGAGCGTCTGACGGAACAGATAGAAGCCGAAAGGGAAGAGCGGGCAAAAGAGCCGTCTGAGAGCCGCGAAGAAGCGCAGGAGCGTCCGCGCCGCCGCGGGAGAAGGCGTTCTGCGGAGGCGGCGCCGCAGGAGAGCAGGGAAGCGCCTGCGCCCCTGGAACTGAAGCTTCTTCCGGAAAGCGGAGTGGACGGCGAAAGTGCACAGGGGAGCCCATCCCCGAAAGCGGGGGAGAGCCGGGAGGCGGAGCCGCCGGGAGCGCGGATAGCCGAGACCCTGAACCAGTATTTCTCCCTTCTCTATTCACTGCCCGGACAGGCGCAGGAGAGCCTTCCCCCGGCAGAGCTGTCCCATCCGGATACGGAGGAAGAGACCGTCGCGGAGCGGGAGGAACGCCGCGGGGCGGAGAGTCTTCCGGAGGGCGGCGGCAGGAGCGGGGCCTCCGGCGTCCTGGATCGCTGGCAGACGCCGGAGGAGAAGACCGCCGTGGAGCAGGCAGCGCAGCCTGGTCGTACGCTTCCGGGGCGGGAGACACTCGTCTATCCCGAAGGGGAGAGACCTTCAGAGAGCGTGACAGAGCGCGAACTCATCCGGGAGCGCCTTCAAAGGGCGGCGGAGGAGGGGGATGTCTATCACATCTATCCGGAAGCCGCCGAACTGACGCCGGCGCCCGCTGCGGGGACGGCAGCGGAGGAAGAGCCGGGGACGTGGCCCCAGTCTGAGGAGGAGCGCCTGGAGCGCGATCTTCTGGAGATCGACCGCAGGAATGTCGAGAATTACGAGCGCTACCAGCAGCTTTTGAAGAGCATAGAGGAGCAGGAAGCCGGGAGAAAGCCCGAAGAGCGCCCTTCCCCGCAGAGGATGCGGCAGGAGAGCCTGCGCGCGCTGGAGAACCCGCAGCAGGCGCTGGAGGAGCATCAGAAACGGGTGCGGGAAAGCGAGGAAGCAGTCTCGCGGGCCGACCAGGTCTTCCTCGAGATGCTCCCGGAGGAGACAAGGCAGCTCTACCGGAGGCTCGAGGAGATGCAGCAGTCCCGCAGAAGCGCCGGGCAGCGGGGTGAGATGGAACAGAGCCGGGACATCAGCCTGCTCACCCGCGACATTCAGCTCATCGAGCGGGAGAGCGAGACCGCGACGCGGGAGCGGCAGGAGAGTCTGCGCGAGGTCAGCGAGACATCGAGGACGCTGCTCGAGCAGAGCCGGGAGTACAGAGGAGAGATAGCCCGTCCGGGAAGCCGCACGGAAGAGAGTCATCAGGAGCTCTCCCTGGTTCATAAATCGACCGAGAGCACGCTGGACGAGGAGACGCTGCAGGAGATTCTGGCGCAGGAGAGGACCCGGAACCGCCGCACAGAGGTGGTAAAGCAGACCGAGGAAGACCACCGGGTGGAGAACACCCAGGTCGTGAATCGCTCCGGGCAGAGCAGCGTGACACATCAGCAGGATCTGGAGGAGCTGATCGAGAGGGGGCTCCAGAGACAGATGAGCCAGCTCTCCGACCAGGTTTACACAAAGCTGGAGCGCCGCCTGGAGAATGAGAAGAAACGGCGCGGATACTGATTGAAGGAGGTGCTGGATGTACAGTCTATTGTCAAACGCGGTCAGCAGCCTGACCGGCAACATTACAAAAGCGATCCTCTTTGTATGCGACGAGTCCGTCACATCCGTCGAGACGGCGCAGGAGAACGCGGACACTCTGCGGGAAAAGATTCTGAAAAATACGTCCAGCGCGCTGAGCCTGGGGAGCCAGACCTTCTCGTCCATCACGGCGAACAACCTGACGGCGGGAACCAATTACTGGGCGCTGGAGGTGCAGTACAATCCCTCGTCCCTCTCGATCAGCACGCAGGGCGCCGGCGAGATGGTCGACTATGGCGCGCGCGACAGCGTGAGGCTGGCCCGTACGACCCAGAACTTCGAGCAGGCGCTCTCGATGCTGCACTGCCAGCTGCTCTTTGACGATACCAATATAGGGAATGCTTTCGTGCAGGGAAACTTTTCGCTGACCCCGGGTAACGTCATCTCGACGGGAAGCCGGCTTATCAATGCGCTGAGAAGCAATCCCTATACCGTGCAGCCGCAGATGGACGCGATCATGTCGCTTCTGCTGAGCGACGCGACCAGACAGGTGATGTTTGTGTGGGGTTCGATGTGCTTCCGGGGTGAGCTGACCTCGGTGGACAACACCTACACCATGTTCAACAAAAGCGGCAACCCGATCCGCGGGACGATAGATATCACCATCCGTCAGGAGAAGGCCTCGCCGGGCGATATGGACTACTGGGAGGACGCATACAAAGATAAATTTGAGTCGACGTCCGTCCTGGGGAAGACGAGCCTGGCCAGCAAGATCACGAACAACAGTTTACTGAACCTGAGCCTGTAAGAATCAGGGGCACCCAAAAAGGAGAAGGCGTATGAGCGTTGCATCAACACTGATCAGCACGGCAGCCGGCATGACCGGCAACATTGAAAAGGCCTGTATTGTGCTTGTGAATAAGTGGGACGCGGATTCCGGGAGCGTCAGCATGGAGGAGCCGGTGTCGCCGGGGGGCAGTTCCACGTTCTCCTCGATACTCAGCGCGGTCTCCAAAGTGACCTCGGCCTTATTTTCGACGACGAGCGGAACCTCCACGGGGGCGGCCACCTACTATGTGATGTTCAATCCCAGCAGCCTGCGCATCGGCGGGCGCGGAGGCGGGCGCGAGGCGAAGACGAATTTCTCGGGCAGCAGATCGCGGGTCGAGATGGAGGAGGGCAATGTCCGCATCACGCTGAGCGTCCAGCTGATCTTCGACCGGACCAGCCCCTCGCAGTCTTTCCTGGCCGACAAGCTGAACACGTCGACTACGGCGATCGCCACCAATGTGGGGAGCGCCATCCTGTCGGGGACGGGAGCGACCACGTATTCCGTAAAGGAGGACGTGGAGGCCTTCACGGCGGCGCTGCACAATCCGAAGACGAGAGAGATGATCTTCTGCTGGGGGGACATGAAATACGAGGGATATCTGGAAAACGTCAGCGCGAACTATACGATGTTCGATCCGCTCGGGAAGCCTACACGGGCGGAGGTGGGGCTTTCCATGATCCTGTATTCCAGCGTGAGGATGTCGATCGAACCGGAGGAGGAGGCAAATACGAGAGAGTGGAACAATATGATCATGTGGTCGGACGCGATCGCAGAGGTATTTAAGAGTAACACGAGCCTCACCGGCGCGACGCAGAAGGTGGGCAGCCTTTTGAATATCAACTTGTAAGAAGGGCAGAGCGGATGGCATCGTTTGTCTATGACGACCTGAAAACAAAATACGGGAATTTCACCTACCCGGTATCCGTGGTTAAGATCGGCGGGAAGGATTTTGCCGACAATACGGAGGATCTGGCCATTTCGGATATCGAGGTGGAGCTGAGCAGCGGCTTCGAAGCGTCCATCGCCACCTTCTGGATCTACAACTGCTACGACCAGGTAGCCTGCCAGTTTGAGTTCGACGATATCAAGAGCTACATTTACATGGGTTCGAGCGTCACGATCGGCCTGGGCTACGGCTCCACCGCGCGGGAGGTCTTCCGCGGTTTTATCTCCGGCGTGCGCTTTGTCTACCCTCGGACCGGCGTGCCGGGCGTGGAGGTGACCGCGATGGACGTGAAGGGCATCATGATGAGCGGGAGCTATTCGAAACAGCTGACCGCTACCAGCTATTCCGGCGCGGTGAAGGAGATCCTGCAGAAGACCGCCTACACGAAGCTGAAATCTGACGACATCATCACGAGCCTTGACATCGCCGACACCCCGGACGCGAGCGGCGCTTCGTCCCAGGACGACAGGACCATCGAGATGGTCTGCGAGAGCGACTATGAGTTCGTCGTGAAGGCCGCCAAAAAATTCAACTATGAGTTCTTTACTGTCGGCGGCGTCGTCTACTTCCGCAAGGCCAAGAGCAACACGGAGGTGCTGATCGAGTTAGGACCGGGGGACGGCCTTCGGAGTTTCGAGGTCGGTTACGACATCACCGGGCTGGTGGAGTCTGTGGAGGTCCGCGGGATGGACGCGGGGAAGTCGTCGGCGATCACGAAGACGGAGAAGCTGCAGAACACCATTTCCAAGGGGAGCAAGGCGAAGTCGCTGCTGAGCAAGACGGAGAAGGTCTATATCGATCCGACTGTCTCCTCCGTGACCGAGGCGGGCTATCGGGCGGCCTATCTGGCGGAGGACATCTCGTACCGCCTGGGGACGCTCGAGGCGGAGACCGTGGGCATCCCGGAAATTACGCCGGGCCGCTTCGTTAAGATCACGAACCTGGGGACGGCGGCGTCCAACACCTTTTATGTGGTGAGTGTGCGGCACATCATGGACAGCGAGCGCGGCTACATTACCAGAATTACGGGCAAGGCGGCAAGTATTCAGTAAAGGAGACTTCGATGGGACTGTTTGATATCATCGACGATATGGCGGAAAAGCAGGTCATGAAGACCGACACCGGCGACAACCGCATCTTCGGCGTGGTGCTTGGCCAGGTGGCGAAAAATTATGACAAGAACATGCCGGGGCGCGTCTGCGTCACGGTGCCGACGCGCGACAAGGACGCGAACGAGCTGAAGTGGGCGCGGGTCGCCATGCCCTTCGGCGGTTCCGGCTGGGGCCAGTATTTCCTGCCGGAGGTCGGGGATCAGGTGCTGCTGGTCTTCGAGCAGGGCAACATCGAGAAGCCCTACGTGATCGGCTGCATCCCGAAGGACAGCGACAAGATCCTGACGGATTCTGTGGACGCCGACAATCAGTACAAAAAGATCACGACGAAGAACGGGAACCTCCTGTATTTTGAGGACAATAAGGAGGGAAGCGGGGATAAGGACAAGATCCGGCTGGTCACGGCGAAGGAGCTCCACAGCATCGAGCTCGACAACGAGAGCAGCGTCATCCTCGTGACCGACAAGGATAAAAAGAACCAGATCAAGATGGACACGAAGAACGGGAAGACCGAGCTGACCGTGGAGAAGAGCCTGGTCATCAAGGTGGGGAGCAAGGTCGAGATCCAGCTCGACGGCAGCTCCGGGAATATCACGGTGAAGGCCACGAAGCACGAGGAGACGATGCAGAGCGAGTTTTCCGTGAGCGCGAACAGCTCGCTGAAGCTTGAGGCCGCCACGCTGGAGACGAGCGCGAAGGGTTCTCTCAAGCTTTCCAGCAGCGGAGTCGTGACCGTGTCCGGGACGCCGATTAAGATCGGTTAAGAGAGGAAGGAGGGTGAGTACCGGTGCCAAAGGACAGTTTTCTGGGGACGGGCATGAAGTTCCCGCCGCAGGTCAACAAAGCCACGGGCAGGTTTGTCGTATCGTCCGAGGAGGAGAGCGTGAAGGAGTCCATTTACCTGATCCTCATGACGCAGAGGTCGGAACGTTTTATCAGGCCGGACTTTGGCAGCAGTCTGATGTCCTACACCTTCATGGATATCAACGTCACGAATGTGAATCTGATGATCCGCTCTCTCAGGGAACAGATTTCCCTTCAGGAGCCGCGCGTGCGGAATGTGAAGATCACGACGGATTCCCAGGTGCGGGACGGCTGCCTGATGGTGGACATCGATTACGAGATCATAGACAAAAACACCAGAGACAACCTGGTATTCCCTTTTTATTTAGAGGCGACAGCCGAGGAAGAAGAAGCTTATGAGCCGGAACAGTACGAAGAATTGGAATAAATGTGAGATCGACGGGCGCTCGAAGGAGGATCTGGAGCGGCAGATCGGGGAGCTTGCGGCCAGCTACGCGCCGGAATGGCGCTTTGACAGTGAGAATCCGGATATCGGCTCCGTCCTGGCGAAGCTGTTCGCCGAACAGATGGCAGGGAACATTGTGCGCAGCGGGGAGGTCCTCGAGAAATATCATACGGAGTTCGTAAATCTTCTCGGCATCTCGCTTCTGCCTGCCCGCCCTGCGAAGGCGACGGTGCTGGTGAATCTCTCACAGGACACGGTCCCGGGCGTGGAGCTGCCGAAGGGGACGAAGCTTCTGGCGGAGACGGAGGACGAGGACGGGCAGCTCATCTTTGAGACGCTCCACGACCTCTATGTCACGAACGCCACCCTCGACTACGCGTTTATGACCCAGAAAAAGGACGGCAGGATCGTCCCGTTGAAGGGAGCTTTCACCCCGCCGTGCATTGTGGAGGAAGCGGACGAGGAGGAGGAGAACCCGGAGCCGGGGCTCACGCCCTTCTACCTTTTCGACTCCGATGAGGAGGGGATCGGACAGCACGCGCTGGTCTTCTACCATCGCTCCGCGCTCGATGTCACGCAGGATCAGCTCTATGTGCGGCTCGGTGGAAATAAGGCTCTGCTGGACGGCATACGTGACGGCGCGTTCACGTTTTTCTATCACACGGAGGACGGGCTGCTCCCTGTGGAGTCCATGGATATCCGGGAGGAGAGCGGGACGGTATGCCTCCGGAAGGAAAAGGAAAATAAGAAGGTAGAGCTGGACGGGGAGGAGTACGCCCTGCTCGCGCTTCTCGCGAAGGAGCCGGTGCGGGACGCTTACACGGTCTCCGACATCAGCGTCTCCTCGGCGGGCAGGGCGCTGCCGGCGCAGTTTGCGAACAACGGGATCGAGGATCTCGATGTGGAGGATTTCCTCCCCTTCGGCGAGACGCTCTCGCTCTTCCAGGAGTGCTACATTGGCCATGATCCCTATTTTTCCAGGGCGGGAGCCAGGGTCACGCTCAGCTTTGACCTCTCCTTCCTCGAGCACCGTATCCTGGGTGCGCCCAGGGAGGAGGACAGCTCGCTCAGGATCGTCAAGAGAAAGCCGAAGGTCTACTGGACGGATTCGGCCGCGGATACGAGAGCTGAGGAGATTTCCCTTGAGTATTTCAACGGGCTCGGTTGGAAAAAGCTGAACTGCGACACCGAGAACCGGAACCTGTTTGCCGGGGAGACAAACACGCACTATGAGTTTTCCTTCCTCTGCCCTTCGGACTGGGAGGGCTCCGGGACAGGCGCCTTCGCGGGGCGCTGCATCCGCATTCGGCTTCTGAAGGCCGACAATTGTTACATGGTACCCTGCGTCCATCACTATCCGAGGATCGAGAAGCTGCGGATTTCCTTTTCCTATGAGAACTACTGGATGAAGGCGGAGCGGCTTGCCTCCATCAGCGGCACCAGGCGGACCGACCTGACGGAAAAGGTCCGTGCGGGCGAGGCGTTCACGGCCTTTTCCGGCGGAGAGTATGATGACGACGCCCTGTACCTGGGCTTTGAGAAAAAGATGGAGAAGGGTCCGGTGGGTCTTTTGTTCCAGATCGACGACCACGCGCGCTTCCAGGGGATCCGCTGTAAGTTTTCCTATTACAGTCCGCAGGGCTTCCGGCAGATGAAGGTCATCGACCAGACGATGGGCATGTCCCGCCCGGGGATCGTGCGCTTTCTGCCGCCTTCCGATCTGTGCCGGACGGCGTTGGAGGGCAGGCAGGCGTACTGGCTGAAGATAAGCCCCGCTGACGGCGAGGCGGACCGTATCCCCGGGGAACCGCCGTTCATCCGCGATATCAGCCTGAACGCGGTCGAGACGGCCAACGTGGAGACGATGGACGAGGAGGATTTCTACGTCGAGGAACCCGCGCCGGGCATGCAGGTGAACCTGGGCGTCAGCCATATTCTGGACGTGGAACTGTGGGTTAATGAAAAAGATACCCTGTCCCGCCCCGTGATGCTGAAGATGCTGCGGGAGCAGCCGGACGAGGTGCGCGCGGAGTACGATATGCTGGGCGAGTTCAGCTCCTTCTACGTGAAATGGAGGGAGGCGGACCGGCTCGATTACCCGGAGTCTCGAAGATGCTTCCTGCTCGACCGCATGAACAGCTCTCTGAGCTTCGGCGACGGCGTCCACGCGGATTTCCCGCGGGTGACGAACGACGTCGCTTTCCGCGCCGTCATCCGCCGCTGCGCGGGCTACGCGGGAAATGTGGAGGCGGGAGATATCAACGACTCCATGGGGAACCTGATGTATGTGGGCGAGATCCGCAATCCCGCGAAGGCCTATGGCGGGAGCAGCATGGAGACGCTGTCGCGCGCGCTGCGGCGCGGAGCCGGCATCCTGCGGTCCAGACGCCGTCTGGTCTCCATGGACGACTACATACAGGAAATCCAGAACTACTCCGACCTGATCGCGCAGGTGAAGGGCATTGGCGGCCTGAATGCGGACGGGAAGGAGGATGAGCAGGCGCTCTGCTTCCTGCTTCTGATGAAGGATTTCAACGTCGGCTCCTACTCGTTCCACAATCTGTCCGGCCCGCTGAAAAAGCATCTGCAGGAGGCCTGCGAGATCACGGTCGCGCCGGAGGATCTCTACCTTGCTGAGCCGATCTACGCGAAGATCAGCGTGAGCCTCTGGGTGAGGGTCCCGCAGATGGACGACAGCTTTGAGACGCAGAATCTTCTGCGGGATACGCTGGAGCAGTACCTCAATCCGGTGACCGGGGAATCCGGCGACGGCTGGCGCATCGGCGTGCTGCCGAAGCGCGCGCAGCTGCTCATGCGGCTGAATATGTTGCGCAGCAGGGCGATCGTCCGCAGGATGGCGGCGACCGTGTCCTGGCAGGACCGCCGCGGCAGCCACGAGGTCGACCTGGAGAGCGCCCCGGAGCATCCCTTCTTCGTTTGCAGGAGCGGGGAGCACCAGATCCACGTCATGCTCCAGGATGAACAGTAGGAAGGAGGAAGCGGTATGCTGAACAGCCGGAACCTGGACGATCGGACATACGAAGAGCTGCTGGTGGAAGCGCTCACAAAGATTCCCACCTACTCGGGGGAGTGGACGAACTTCAACGCCTCCGACCCGGGGCTGACGACCCTGGAGAATCTGACGGCTTTCCAGATCCTCCAGCAGAACCATATCAATGAGATCACGCCCGCCGTGCGGCAGAAGCTGCTCGAACTGGTCGGCTTCCGCGCGCAGAAGGGGCGCTGTGCCCGCGTGCTGCTGGCTGCGGAAAACCAGCGGGAGGAGCTCTCCCTTCCGGCAAACCAGAAGTTTTACCTCGGGGACCTGTGTTTCGAGACGAACCGCGCCCTGCAGCGGAAGCCCTGCCATCTCACGGCGGTATATGGGCAGCGGGACGGGCAGTGGTACGACTATTCGCATCTGCTGGACCGCGAGGTGCGGGTGCCGTCCGCCGTGTTCGGCACGCGGCCGAAGGCGGGCGACAGCCTGTGGTTCCTTGCGGACGCCTTGCCGGAGGCGGGCGAGGAGCTGATCTTTCACATAAAGGCTCAGGACAGCCATAAGCGGAACCCCTTCCCCGAGAAGGGCGGCAGTATGTTCGCGGACCTTCGCTGGGAGTGCTATACGGAGGAGGGCTTTGTCCCGCTGCATGCGCGCGACGACACGGGCTGCCTCCTGACGAGCGGCGAGCTTCGGCTTCGGCTCCCCGCGCAGAACGCCCTGCCCTGCCCGGAGGCGCCGGGAAAATGCTTTGCGCTGCGCGCCGTGCTCACGCGGGCGCAGTACGACGTGGCTCCGCGCCTTCTGTCCGTCAGCGGCTTCCTCTTTGAGGTCTGGCAGAAGGACACGAGGGCGATCTGCTATACCTCGAACCGCACCACGCGCGTCAGCCTGAAGAGCGGGCTTCTGAAGGAGGGCTATATCACGGTCTTCTGCAAGGAGAAGAAAGGCTCTTCCTACCGGAAGTATACGCGCGCCGGCGTGCGCGCGTCCCGGGGCAGATATTTCGATTATGAGGAGGCGCCGGACGGCACGCTTACCTTTATTTTCGATAAGGAGCGCTTCGGCTATGCCCCGGAGAAGCTGAAAAACGCCGTGAAGATCGTGGCCTACAGTGAGGAGATCATGCGCCGCTATTCCCTGGGGGAGATCCTGGGGATGGACCGCCAGGAGATCCGGCTTCCGGCCGGCCACGTGGTGGCCGAGTCCTTCTGCATCATCGCGAAGCGGACGGACGAGAACGGGGAGGAGCTTTACGATTTCGTGCGCCCGAGCCGCTTCGGGGAGGACGACCTTAGCTATTATCTCTACGAAGACACGGGGAGGATTGTCATCGAGGACGCGGGGCCATTCGTCGGCGCGAGTCTCTATATGGGCGCCTTCGCTGTCACGCGCGGCGAGGAGGGCAATATCCGCGAGGGCAATACGTTGCTCGCGGAGGAGCTCCCGGGCGCGCCGCGCTTCTACAATCCGGGGGCGGGGACGCGCGGCTGCTTCCGGGAAGATCTCGAGCAGGTGAAGCGGCGCTTCCTCGCGGATCTGCAGAGACCCTATACGGCGGTGACCGCCGCCGATTATGAGCGTCTCGTGAAGGAGACGCCGCAGCTGTGTATCCACAAGGTAAAGGCCTTTCTGGACGAGGACCGGAACCTGGTCCGCATCGCGGTGAAACCGGATACCGACGAGGAGTTCCCCGAGCTTTCAGAGAATTATCGCGCGGCGATTGGGCGGCAGCTGGAGGGGCGCAGGCTCCTGACGACGCGCATCGAGATCGTCGGACCGGTCTACACGCAGGTGGACGTGCAGGGGAAGATCTGCGTGAAGCGCCACTTTGAGAACAGTCTGCAGGAAATCGAGGATACCGTGCGCGAGGCGGTGGACTGCGTCAGTTCAGAGCGAGGCTTCGGCGAGGCGCTGCGCTTCGATCAGATCTTTCACCGGATCGAGGAGCTGGACTGTGTGGCCTACGTCAGCGACCTGTCCCTGCATCCGCGCAATCCGGCGCTCGCGAGACTAAAGGATGCGGACGTGATTCCGGCGCAGAACTGCCTGTGCAGCGCCGGAGAGATCCGGATCGAGACGCTGACCGGCATAGGATAGGGGAGGAAAGACGATGCCTGACAGAACAATATACAGCATACGAAAAAACCGCTTTGAGAGCGGCTTCCATCCCGGATTTGTACTGGAGAGCGACGGGACTTTGCGCGGCTGTGAGAACGCGGCCTCCCACTGCCTCTGCCTGAAGGCGGTCGACAGCGGGAAGGGGGACTCCGAGTGGGGAAGGCTTACCCTGGATATCCGGCGGCCCGAGGACATGATCTGCTATGTGCATGTGGCGGCGCTGAATGAGGACTCCTTTTACCGGGAGGGGCGGCCGACCAGGATCGAGGATTTCCTCTGCAATCCGCGGGAGACGAGCAGCATCAAGAAGGAATTTTTCGGGAGGATCGAGGCGCTGCGCTTCGTGAACCGGACGGATATGCTGCTCTACAGCCTGAAGGGCAGGTACCTCTATCTGATGCTGGAGCTTGTCGGGGAGGGCAGCTGTGAGATCGGCGGCCTGCGCGTCGACATGCAGGGCGACAATTTTATGAATACCTTCCCTGCGGTCTACCAGGAGAGGGACAGCTTCTTCCACCGCTGGCTCTCGATCTTCTCAAGCCTGTACAACGACTTCGACGTCGAGATCGACCGGCTTGCCGAACGGCTGGATCTCGACACCTGTCCCGCGGAGTACTTAAGCGTCTATGCCTCCTGGCTGGGCGTGGATGTGGGAAATGATTTCCTCGGCGAGGAGATCCTGCGTCCGCTGGTGAAGGAGGCTTACGCGCTGAACCGGATGAAGGGGACGAAGGCGGCGATCGAGCGCGTGTCGGAGATCGTACTCGGCGAGAAGGTGCGCGTGCTGGAGCGCAATGTGATGGCGGACTATATCGAGCCGGAGCAGATGGCGGAATTTGAACGGCTCTACGGGAACAGCGTCCACGACGTGACGATTCTGGTGAAAGAGGTGCTGCCCGAGCTCACGAAGACCCGGCTTCTGTTTCTTCTGAATCAGTTCAAGCCGGCGCGGGCGAGACTGCACATCATCAGTGTGCAGCGGGAGGGAGTCCTCGACGATTACGCCTACCTCGATATGGACGTGCAGATCGCCGGGCAGAAGAAAGGAACGCTGGACGAAAAACAGGCGCTGGACGGCGCCGTCCGGCTGGAAGAATAGACAGAAGAGGAGCAGGAGGAACAAAGCAGATGACGATTACAGAGACAAGACAGGCGGATATAGTACAGCTGAGCGTGGAGGGCAGGGTGGACACCAACACCAGCCCGCAGCTGCAGAAGAGCATTCTGCAGGCGTTTCAGAAGGGGAATAAGGTCGTGATCGACCTTCAGAAGGTGGACTATGTATCCAGCTCGGGTCTGCGCGCGCTGCTGATCGGACAGAAGACGGCGAATTCCAAGGGCGGCAGCATGAAGCTGATCAACGTGTGCAGCGGCGTCATGAAGGTTTTCGAAATGACCGGATTTTCCAAAATGCTGACGATTGAACTGATGCCATGATCCGTTTTGAGCATGTGGGAAAGCGCTATGACGGCAGTCCCGCGGCGGTGTTTGAAGATTTTAACGAGGCGGTTCGTCCCGGCGAGTTCGTCCTGCTGACCGGGGAGAGCGGCGTGGGCAAAAGCACGCTGCTGCGCCTGATCCTGAAGGAGACGCCCCTGACGGGGGGACGGATCCTCATGGCAGGGCAGGACATCGGAAAAATCAGCGCAAAGGAGCTTCCGCTCTACCGCAGGAAGATCGGGATGGTCTTCCAGGAGACGCCGCTGATCGCTGAGAAGACGGTTTATGAGAATGTAGAACTGGCCAGACTGATTGCGGGAGGCAGGAAGAGGGACAACCGCGTGGCGCTCGCCTCGCTGTTCCGGCTGCTCGGCATCAGCCATTTGCACCGGAGCTACCCCGCTCAGCTCTCTGGCGGGGAGCGGCAGAGGGTCTGCCTTGCGAGGGCGCTGGCAAATTACCCGTCGCTTCTGCTGGCCGACGAGCCCACGGGGAATCTCTCGCCCTCGGAGTCAAGGGAGATCATGGGTCTCTTTGAACTGATTCACCGGCAGGGGATCACCGTGCTGGCGGCTACCCATGACCGCGAAAACGCGGCGGGGCTGAAATACCGGGAGATTCATCTGGAGGCTCCGGGCGGCGGCTGAACAAAAGAGGGCGCGTTTCCCGCTCCGGATGCGAGGACATTGGATGGATAGAAGAAGGGAGAACGATATGGAACGTATGGTGGATCTGAAGCTGGAGGCCAGCAATGACAACCTGTATACCGTGCTGGACGCCATAGAGGCGCATCTGACGAAGTGCGGCTGTCCGGCGTCCGTGCAGACGGAGATTCTGATAGCCGTGGAGGAGCTCTATATCAATATCGCCAGCTACGCTTACGGGGATAAAAAGGGCGAGGCAGCCGTGCAGATGGACGTCATCGGCGATCCGGGCTGCTGCCGGGTGACGCTCGTGGATCACGGCATGCCATACAATCCGCTTGAGAGGGATGATCCCGACGTCACGCTCTCCGCGGAGGAGCGGGGCATCGGCGGCCTGGGGATTTACATGGTAAAGCAGACGATGGACCGCGTCGAGTACCGCTACGAGAACGGCTGCAATATTCTGACGATCGAGAAGGGGATCGGCCCGGAGGAGGAGCTATGAGGGTGACGGACAAGCTGATCGAGGACGCGAAAAAGCGCGCGAGGCAGCCCGAGCCGGAGGATGAGGATATGGACGAATATATGGAGCGCACGCGCCGCTCGTATCTGAATGAGGATAAGGGCGTGTTCGATCGGACCCCCTTTGACGGCTTCAACAGTGCAGGAAGTGTATTTGACCGGACGGCGGTCTTTCACACGAAGGGCAAAGAGGTGAGATAAGATGGCTACAGGAACGATGTACAGCGGAGCGGATAAGGGTCAGCCGTTTGAAAGCTATGAGGAATACATGGAGTATCTGTTCGGCTGCGTCAACGAGGCGATGGACCGCTATCTGACGCGGCTCAAACAGGTCTACGCGACGGGACAGGGCGGCTACAAGAACGTCCTCTACCCGGATCTCGAGATCGCGCACGACACCTGCCGCGACAAGCTGGACCAGTTCGCGCACCGGCAGACGGAGACGCAGCCGGAAAATCCGGAGGAAGCAGGCGCGCAGGAGTGGGAGGCGGACGATGCGGGTCTGCTCGACCTCTTCGCGGACTTTGCGGAGAGCAGCGGCAGTGACGCGGCGTCCCGGGAAGAAGAGGAGCCTCCCGAGGAGATGATCGCGTACATAAACGCGCGTGCGGAGCGTTCGGTCGAAGAGGGTATTTCCCTTCCCTTCCACGATGTCTGCCGCCGTCTGGAGTTCGAGAATTTTACGGTTTTCTGCCTGGCGGCGAGTATTCTTTCCTCGACCCAGACCGATTATGCGGGCGTCTTCCAGGTGATCAATGAGAACGGCAGTCTCTCCGCGCCGACGATTGAGTCCGCGGCGAAGCTCTACTACGGAGACCGCTTCTCGATCACAGGGGCCTACGGCGATATGTCGGTCTGCCTGGAGCAGCTCCTGCCTCTTTTAGATCTGCGCGTACAGGACAGCATGCCTTTCTCGACCGTCGTCTCGCCGGACAAGCGTGTGATCGACTTCCTCTTTGGCAAGCACCCCCTGCGCCTGGATGAGAATTATGTCCGCTTCTTCCAGATGCTCACAGGGGAGGAAGAACTCGATCCCATCATGGCCAATGAGGGCGTGCTCGATGCCATGGAGATCTCCTATGACGAGGGCGTGCGTATCTTCTCCTACTACGGGGACGAGGGCAGCGGCAGAAAATTTTTTATCAGGCACTTCTGCGCGCGCCACGGCCTGCGGGCGGTCTCGATCAACTGCAAGAAGCTCTTCGACTATGATTTTTCCTTCGTGGACAAGGCGCTCTGGGCCGTCACGCGCGAGTGCATCCTGATCGGCGCCTGTTGCTGTCTCGATGATTTGAGCTACCGCGAGGAGGAGAAGGAGAAGTTCTTCGGTTACATGGATCTGGCCTTCTCAAAGCTTACGCGGCACGGCCTGCTGGTCTTCGCCCTGAGCAAGGAGAAGCTCTCCATGAAGGATATGACGAAGGAGGAGTACACGGAGCTGGAGCTTCCGACGCCCTCCAACCAGGAGCGCGAGGACTGCTGGAACTATTACGCGAAGGGCTACGCGCTGGCCGGGGACGTGGTCCTCTCCGAGATGGCGACCAAATTCCTCTTTACGCCGGGGAAGATCCGCTCGGCGCTCCACCAGGCGAGAAGCTACGCCACCATGGATAAGGACATCGAGATTCCAAGGGCGACGCTCTTCCGCGGTTGCAACAACCAGATGAGCTCGGAGCTGACGCAGAAGGCGACGAAGGTCAAGGCAAATTTCGGCTTCGAGGATATCGTCATGAACCGCGACCAGCGGGAGACGCTCGAGCACGCCATCGACCAGATGACTTTCCGCAAGCAGGTCTACGACAACTGGGACTATACGAAGAAATACCCCTACGGGCGCGGCCTGTCGATTCTGCTCTTCGGCGCGCCCGGCACCGGCAAATCCATGTGCGCCCAGGTCATCGCCCACGAGCTGAACCTGGAGCTCTACCGCGTGGATCTGTCCAAGGTGATTGATAAATATGTCGGCGAGACGGAGAAGTCGATCTCAATGATCTTCCGTGAGGCAAAGAAGTGCAATGTCGTATTATTTTTCGACGAGTGCGATACCCTCTTTGCCAAGCGCTCCGACGACGGCGGCAGCAACCAGTCCTCCAATAACAACAAGACGGCGCTGCTGCTGCAGGAGGTGGAGGCCTATGACGGCGTCTCGGTGCTGGCGACGAACTACAAGCACAACATCGACCCGGCCTTCTTCCGGCGCATGAAATACATCGTGGAGTTCCAGTTCCCGGACGCGGACACGCGCGAGATGCTCTGGAAGACCACGATCCCGAAGGGGACGCCGCTGGGCGAGGACGTGGACATCCGCTTCCTCGCGGAGAAATTCGAGTTCGTCGGCGGTAATATCAAGAACTGTATCCTCAACGCGGCCTTCCTGGCCGCCGCGGACGGAGACGGGAAGGAGGTCTGCATGAAGCATTATCTGCAGGCGATCCGCTATGAGTTTGTGAAGACGGGCAAGGTCTTCACTAGGTCCGATTTCGAGCCGTATGCCTCGCTGATCGGACTGTAAAAGATACGAAAGGGAAGAAACAGCATGGACGCGCAGGAGTGGAGAGAACAATATTTCCCCGGGCTCACGGAGGAGCCCTTCGGGAGCGCGGAGGATGAGTGGCTGCAGTGGAGCCGCTTCCTCGACATGCTCTGCTCCTTTCCGTCCGCGGAAGAGCTCCCGGATCGCCGCAGCGTGAGAGCGCTCTTCGACGTCCTGCTCAAAAAGGGACAGCGCTCAGAAGAGATGGGGCAAAGGCTCCCGCTGCGCCATTTCCTGAACCCGGAGCGGATGACGCCGGTGGAGATGACAGCCTTCCTCGCGGCGGCCTGCCTGGAGCGGGACAGGAAGTATGAGAGCCTGTTCGCCTCGCTGCAGAGAGAGGGAGAAGCAAGGCCCACGGTCGGCCTTGTCCACGAGCTGTGCGGTTTCTTCCTCGGGGAAGAGAACGATCCGGAGATTCTGCTGCGGGAGGATTCCTTCTTTTCCCGTTATGTGGCCCGGAGCGCCGGAGCGCGAAGGGGCGCTTCCCGCCTCTCGCAGCCGATTGTGCTCTGCAAAGAAGCCCTGCTCGCTCTTCTGGAGGCGCCGATCCCGGCGGGGGACGCGGAACCCTTCCTGGAGGTTGTGGACACAGGGAAGCCTTTGCCGCAGTTTCTCTGCCATGAGGCCGAGTTTCAGGCGCTGACAGATATATTTGTGGGTCTCTCCATGCCGGGAGAGCAGGGCGTGATCGAGCTCGTGGGAATCCGGGGAACGGGGCGCCGCTTCCTGGCACGCAGGCTGGGAAGCCTGGGAAATCTTGACGTGGTATGCCTGCGGATGCGGGAGATTTTGCAGCTTCCGGTGAAGGAAGCGACAAAAATCCTGGACCGCGCCGCCAGAAAGCATATTTACGAGGGCGCGCTGGTCTATCTTGAGGACGCCGATCTTCCGGAGGGACAGGAGATAGCGTTTCAGCGGCT
This sequence comes from Lachnospiraceae bacterium, assembly GCA_020860645.1. Lineage (GTDB taxonomy): Bacteria > Bacillota > Clostridia > Lachnospirales > Lachnospiraceae > Hominiventricola. The sequence continues at coordinate 16,712 of JAJBTX010000120.1, read as the reverse complement.
GCTCTCCTTCCTTCAGACCAGAGTGAAGATCCTGCTCACCGGGACGGAAGCTCCCTGGCCGGACGACTTAAGGATCCGGGGCGCGCACAGCGTGCTGCCGGTCAGCCATCCCTCGTACCGGGAGCAGAGGCAGTTCTGGCAGGAGTTCGCTGACCAGCGGGAGCTCTCCTTTGGGAAGGACGTCGACCTCGATGAGCTGGTGTCCAAGTACGATATGTCCCCGGGCCGCATCAGCACGGTGGTCACAGGCAGCGCGCTGCGGGCGGGCGCGGGCGAGGGCGGAAGCATCGTCTCCCGGGCGCTCCTGGAGGAACAGATCCGCATCAGCTGCGCCGCGAGCTTCGGCGAGCTGGCGACCCGGCTTGAGAGTCCTTTCACCTGGGAGGATCTGCAGCTCTCCGACGAGAGCAGGCGGCTCCTGCAGGAGGCCTGCGACCGCATCCGCTACCGGAGCAGGGTGTATGTGGATTTCGGCTTCGGGAGGAAGCTTCCCTACGGCAGTGGCACCTCCATCGTGCTCTACGGGCCGCCCGGCACGGGCAAGACCATGGCGGCGCAGGTGATGGCGAAGGAGCTCGGTCTTGATATTTACCGGATCGACCTGTCCCAGGTCGGAAGCAAGTATATCGGGGAGACGGAGAAGAACCTGGGCGCGATCTTCGCCGCGGCAAGATTCTCCAACTCCATCCTGTTTTTCGACGAGGCGGACGCGCTCTTTACGAAGAGGACGGATGTGACGAATTCCAACGATCGCTTCGCCAACTCCCAGACGGCCTATCTTCTGCAGAAGATCGAGGAATATTCCGGCATGTCGATCCTGGCGACGAATGTGATGCAGAATTTTGACGCGGCCTTCAAGCGAAGGATGACCTATATGATACCGATTGAGAAGCCGGACGAGGCGTCCAGACTCTCGCTGTGGGAGAAGTCCTTCCCCAAAGAGACGCCGCTGGAGAGCGACGTCGATTTCCGGGTCTACGCGAAGGTGGCGGACCTCACCGGCAGCTCCATAAAATCCGCCGCGCTCTCGGCGGCATTCCGCGCCGCGGCGGAGCAGCGCAGGGTCACGAACGACGACCTCATAAAGGCGGTGGAGATGGAATACCGGCGGACCGGAAGGACGGGGATCGGCAACGAGCTCTACGGGGCGCTGTATGCGAGAAGCGCCGGGGAACAGCTGCGGCGCGGCGCATCGGAGCAGCCGGGAGGCGGGATATGAAGATCGGAGTGCTGCCGCCCGGAGATCCGGGAGTTTTCTGCCCGCTGCTCCTTGCGGACGCGGCGCAGGCGCTCACGGCGGGCGCGCCTCTCACAGCCCTCGCGGCGACGGAAGGGGATGTGGCGATCGGGGCGCTGGCGGGATATCTGGAGGATGAATGGTTCCGGATACAGTCCCTCTACGTCGCCCCGCAGTATCGGCGCAGGGGAGCTGCCCGCCTGCTCCTTGAGACGCTGGAAACGCTGCTGCCGGATACCTGCGCGGGACTGGTGATCCGCTTTACCGTCACCGAAAGGGAGCATGAGGAGCTCTGCGCGTTCCTTGGCGCCATGGGTTTTGCGGACGAGACGGAAGGCGAACAGAACCTCTATATGACTACGCTGTCCCGGCTGGCGGAGCTTCCCTTCTTCGGGGAAGCCAGGACGGACGCAAGACTCCGGAGCTTCGAGACGCTGGACGGGCTCACGCTCCGCATCGCCGGCCGCAGGGCCATGCAGTGCGGCGCGCCGCTGCCGGAAGGAGGGCTGGCCGCTCCCGGCGTGGAGCGGCGGCTTTCGACCGCTCTTGTGCGCGGCGGTACAATCCTGGCCTACGCGGCCTTCGACCGCTCCTGCCTTCACAGGCTCACGCTGGCGGCGGTCTTCGCGGGGGAGGACAGTCCCGGGGACATTCCCCTTTTGCTGCGGGAATCCTTTCTCCGGGCGAGAGAGCTGTATCCGCCTGCGGG
>JAJBTX010000120.1:0-14756 GCA_020860645.1 Lachnospiraceae bacterium | reverse complement strand
CGCCCCCCCCCCCGCCCCACCTCGCCCCCCCTCCTACGGGGTCCCCCCCCTTTGCCGCTGGACCCCTTCCCCCGGGCGCCAGCGCTGTATCCGCCTGCGGAGGAGATTGTGTTCCAGGCGGTGAATGAGGAGATTCTGAAACTGATATGGGAACTGGCGCCGGAGGCGAAGATCGTCTCCCGGGCATACAGAAAGGCGAGGCGGCTGCCCGCCCCGGCCGGATATGGAAATATCCCGACAGAGAAAGGAGAGGAAGGACGTGCCATTTTTTAGACGAAGAAGAGCGAATCGGTCGAATCAACAGAATCAACAGCAGGCGGTTGAACAGGGTTTCCGGACGATGCGGGGGACGGTCGTGTCCCAGGGGCTGGCTGTGGACCCGGAACCGACGCCCGCGGAAGAACAGAATACGCAGACAGGCGCGCAGACGGAAGCCAATGGGACTTTGATGCAGACAGCCGCCGCCCGACTTCCCCAGGCGCAGGCCGCAAGCGCCGCCGCCGGCAGCCCTGTCCAGGACCAGGAGCCGACGAAGAAAACCTACAAGCAGCGCAGGGAGGACCAGAAACGGGACAGGCTGGCGCAGCAGTTCAATCCGGACGCCGACCATGCCTCCTACAATATGATGGAGCAGCTCACCAATCAGGATGCCGAGAAAAAAAATTCCATGACGGCAGACCGCGTAAGCAGGGCCGTGGACGCGCATGTGGACCTCCGTGTGCTGCGTTCGTTCTCGCAGGGGTACCGCACGGACAAAAAGGGCCGCGTGCTCAGGAAAGACAGGGACAGGAAGGCCGCGGACGACGCGTTCCTCGAGGATTACATTTCCGCGGACGTCCAGAGGAGATGGCCGCACCTGGAGCGTATGACCCGGGAAATCCTGAATATGGATATCACGCTGGGCATGACGGCGGAAGCTTATCTGGAGAAACACATGGCGGAGTCCTACGAGCGCTCGTCCAGGCTGGTATACTTTGAGAACGTCATGAAGGACCCCGTCAATAAGCCCTTCTTTGACGCCATGCCCCAGTATCAGCTGGAGCTGTTGAACGAAAAGCTCAATCAGCTGATGGAGCCATATTCCCTTGCGCTGAATGCGAAAGCCATGCTGAAGGGCTTCGCTCTGGATAAGCGCACCTATTATGAGAGTACCGATCTGGAGATGGCGAGGATGCAGGACAATGTTATATCCACAGCTCTTACGCAGAGACTTGCGCAGCTTCAGCAGGGGGAGGAAGCGATTTATGACAGGGACGCCGAGCAGGAGATCGGCAGGCTGATCTCCGAGACGGAGCCGGGCGCGGCGGAGAAAGCCCCGCAGGAGCAGGCTGCGGCGGAAGGAGCCGCCGCGCCGCAGACCGATGCATATACTGCGGAGTTCCGGAGAGCCGTCGATGCGAAACCGGCGGTATATGAGGAGTATAAAACGATGCTGGATGATCTCGCCGCGAAGAGGTCGCAGATCGGAGCCTCCTGGAAAGCTATGCGGCGGAAGGCCGCGGCGGCGCAGACGCTGTGCGCGCTGTACGAGGGTGCAGCCAGTCCGCAGGAAATCCGCAGGAGAGATAAAGCGATCGAGAAGGGAGAAGCCTATGAGGCGGAAGCCGGGCGGATTGCGAGCGAGCTGGCGGCCTGCACCAATGCGATGGACTTCTTCCTGAAGGATGAGCCCCTGTCCGCGCCGGGCAGAGAGATGCTCATCAGCAGCGGTTACGTCAGGGAACTCGCGAAAAAGCGTTTTACCGAAGAGGGCGGAATCGTAGAGAAGTCTGACGCCGCTTATCGAAGCGAGATCGCCAAAGGAAGTAATATGACACAGGCGCGCGCGGCGGCTCTGGTTGAGCTGCAGCTCCGTCAGAGCAAGGACGAAGGAGCCAAACTGAATTCTCTTCTTATAGGGAATCGTTTTGACGGGCTTTCCGGAGATTATGTGGAATATTTCCATGAACTGGATCGCAGCGGCACAGATATGTCGGAAGTGCAGGCAAACATGAAGAAAAGCAGTTACAGTAAATCGAGCGCAAGCGCGTATGTAAGCGAAGGCGGTGTGGATGAGATTCAGGCTCACATGATGGGAGTATTCCTGAATTATCTGACAAGCCCGGAGTGTATCCAGTATTTCCGGGAGATGCTGCCCAATGTGAAGGACGCCGCCGTATTCGGCGGCAATCTGGAAAGCGCAGTCGCTTATCTTTCACAGATGCTGATGATCAAATTCGGCGCGAACTATATAAGTGTAGCTCAGGAAACGCAGAAAAATGCTTACCGGAATAACGACGCCACGCGTGCGGTAGCCACGGAGGCGTGCCGGACGCTGCTGTGCATCAGCGGCATGCCGGGCGTGATCACGCCGGAGAATGAAGCCCAGCTGCCGGCTACGATCAAGGCGATCCTGGATCAGTACCGCGCAGGCCTGCAGACCGTATTAAAAGGGGTCAGCTGACCGATATGATGCAGATTGGCGTACTGCAGCCGGGAGATCCCGGCGTGTTCGAGAGCCTGCTGCTCCCCGAGGCGGCGCAGGCGCTGAAGGCGAAGGAACCCGTGACGGCCCTCGGGCTCACGGAGGGCGATGTGGCGGTCGGGGCGCTGGCGGGAGATTTGGAGGGCGGTTTTTTCCAGATCCGTTCCCTCTATGTCGCGCCGGACTACCGGCGGCGCGGAGGCGGCAGGCTCCTGGTCGGGACGCTCGAAAAGCTGCTGGGGGAGCCGCGCGCGGGCATGGCGATTCACTTTACCGCGACGCGGGAGGAGCATGAGACGCTCTTCCCCTTCCTGCAGGCGCTGGGCTTCCGCGACGAGACCGATGAAAAAGAAAATATCTATGTGACGACGCTCGGAGAGCTGGAGGAAGCCTCCCCTCTGTCCGGCGCGAGGGAGTCCGGCACCTCCTTTGCCGAGTTGGACGAGGAGCTGCTCCGGCAGGCGGACCGCGTGGCGAGGAAGGGCGGCTCGCCGCGGCCCGAGGGCGGCGTTGACGGGCCATATGTGGAGCGCAGGATCAGCATGGCGATTGTGAGAGAGAACCGGATCGCGGCCTACGCGATCTTCGACCGCTCCTGCCTGAACAGCCTGACCCTCTCCTCCACCTGGTCCGGCAGCGTCGGACCTGCGGCGGTGTACAGCATGGTACGGTCCGCCTTCGGCAGGGCGAGGCGGCTCTTTCCGCCGGAGGAGAAGATCGTGATCCAGTCGGTGGACCGGCTCACGGCGGCGCTGATTCGGGCTATGGCGCCGCAGGCAAGGATGATTTCTTATACATGGATGAAGTGATGCTCAGGATTTCTGAATAATTACAACGAACTTATGCGCAGCAGCGCAAAGCGCGAAGAAATCTGTGGCGTTATGGAACAATAAATGAAAAGGAGAGTTTCGTATGGAGACAGGTTGGATTGGACAGGATGAGCTGAGCATGTTTCGCACGCTGCTGCTGCCTGAGGTGAGCGCGGCGCTGGAGGCGGGAGAACCCGTCAGCGCGCTGGGGCTGACATGCGAGGGCGCGGCCTGCGGCGCGGCCGCGGGCTGGCTTGACGGAGGAACGTTGGAGATACGCTCCTTCTACATCGCGCCGGACTATCGCCGACGCGGCGGGGGCAGGCTCCTGATGGAGACCTTTCTCCGCTTTGCCGCGAAGCACGGCGCTGATCTGGAGTTCAGCTACACCGGGACGACGCCGGAGCATGACACGATCCCGCCCTTCCTCACGGCGCTGGGTTTTGTCCGGACTGATACGGCGGAGACGCTCTACGCCCTGACGGTGGGCGAACTGACGGAAAGCCCCTTTTTCAAGGGGACGGCGCAGGAGGGCTCCTCTGTGGTTCCCTTCTCGCAGGTCTCGGAGCGTGCGCTGGAGCTGGCCTACAAAAAGGAGGCGGCTTCCGGAGAGGATTATCTTGAAAACGGGCTGACCGGCCCGGAGGTGGACGCGCAGACGAGCGTGGCGGTACTGGACGGCAGAGAGATCCGCTCCTTCATGGCCTTTACCTCCGAGGGAGCGGACAACCTCGTCCTCGCCTGGGTGAAGGGAGGGGAGCCGAAGGACCTGCCGCTGATGTTCCGCGCGGCCTTCGCCCGCATCTGTGAGAAATACCCGCCGGAGGCTTTGTTTACCGTGCAGGCGGTCAATCCGTCCTCGGCCGCGCTGATCCGGGCGGTTCTCCCGGCGGCGGTTCCCATTTCATATACCTGGGTCAGGGAAAGCCTGTCCGCAAAAGCGCAGAAGGAGGAGTAAAGATGTGCTACAATGAACAGATAGAGAAGACGAAGCATGAGGATCCGATCAGTACCACGCTGCAGCGGCAGACCGAGACGCACAGGACGAATACGCCTCCGTCGCCGGGGGCGGACGCTCCTTCTGCGGGGGAAGTCGAAGCGCAGCGCCAGCTCCAGGACAACGTGACGCTCACCCGGGAGATCCGGCAGGAGCTCCCACCCGCGCAGGCAGTGCGGACAGCGCCCGGTATTCCCATCCAGGCCCAGAAGCCCGCGAAACGAAGCTTCAAGGAGCGCCGCCGGGACGCAAGGAAGGCGAGGGCCGCCAGAAGGGCAGGCTGTCCGGTAGGGAGCGCGACCTCCTATGATATGGTCACAGCGCTGCAGGAAAGCATCGCAGACAGGAACAACGCGCAGGAGCCGCATAAGGATCTGATCGAGAAGAGCAAGGTGGACAACAGGGTTCTTTTCGCGTTTACCAGAGGCTACAAGGTGAAGGGCAGGAATAAGACCCCGGCTACGCCGCAGGACGCCGAAAATAAGCTACGTGACGACAAGTTTTACGAGGACTACTGCTCCAACGACATCAAGCGCAGAAGACCGCATCTGGAGGAGATGGTCAACGAGCTGATCAGCCATGAATACTCGCCGGAGATGTTCACGGAGCAGTATCTGCGCGGGCATGCGCGCGAGATGGGGGAGCTTGCGGGTCGAATGCTCTGCATGGATAATGTGATGCAGGATCCGATCAACGCGCCCTTTTTCCGGACGCTCGACCCGTACCGGGCGCAGGCGCTGAATGAAAGCTTCAAGCTCTTCGTCAAATATCATGGGGCCATGATCCAGATCATGGCGAAGTTTGGGGTGAACTTCAATAAAAACAAGTATTACGAAAAGAAAGAGGCGCCGGTCATCGAAATTGGGGAGGCGCTGGCCGAGACCTGCAAGCAGCAATTTGACGAGGCGATCAGCGTGCACGAGCAGACGATGAATCGGCTTAAGGAAGAGCAAAAGACACGTGTCGAGGACTCCGCGAAGAGCTACGCGCAGCGGATGGAAGCGGGGATAGCTCTCCTTGCGCGTTTGAAAGAAGATCCCAGGCTGGGACTTCGGAAAGGGGAGGAGAACAGCCAGTTCTTCTCCCGCAGCCACGTATTTCTCCAGATAGGCGATGAGTTTTACGAACAGAATCTGGAGAAGATGAAAATGTTTCTGGAGGTCAATCGGCTGGGAAAGGGAGGAAAGCCGTCCGAGGAACTCTACAACCGTGTGCGCGACCTCGCCTCGCCCCGTCTGGAGCGTATCATGCACTGCGATGTGGACGAGCTGGCCGAGCTCTCCGATGAGGATCTCATGGTGCGCACAGCGGAGCTGAATGAGCTCTTCATGGATAATATGTTCCTCGCCGACCTGCTGAAGCTGCGGCATCATAGCCTGGACGTCGTGAACGAGGGGAGAGAAGCGACGGTTCAGAATCCCACGCTGCGGGATGAGCTGATGAAATACAGAAGCGAGGAGTATTCCTATAAGCAGATGATGCTGCGGGCGCTCCAGGAACGCGCCCGGGCGCTTGCGATCCGCCAGGCTCTGAAGGATGGTTCGCAGGAGAGTATGTTTACCAAAATGGAAGAGAGGAACGACGACAGAACTGCAGACCCTGAAAGCTGGTGCGAGCATCGTCTGGATATTAGCAGGAGATTGATAGAGACAGCCCGTGAGACGAGGGCGGAGAAGCTGACGCCGGGAACGCAGGCCTTCCAAGTTACAATCCGGGAAAGAGAGACCAGGATTAAGATCAGCAATCAGATCAGAAATGCGGGCAATCCGCTGCTGCGCGCGCTGGATGAAGTGTGGGAGGGAGATACAGAAGAGGCGAAGCAGATCAGAGCGAGAGTGAGGGGCAGACATTATTATTCGCTGCAGTACAGCGAGGCGGAGCTCAGGGAACGGGGATTGAATCAGAACAATATCGGGGAATCGCTGTTCCGTTCGCTTACCTCTTTCTTCGGACTGGAAGCCGCCGAAAAGCTGCTGACTCCCGAAAAGGCGCTCGCCATGTATAAGGATCTGGGGACCGGAGCCGGGATGCACAAGGGGAAATGGACGGAGGACTGCATAGAGAACGGGAAGCGGCTGAGAAGGGAGGCGGAAGGGACCCCGGAGGAAGAGCTAAAGCCCGCCGCCGAGCAGAATGCGCGCGGCGTGGCGGCTTTCCGTGAGGTGATCCGGGCGCAGTATGATATGATCACCCGCAAGTATGGGAACGCGATCGAGAGCATGCCTCTGGAGGTGATGGTGCAGAACAAGGCGCAGATTCACAGGGATTTTATGGAGAACCAGGTGGCGATGAATATGTGCAACAAATATCCGGACTTTCTCAATCCGGACGATCCCGAGGATCAGCTCCTTTTTCACCGGCTCCAGTATTATACCTTAGTGGGCACGGTGCTGGACGGAGTCGTCGACTACATCGCGAGCTATGGTTTCGAGGGCGAGGAACAGGTGCGGGAAGCGCTGAAGATGTATATGGCAACTGCACAGCAGCCCTTTGTCCGGGAGTCGGAATCCTGGCTTCTGGAACATGATCCTGCGTTTAAGCATGGGATTGAATGGGGGCAGGGCGTGAATGTCCCGGGAGAGAACGCGGGCGCGTAGGCGACGAAAGAGGAGACGAGCTGGAAGATGGGGAAAAATCGATGGGAGCAGGAGGCGGAGCGCTTCCGGCAGGACTGCGAAAGGGCGAGGGATCTGAGTCTGGAAAACCTGCGAAAGCTGATGCGGGACAATCAGGATACGGAGTACGGAAGGGCGCATCATTTCGCCGAGGTGGAGACGGCGGAGGATTACCGGCGCCTGGTGCCGGTCACCGATTATTCGGATTACGAAGGGTATGTGGAGCGCATGCGGGCAGGGGAACAGAATCTTCTCACGGTCTATCCGCCGCGGCACTTTGTCACGACCTCCGGCAGCGCGGGAAAGCAGAAGTGGATCCCGCTCTCGGATGAGGCGCTTTCCCGCGCGCTCGTCCCCCTCTGGTATGCCTGCCATGGACGCACGCCGGGGATCGGAAAAGGCCGTCACCTGATGATGAGCGTATTTCGGACCGAGACCGGCGGGCCTGAGCCGGAGACGCTCTTGTCCGTTGCGCTCTACCGCGCGCTTTATGAAAGGTGGACAAATGATCTGGAACGGAGTATTCTGGGAGGGGAGAAGCTGCTTTTCTCAAGAGAGATCGGGGATGTTCCCTACACGAAGCTCTGGATCGCGCTCTCCTCGCCGGACATGGCGGGGATCCAGTCGATCTTTCTATATGATGCGCTGCTGTTTTTCCGCTATTTTGAGGAGAACTGGGAGAGTGTTCTAAAGGATATGGAGAGCCGCCGGATCCCAGATGAAATCGCGATCGGGGAAAGGGAGCGGCGCGCGCTGCTTGCCCTGCCGGTTCCGCCTGAGGAATGGTCTGAAAAAGTGCGTCGGGAGTGCAAAGCCGGATTCACCGGTATTGTGAAACGCCTCTGGGAGAGCTTTCAGTGGATCAGCGGGATCGGTGACAGCGCATTCGCGGCGCAGGAGGCGGTGCTGCGGGACTATCTGGGCGACGTGCCGATCCACTATTTTTCCTACACGGCCTCCGAGTGTTTTATCGCGGTAGCCATGGAGCCGGAGATGCGTGAATATGTCCTGATCCCCCGTGCCGGATATTTTGAGTTTCTTCCGCTTGAAGAGGGAGAGACCCGGGCGAGGACGATCGGGGAGCTGACGGTCGGGGAGGAGTATGAAATCGTCGTGACGAATTTCTCCGGCCTGTACCGCTACCGGCTGGGCGATGTGGTGAGAGTGACGGGTTTCTGCGGGGAGTCCCCGGTTCTCACAGTCTGCTACCGGAAAAATCAGGCTCTCAATGTAGCAGGGGAGAAGATAGATATGCGGACGGTCGCGAGGGCGGTAGAACAGTTCTCGGAGCGAACCGGGCTGCGCGTCCTGGAATACAGCGTCTGCGACGACAGGACGTTGCTGCCGGGAAGATATCTGTGCTTTCTGGAGGTCTCCGACGAGCCGCGAAAGGCAGCGGGGATCGAGAGGAGCGCTGATCGTGGAAGAACCGTGGACGATGAAGTCTCTGCGTCGAAGCGGATTTTGGCAGGTTACAGCGAGCTGCTGGATGAAATTCTGCGCGATCTGAGTGATGATTATCGGGACTTGAGGGAACTCGGCATGATCGGGGATCCGCAGGTGCTTCTGGTTGAGCAGGGGGCACATCAGAGCTGTCGGAAGCGCTTTCAGAAGCGGCTGGCGCACAGCAAGCCGCTGCAGTACCTGTCTGACCCGGAGGCGATTGCGTATATGAAGAAGAGGATTCTGTAAATTATGTATTCCGACCAGAAGATGCTGAAAAGAATTTATTATAAGGCGTTGTTCCCCAGCATGATTGCCATACTGGGCGGGACCGTCAACGTGTTTTTTGACGGGATCATGGTAGGGCAGCGGATGGGGGAGACGGGGATCGCCAGTGTAAATCAGAGTCTGGCTGTCTATCTGCTGCTCTGCACGCTGGGTTCTCTCCTCGCGGCCGGCAGCTCCGCACTGTCCGCCGCGGCGATGGGCGGAAATCGTCAGCAGGAAGGGCAGGATTACTACTGCCTGGTGGTGGAGACGGCCTTCTTCTCCAGCCTGGTCCTGTGCTGCATCGGTTTTGTCTTCTCCGCCCGCCTGGCGCGCTTTCTCGGGTCCGCCGATACCTGGCAGCTGGTGGAGTCCTATATCCGGATTACATTTCTGGGCGGCATTTTCAAGGTCCTTCTGTATGTGCCGTACTATTATCTGCGTCTGGAAGGCCGGACAAAGCAGGCGGCGTTTTCCATGACTGCGATGACGGTGCTGAACATCATACTGGATTATTTGTTCCTGTTTGTGCTTGATCTGGGAATCGCGGGAGCGGCCTGGGCCGGCAATATCGGTACGGCCGTGGCCTGCGTCATGAGCTTCTGCTTCCTTGCCGGGAAGAATTCCGGCTTTCACTTCCGGCCGGTCAGACCGAGGAGAAAGATGCTGCTGGAGGCGATGAGAACGGGAAGTCCGCTGGCGCTGAATAACCTGCTCTCCTCTCTGCGGCTGATCAGTCTGAACGGCATCATGAACATCGCGGGCGGAAGCACGATGGTGGCGGCCTTCGCTATTACGAACAATCTGAATGAGTTTTCCATCTGTGTGCAGAACGGCGTTCCCCAGGCAGGCTCCGCCATGCTGGGGATTTACAATGGGGAGCAGGACGTTCCCTCGGTCAGGAAGCTGCTGCAGCTGCAGCTTCGGATGGGAGCTGTCTGTGCCTGCATATTCGCAGCCTTTCTTCTCCTTTTCAGGGGGCAGATGGGAGGTCTGTTCGGAACGGAGCTGGATGTGCGTTTTCCGGTTGCCTGCCTCGCGGCGGGGATTGTGCTCGGCACACTGAACAGTGTCATGTCTTATTATTACTACGCGGTCATGAATACGGGCATGGCAAATCTGATCACACTGCTGCGCGTCTTTGCGGCGCCTGTGCTGGCTGCGTGGCTGCTGCGTGGAAGCGGTGCCGGAATCTGGATGTTTTACTGGATCTCGGAGCTTGTGACGGCTCTTTTGTGGACCGGGGCGGCCGGTCTGTATTCCCGGAGACAAAAAGGGAAGGTGGATCTGTATCTTCTGGATGACACGGCGCTGCGGGAGGGGAAGAGTATCAGTTTTACGGTTCCCTGTGACACGGAGGCAATCTGCGGAGCCAGCGAGCGGATCACGGAATTCTGCGAAGCAAGTGGTTTTGATGAGGAACAGACGATGACGATCAGCCTGGCGCTGGAGGAACTGATGGTCATCACGGCGGAGAAGTCCATGGACAATCAGGGGAGTATGGACGTGCGTATCCTGAAGCTGCCGGAGGGCGGCATTCTGCGTATCCGCTCGGAAGGACGGCACTACAATCCGCTGGAGCTCGCGGACGACTCTCTGGAATACCTGGGCGTGAACATGATCATGCAGATGGCGAAAAAAACAGAGTACCAGAGCGTACTCGGATTAAATACACTGGTCGTACACATCTGACAGGAGGATAAAAAGGATGAAGAAGCATTCGAAGCTGGCGACGAAGATCGTGCTGGGATTTACGATTCTGGCGGTGCTGCTCTGCGCGGCCTGTACAGGGATCGGCTATGTCCAGTACCGCTCCTACATACAGCAGCAGTACAATGAGCGGGCTTACGAGATCGCCGAGGTGTTCCTCGATTACTGCTCGGAGGAGACGCTCATCGAGTATCTGCGTCTCTCGCAGGCCTATAAGGCGGGCGAGGCCGGGGAGGAGGAGATCGGGGCGCTGACAGCGACAGAGGAATATCAGGAGCTTCTCGCGCAGCTGAATCTGCTGCGGGAGAATGTGAACGCGAACGACATCTTCGTTGGCTGGCTCGACATGGACATGCTGTATGCCTATGACGAGGACGATAGCGCGGGCTGGACGCCGCTCAACTATGTCTTCGACAGCTATACAGATCCGGAACTGTGCTATTCCTTCGGAGATATGAGCGCCTTCAACGCGAAATATCTGGAGGAGGCGGCCTCGATCGTTGAGACAGGCGAGCGCTCGGACAACTACTTTATTTCTGATGGAATATACGGCTACAACACGACCGCTCTGCTGCCGGTTCTGGATGGCGACGAGGTGGTCGGCCTGATCGGCGTCGAGATTCCCATGTCCACGCTGCAGAGCGCTACGATGGATTACACGATCCATTCCATCCTGGGAGTGGCGCTGGTGACGGCGATCAGTATTTTTATCTATATGAATTACCTCTATCGCTCCATGGTCGCGCCGATCAACCTCATCGCGCAGGAGGCGAGCCGCTTCGTGCAGGAGGAGAATAAGATCTCGGAGCGCCTCGATAAAGTACATACGAAGGACGAGATCCAGACCTTAAGTGAGACGCTGCTGAAGCTGGAGATCGATATCAACCAGTATATTGACAATCTGACAAAGGTGACGGCGGAGAAGGAGCGGATCGGCGCGGAGCTCAACGTGGCGATGCAGATTCAGGCGGATATGCTGCCCAGCATCTTTCCGGCCTTCCCGGAGCGGAGTGAATTTGATATCTTCGCGTCCATGAATCCGGCGAAGGAGGTCGGCGGCGACTTCTACGACTTCTTCCTGGTGGACGACGACCACCTGGCGATGGTGATCGCCGACGTCTCCGGCAAGGGGATCCCGGCGGCCCTGTTCATGGTTATCGCGAAGACGCTTATCAAAAATGAGGCGCAGATGGGGCATTCTCCGAAAGAGGTCATGGAGTCCGTGAACAACCAGCTCTGCGAGAACAACGAGGCGGAGATGTTCGTCACTGTCTGGCTGGGCATCTTGCAGTTGTCCACCGGAAAGCTTACCGCGGTCAACGCCGGGCATGAATATCCGATGATCAAACGGGCGGGCGGCGGCTTCGAGCTGCTGGACGACTGCCATGGATTCGTCATGGGTGTCATGGAGGATATGCCGCATGAGGAGTACGAGCTGCAGCTTAACGCGGGCGACAGTCTCTTCGTCTACACGGACGGCGTGCCGGACGCCACAGCCGCCGATGGGGATCAGTTCAGCAGGGAGCGCACGCTGGAGGTGCTGAACCAGGATCCGGACGCGGAGCCGGAGGAGCTGCTGAAGCGTGTGAAGCAGGAGATCGACGCCTTCGTGGGCGAGACGGAGCAGTTTGACGATATTACGATGCTCGGCATGACATATAAATAAAGGAATCAGGGGAGATGTTTTATAATGATATCAGGTATCAATGAAAATAATAAATCAGCTTTTGAAAGGCTTATGCCAGAGGAACAGTACCTTTCGCTTCGGCAGCCTTCTGTATTTGCGCTTGGAGCGATCTGGGAAGAGGGTGAAGAAAAAATACCGGCGGGAACCCTTGTCTTCCGTGTGGATGAAGGGACAGACGGCGACAATGAAGAGATGACAGCGGCAAGGATTACCTGGCTGTATATCGCGCCGGAATACCGCAGGCGGAATCTGGCTGACCGGCTGATGGAAAGATTCTTTGACGTGATGGATGAGAGCGGCGTAGAGTATGCGGTGTGCGACGTCCCGATGCCGGCGGAATACAATCTGCTCTGTGCGTATCTGGAGGCCTGGGGATTCCGCGTGGGTCTGATCAACAAATATGACCTGACAACGGAACTGGGGGATCTGCTCCGGATGAAGAGCTTCCAGAAGGAACCCACAGCGGGTCTGACTCCCCTTAAGGAGGTTTCGCAGGACGATTTTAGTCGTTTTCTGAAATCGGCGCGGGAGCTTCCCGGCGTATGGCAGGATCTTCCGCTTCTGAAGGAGGAGTATGAAACATCCGTGAGCTGTGTATACAAAGGGAATAACAGGCGGAAAATAGAAAGCGCTCTCCTGGTGCAGTATATTGGTAATGATACACTGGATGTCGTGCTTCTGCGCACGTTGAACAGCCGCCCGGAAATTTTGCCGGATCTCATCCGCTACGCGATCCGGGCCGCAGAGGGAAGCTATGCGGCCGATACAAATGTACGGGTTGTCTGCCGCTCTGCGGCGGCTGCAGACCTGATCGCCGGTATTTTTCCTGACGCGGAGCCGCTTCTGGTGAGAAGGTGCTGCTACTACAGCGGAGATCTTGATGAGGCAACAGAGGAAGAGCGGGAGGATTAAAATTATGTGTGATCGGCAGAATCTCGAGCTGAGAAGAAGACAAAGACAGCAGCTGACGGGGCTGGTGGAGCAGACGGACGTCGTCAGCGAATATTATGTGCAGCCTCAGATGACAGATGAACAGGATACCCGCAGCAAACATATGCGGGAATATAACATCGGGAGCGTCCGGGATGCGGTGCGGGAGGTGATGGGGCAGCAGAACCCCTATGAGTCTTTAGACGCACTTCGCAGTGAGGAGCGGGCTGACATGAGAAAAACCAGGCTGCATCATTCAAGGGGAACGAGACTGGCTATGGACGGGAATGAAGTCCTTGAATTCGACATTGCGGGTTCAAGCTTTAAACAGTTTCGCAGTGAGCATCTTGGGGTGAAGGGAAAGAGCAACGCAGAAGATTACATGAAGGACGCGAGGCCGAAGTGGTATAATAAGGTGTTTGGCTGGCTGCCCGGCGTAAAGAGTGTAAAACAGATTAAGAAGGAGGCACTTCACAGAGCAAAACAGTCGGCGCGAGCCAAGCAGACTTTGCAGGCTGTGCAACCCAACAGTCCGGTGGAGTATACCCATGATGAGAATATCGCCAGAAGATATGGCGATGTCCAGCGGATAAACGGCAAAAAGAGAAAGCATATCCGGAAAACAGTATCGCCGGAAAAGAAAAATAAAACTCGTATTACCATGGCGGGACCGCTGAATATATTCGGCGCAAGCAACAGCGGGGATTACAGTATTGAAAACCTCAGGGAATATATAAAGCAGATGGGCGTGGATTATATTCAGCAGACGATGATAAGCCCTGCATGGATCAATCATCCCCATGACATCTGGATACGCATGCGCGGCCACAGCCGTGGCGGAGTAGCGACGATCGAGGGAGCCATGATGATCAAAAAATGGATGCATGACAATATCCCGGGTTTAGAGCACTATGTAAAGTTTGATATTACGCAGTTTGACCCTGTTCCGGGCTTCGGCTCCGCGTCAGGTGCAAATGAGAGAGTGGATATGACAGGTCAGAATGTGATTCGTGAAGGGAGGGACGAGATGATGCCCCTGGGTGATGCCGCCGAGACGACAGTGGTATATTCTATGCATTCGGAACACGCTGTCTGGTTCACGCCCCAGGAGGTCGCCCATACAAAACGGATCATCCTCACCCCTTATCAGCACGGCGTAGGGTTGGGAGTGACAGATGAGCAGCAGTCCAGCCAGAATGCGACTGCGACCAATTCACACAGGGCCGCGTTTACCGATGCGGCTACGGGAGACGCTTATCGGCTGAGCTCCCTGAACGAGCTTCCGGAAGGCATATACATACTGGATGAGAATAACGCCATGGTTCAGATCCACGACGAAGGGCAGCTGAATGCAATCCTGGACAGAGTGCTGAAAGATACGTCCGGGCAGGGCAGCCGCCACGAGGTCATTCAGAGAGTTGCACAGCAATGGTTTGCTTCACATCAGTCGGGGCAGGCGCCCGGCGCGGCAAACTGACAGACACAATTTACAAACTTTTCGCCTCCATTGAAGATTTGGCAAATAGCGTCCATAGCGACAGGAAAGTGGACTGGGAGAACTATGACGCAAAGCTGAGCGCCGCTTTTATCCACAACCATAAGCCCTGCGGCCTGATATTGGTAAGCTGTGAAAAGGACAGCCTCACACTGGAGCTTCTCTGGGCCAGTGTACAGGTGGCAGCCCCCTCCCTTCTGGCTTTTGCCGCCCAGTGTGCCCAGGAGACAGAACCGCCGGCTGGAAATCCTCTGGGACAAGCCGGGAGAACTATCCGCTCCGGATCAATGTGTTCACTGTTGCCGATATCAAACCGGCGGTCATTGTGTTTTGGATTGT